>NZ_BAAHSC010000213.1:0-128605 GCF_054655095.1 Thermus sp. FJN-A
GGGGGCCGGCACACGGGGTTTTTTTCTGGGTACCGGCCGCAGTTTTACTTTCGGACGACGGATGTGACGGGGGTGGTGGAGTTGCCCCAGGGGGTGGAGATGGTGATGCCTGGGGACAATGTGACGTTTACGGTGGAGCTGATCAAGCCGGTGGCGTTGGAGGAGGGCTTGCGGTTTGCCATTCGTGAGGGTGGGCGGACCGTGGGTGCCGGCGTGGTCACCAAGATCCTGGAGTAAGCCCTGGGGGAGGCACGCCTCCCCCACCCCTAACGAGGTGAGGCATGGCCAGCGAGGTCCGCATCAAGATCCTCTTGGAGTGCACCGAGTGCAAGCGGCGCAACTACGCCACCGAGAAGAACAAGCGCAACACCACCTCCAAGCTGGAGCTGAAGAAGTACTGCCCCTGGTGCGATAAGCACACGGTCCACAAGGAAGTGAAGATCTGATGTTGGCCCGGATCGTCCGCTACTTTCAGGAGGCCCGGGCGGAGCTAGCCCGGGTTACCTGGCCCACGCGGGAGCAGATCGTGGAGGGCACCCAGGCCATCCTGATCTTTACCCTGGCCTCCATGGTTGTCCTGGGCCTTTACGATCTGGTCTTCCGCTTCCTCATAGGGCTTTTGCGATGAGCATTGAATGGTACGCGGTCCACACCTACGTGGGGCAGGAGGAGAAGGCCAAGGCCAACCTGGAGAAGCGCATCCGGGCCTTCGGCATGGAGGATAAGATCTACCAGGTCCTCATCCCCACGGAGGAGGTGGTGGAACTCCGCGAGGGGGGCAAGAAGGAGGTCGTCAAGAAGAAGCTCTTCCCCGGTTACCTGTTCGTGCAGATGGACCTGGGGGACGAGGAGGAGCCCAACGAGGCCTGGGAGGTGGTGCGGGGTACCCCGGGCATCACGGGATTCGTGGGGGCGGGCAACCGTCCGGTGCCCCTCTCTCCGGACGAGGTGCGCCACATCCTGGAGGTGTCCGGCCTCTTGGGCAGGAAGGAAGCCCCCAAGGCCCAGGTGGCTTTCCGGGAGGGCGACCAGGTCCGGGTGATCTCCGGCCCCTTCGCCGACTTTACCGGCACCGTGACCGAGATCAACCCGGAAAAGGGCAAGGTCAAGGTCATGGTGACCATCTTCGGGCGCGAAACCCCTGTGGAGCTGGATTTCTCCCAGGTGGCTAAGGCCTAAAAGGCGTCTGTACCCCCAAGTTGGGGGGAGCCTAGGAGGGAAAAATGAAGAAAGTCGTTGCCGTAGTCAAGCTGCAGTTGCCCGCGGGCAAGGCCACGCCCGCGCCCCCGGTGGGCCCGGCTTTGGGCCAGCACGGGGCCAACATCATGGAGTTCGTGAAGGCCTTCAACGCGGCCACCGCCAACATGGGGGACGCCATCGTCCCCGTGGAGATCACCATCTACGCGGACCGCTCCTTCACCTTCGTCACCAAGACGCCCCCCGCCAGCTACCTCATCCGCAAGGCGGCGGGCCTGGAGAAGGGGGCCCACAAGGCGGGGCGGGAGAAGGTGGGAAGGATCACCTGGCAGCAGGTGCTGGAGATCGCCAAGCAGAAACTCCCCGACATGAACACCACCGACCTCGAGGCCGCCGCCCGCATGATCGCGGGCTCGGCCCGCTCCATGGGGGTGGAGGTGGTGGGCGCGCCGGAGGTGAAGGATGCCTAAGCACGGCAAGCGCTACCGGGCCCTCCTGGAGAAGGTGGACCCGGCCAAGGTCTACACCATCGACGAGGCGGCCAGGCTCGTGAAGGAGCTCGCCACGGCCAAGTTTGACGAGACCGTGGAGGTCCACGCCAAGCTGGGCATCGATCCCCGTAAGTCCGACCAAAACGTCCGCGGCACCGTTTCCCTTCCCCACGGCCTGGGCAAGCAGGTGCGGGTCTTGGCCATCGCCAAGGGAGAGAAGATCAAGGAGGCCGAGGAGGCGGGGGCCGATTACGTGGGCGGGGAGGAGATCATCCAGAAGATCCTGGATGGCTGGATGGACTTTGATGCGGTGGTGGCCACCCCGGACGTGATGGGGGCGGTGGGCTCCAAGCTAGGCCGCATCCTGGGCCCCCGTGGCCTCCTCCCCAATCCCAAGGCCGGCACCGTGGGCTTCAACATCGGGGAGATCATCCGGGAGATTAAGGCGGGCCGCATCGAGTTCCGCAACGACAAGACCGGGGCCATCCACGCCCCCGTGGGCAAGGTGAGCTTCCCCCCGGAGAAGATCGCCGAGAACATCCGGGCCTTTATCCGGGCCTTGGAGGCCAGCAAGCCCGAGGCGGCCAAGGGCACTTTTCTGCGCTCGGTCTACGTGACCAGCACCATGGGGCCGAGCATCCGCATCAACCCCCACTCCTAGGCGTTGCCGGGGGCCTCGCTTGACGAAGGGGCCCCCTTCCCTTACACTCCAGGATGGCACCCCGGGCGCTTTTGCGCCCAGGCCAAAGACAGCGGGGGGCTTCAGGCCTTAAACATCCCGCCGAGGCGCTTGAGGGGGAGCGTTTCGCAAAAAGCCCTGAAAAGTCGGCCGGGGTTCCCCTGCCCCGAAAGGGAGGAAGGCGTGCCAAACAAGCGCAACGTTGAGCTTCTTGCCGCCCTCAAGGAGAACCTTGAGCGGGCCCGTGGCTCCTTCTTCCTGGTGAACTACCAGGGGCTCTCCGCCAAGGAGACCCACGCCCTGCGCCAAGCCCTAAAGGAGAAGGGGGCCAGGCTCTTCGTGGCCAAGAACACCCTGATCCGCATCGCCCTAAAGGAGCTTGGCCTGCCTGAGCTGGATGGGCTCCAAGGGCCCAGCGCCGTGGTCTTCTACCAGGACCCCGTGGCCGCGGCCAAGGCCCTTTCGGAGTTCGCCAAGAAGAGCCCTAAGGGCATCCCCGAGGCCAAGGGCGGGCTCCTGCAGGGCCAGGTGCTCTCGGCCAAGGACGTGGTGGCCCTGGCGGAGCTGCCCACCATGGACGAGCTCCGGGCGGAGCTCGTGGGCGTGCTGCAGGCCCCCATGGCGGAGCTTGTGGGGGTCTTGGGCGGCGTGGCCCGCGAGCTGGTAGGCATCTTGGAAGCGTACGCGGAGAAGAAGGCAGCTTAGGAGGTAGAAGATGGCTTTGGACATCGAGCGCATCAAGGAAGAGCTCTCTCAGGCTACGGTTCTGGAACTCAAGCAGCTCATTGACGTTCTCAAGGAGACCTGGGGTGTGACCGCGGCGGCCCCCGTGGCCGTGGCTGCGGCCCCTGCGGCGGCCGCCGCGGCGGCCCCCGTGGAGGAGAAGACCGAGTTCGACGTGGTCCTCAAGGATGCAGGGGCCAAGAAGCTGGAGGTCATCAAGGAGCTCCGCGCCATCACCGGCCTGGGCCTCAAGGAGGCCAAGGACCTGGCGGAAAAGGGCGGCCCCATCAAGGAGGGCATCCCCAAGGCCGAGGCCGAGGAGATCAAGAAGAAGCTGGAGGCCGTGGGCGCGGTGGTGGAGCTGAAGTAAGCCCCCGCCCGCGGGGTGCCCCCCAGGCCCAAAGGGCCTGGGGTTTTCTATCGCCCTTGTGGGGTACTTAGAATGGGGGCCATGGCGCTTCCCCGGGTGGTGGTGGGCTTGACGGGGGCGAGCGGGATGCCCTACGCCTTGGATCTTTTGCAGGCCCTGCAGGGCTTGGCCGAGGTGCACCTGGTGGTGAGCCAGGGGGCCAAGCGGGTCTTGTGGGAGGAGATGGGCTTGGCGCCCAAGGACCTCCACCCCTGGGCAAGCCGCCTTTACAAGGACGCCGATCTGGGAGCCCCCATCGCCTCGGGCTCCTTTCCCACCCGGGGGATGGTGGTGGTCCCCTGTTCCGCCACCACCCTGGCCAAGATCGCCTGGGGCCTCGCGGACACCCTTCTCACCCGGGCGGCCTACGTGCACCTGAAGGAGAAGCGCCCCCTCATCCTGGTGCCCCGGGAAACCCCCCTGCCCCTTCCCACCCTGAGGGCCATGGTCCAGGCGGCGGAGGCGGGGGCCATCGTCCTCCCCGCGAGCCCCGGCTTCTACCACCGCCCCAAGGAGATCCGGGACCTCCTGGGTTTCGTGACCCAGCGCATCCTAGACCACCTGGGGCTCCCGGGGGCGCGGGCGCCCAGGTGGGGGGAAGGGTGACGTTTTTTTTCGGCCCTGCAATGATACGATAGGGCCGATGACCCTCACCCAGGAGCAAAAGCTGGTGCTGGACACGGTGCGCAAGCTGGCCAAGGAGGTCCTCTACCCCCTGGCCCCGGAGTACGACCGGGAGGGCAAGTACCCCTGGCCGCAGCTGAAGGCCTTGGCCGACCTAGGCTTCCTCGGCATGACCACGCCCGAGGCGTGGGGGGGGGTGGGCCTGGACTCCGTGACCTGGGCCTTGGCCCTGGAGGAGATCGCCGCCGCCGACCCCAGCGTGGCCGTCATCGTCTCCGTGACCAGCGGCCTTCCCCAGTACATGCTCCTCCGCTTCGGCACCGAGGCGCAGAAGCGGCGCTACCTCGTGCCCCTGGCCCAGGGGGAGTGGATCGGGGCCTTCTGCCTCACCGAGCCCCAGGCGGGCTCCGACGCCAAAAGCCTCCGCGCCGAGGCGCGGCGGGTCAAGGGCGGGTTCGTGCTGAACGGGGTCAAAAGCTGGATCACCTCTGCTGGCCACGCCCACCTCTACGTGGTCATGGCCCGCACGGAGAAGGGGATCAGCGCCTTCTTGGTGGAGAAGGACACCCCGGGGCTTTCCTTCGGCCGCCCCGAGGAGAAGATGGGCCTCCACGCGGCCCACACCGCCGAGGTGCGCCTGGAGGAGGTTTTCGTCCCGGAGGAGAACCTTTTGGGCGAGGAGGGGCGGGGGCTCGCCTACGCCCTGGCCGGGCTTGACTCTGGGCGCGTCGGCGTGGCGGCCCAGGCGGTGGGCATTGCCCGCGGGGCCTTTGAGATCGCCAAGGCCTACGCCGAGGAGCGGGAGCAGTTCGGGAAGAAGCTCCGCGAGCACCAGGCCATCGCCTTCAAGATCGCCGACATGCACGTGAAGATCGCCGCTGCCCGCGCCTTGGTCCTCGAGGCCGCGAGGAAGAAGGACCTGGGGGAGAGGTTCACCCTCGAGGCCAGCGCCGCCAAGCTCTTCGCCAGCGCCGCCGCCGTGGAGGTGACCCGGGAGGCGGTCCAGGTCCTGGGGGGGTACGGCTACCACCGGGACTACCGGGTGGAGCGGTACTACCGGGACGCCAAGGTGACGGAGATCTACGAGGGCACCTCGGAGATCCAGCGCCACGTCATCGCCCGGGAGCTTTACCGTTAGGCGTGGGGGGAAGGGGGCCTGGAACCCCTTCCCTTTCTCATCCCTCCGGCTTAGGGTGGATTAGGTATGGTGCGCCGCCTCCTCTCCCTGTCCCGCCCCCTTTACTGGCTTTATGAAAGGCGCCTTCTGCGGGAGGTGAAGGGAGGCCCCATGCCCAAGCACCTGGGCCTCATCCTGGACGGGAACCGCCGCTACGCCAAAGCCATCGGCCTTTCCCCCACCAAGGGGCACGAGTTCGGGGTGCAGAAGGCCTACGAGGTCCTGGAGTGGTGCCTGGAGATGGGCATCAAGACCGTGACCGTCTGGGTCTTCTCCACGGACAACTTCAAGCGCCCCCCGGAGGAGGTGGAGACCCTCATGAACCTCTTCCTGCGGGAGGCCGAGCGGATGGCGGAGGACCACCGGATCCTGGAAAACCAGGTGCGGGTCCGCTTCATCGGCAGGCGGGAGGGGTTTTCCCCGGAGGTGGTCCGGGCCATAGAGCGCCTGGAGCGGAGGACGGAGGGGCACCGGGGCATGTTCCTCAACATCGCCTTAGGCTACGGGGGGCGGGAGGAGATCGTGGACGCCGTGAAGCGGCTTCTTCTGGAGGCGGAGGCCCGGGGCCTCTCCCCCAAGGAGGTGGCCGAGGGCCTCACCCCGGAGGACATCGCCCGCCACCTCTACACCGCCGGGCTTCCCGACCCCGACTTCATCATCCGCACCTCGGGGGAGATCCGGCTTTCCGGTTTCCTCCTCTGGCAGTCCGCCTACTCCGAGTTCTACTTCGCCGACGTCCTCTGGCCCGAGTTCCGCAAGATTGACTTCCTGCGCGCCCTAAGGAGCTACCAGGCCCGGGAGAGGCGGTTTGGGCGTTGACAACTCGCGGCGTTTCGTATACCCTTACGGGCAAGATGCTGGCCCGTGTGAAAAAACTCGGCCGCCGGGGGGTAGGATAGCCCTCCAAGGGCTTCTTATCCCCCGGCCCGGGTTCGGGCCGGTTTTCTTTTGGGGAGGGGTGCATGCGGGAGTGGAAGATTATTGACTCCACCTTACGGGAAGGGGAACAGTTTGAAAGGGCGAACTTCTCCACCCAGGACAAGGTGGAGATCGCCAAGGCCCTGGACGAGTTCGGCGTTGAGTACATCGAGGTCACCACCCCCATGGCCTCCCCCCAGTCCCGCAAGGACGCGGAGGTCCTGGCCGCCTTGGGCCTGAAGGCCAAGGTGGTCACCCACATCCAGACCCGAATGGATGCGGCCAAGGTAGCGGTGGAGACGGGGGTTCAGGGGATTGACCTTCTCTTTGGCACCAGCAGGTACCTCAGGGCCGCCCACGGGCGGGACATCCCCCGCATCATCGCCGAGGCCAGGGAGGTGATCCAGTACATCCGGGAAACCGCCCCCCAGGTGGAGGTCCGCTTCTCCGCCGAGGACACCTTCCGCTCCGATGAGCACGACCTCTTGGAGATCTACGGGGCCATCGCCCCCTACGTGGACCGGGTGGGCCTGGCGGACACCGTGGGCGTGGCCACGCCCCGGCAGGTCTACGCCCTGGTGCGGGAGGTGCGGCGGGTGGTGGGGCCCAGGGTGGACATTGAGTTCCACGGCCACAACGACACCGGGTGCGCCATCGCCAACGCGTATGAAGCCATTGAGGCCGGGGCCACCCACGTGGACACCACCATCCTGGGGATCGGGGAGAGGAACGGGATTACGCCTTTGGGGGGGTTCCTCGCCCGCATGTACACCCTCCAGCCCGAGTACGTGCGCAGGAAGTACAAGCTGGAGATGCTCCCCGAGCTGGACCGGATGGTGGCCCGGATGGTTGGGGTGGAGATCCCCTTCAACAACTACATCACCGGGGAGACGGCCTTCAGCCACAAGGCGGGGATGCACCTCAAGGCCATCTACATCAACCCCGAGGCCTACGAGCCCTACCCCCCGGAGGTCTTCGGGGTGAAGCGGAAGCTCATCATCGCCTCGAGGCTCACCGGGCGGCACGCCATCAAGGCGCGGGCGGAGGAGCTCGGCCTTCACTATGGGGAGGAGGAGCTGCAGCGGGTCACCCAGCACATCAAGGCCTTGGCCGACCGGGGCCAGCTCACCCTGGAGGAGCTGGACCGGATCCTCCGGGAGTGGATCACGGCATGAGGCTAGAGGTTGCGGAACTCCTCCTCGGTGAGACCGATGTCTTTGAGAATGCCTAGGAAAGTGCCTTTCTTGAGCTCCTTGCGGTGGAAAGGGACCACGGTACGCCGTCCGTCGGGGTGCAGAAAGACGCGGTGGCTGCCCTTTCCCCCGGCCTCTTCAAAGCCCAAGCGTTTCAGCTTGCGCACCGCTTCTTCGGGTCTAGGCGGCATTCACGTGGACTTCCACCCACTCCTCGTCAGGTTCGGGGATAGGGAGGTTTCTGGCCTGGAGGACTTCCAGCATGGCCTCCAGGGCTTCCCGTACGTTTTTAATGGCCTCCTCCCGGGTGTCCCCGTCCGAGCGCACCCCGGGCACCGCGGGGACCTCGGCGAGCCATACCCCGGGCTCCTCGGGATCGGGGTAGACCCGAATCCAGTACCGGCCCATGGCCCCATTATAAGAAGGCAGAGGAGGGTGAAGATGCCCCAGACCTTGGCGGAAAAGATCCTCTCCCACAAGGCGGGAAGGCCCGTCCGCGCGGGGGAGCTCGTGGTGGTGGAGGTGGACCAGGTGATGGTGGTGGACTCCATCGCCGGGAGCTTCTTCAAGCGCCTGGAGTACCTAAACGCCACCCCCCGCTACCCGGAAAGGGTCTCCATCGTCATTGACCACGTGGCCCCGGCGGCGAACCTCGAGGTGGCCAAGGCCCAGAAGGAGATAAGGGAGTGGGGCCACAAGCACGGCATCCGGGTGTTTGACGTGGGGAGGGGGGTGTGCCACCAGGTCCTCATAGAGGAGGGCCTGGCCCAGCCGGGCTTCCTCGTGGTGGGCTCGGACAGCCACTCCACCACCTACGGGGCGGTGGGGGCCTTTGGCACGGGGATGGGGGCTACGGACATCGCCCTGGCCGCCGCCAGCGGGCGTACCTGGCTTAGGGTGCCCGAGAGCGTGAAGGTGGTCTTCCGGGGGAGGCTCCCCAAGGGGGTCACCGCCAAGGACGCTGCCTTGGAGATGGTGCGGCGCCTCACCGCCGAGGGGGCCACCTACATGGCGGTGGAGATCCACCTCCTGGACGGGGCGGAGGCCCTAAGCCGGGGGGAGCGCATGACCCTCGCCAACCTCACGGTGGAGGCGGGGGCCAAGGCGGGGCTCGTGGTGCCCTCAGGGGAGATCCTGAAGATGTACCGGGTGCCCGAGTGGCTTTACCCCGACCCCGAGGCCCAGTACGCCCAGGAGGTGGAGATAGACCTCTCCGCCCTCACCCCCAGGGTTTCCGTGCCCTTCTACGTGGACAACGTCCACGAGGTGGCCCAGGTCAAGGGCAAGCGGGTGGACCAGGTCTTCATCGGCACCTGCACCAACGGCCGCCTCGAGGACCTAAAGGCGGCGGCGGAGGTCCTCAGGGGCAGGAGGGTGGCCCCTTGGGTCAGGCTCCTCGTGGTCCCGGCAAGCTCCCAGGTCCTGGAGGAGGCGGCCCGGGACGGCACCCTCCTCACCCTCCTGGAGGCCGGGGCCACCCTGGGCACCCCCGGGTGCGGCCCCTGCATGGGGCGGCACATGGGGGTCTTGGCCCCCGGGGAGGTGTGCGTCTCCACCTCCAACCGCAACTTCCGGGGGCGCATGGGGGCCCCGGACGCGGAGATCTACCTGGCGAGCCCCCGGGTGGCGGCGGCGAGCGCGGTGGCGGGGTACCTCACCACCCCGGAGGAGCTGGAGGTAGAGGAGGAGGTAGGCCATGCCTAGGGTGTGGAAGTTTGGCGACCATGTGAACACGGACGACATCCTTCCCGGCAAGTATGCCCCCTTCATGGTGGGGGAGGACCGGTTCCACACCTTCGCCTTCGCCCACCTGAGGCCCGAGTTCGCCAAGGAGGTGCGCCCCGGGGACATCCTGGTCTTCGGGCGGAACGCGGGGCTTGGCTCTAGCCGCGAGTACGCCCCCGAGGCCCTGCGGAAGCTCGGCATTCGGGCGGTGATCGCCAAAAGCTACGCCCGCATCTTCTTCCGCAACCTGGTGAACCTGGGGATCATCCCCTTTGAGTCGGAGGAGGTGGTGGATGCGCTAGAGGACGGCGACGAGGTGGAGCTGGACGTGGAGCGGGGGGTTTTGCTCCGGGGGGAGGAGCGCTTTACCCTCCGTCCCCCGCCCCCTTTCCTCTTGGAAGCGCTCAAGGAGGGGTCGCTTCTGGACTACTACAAGCGGCACGGGCGCTTCCCGGGGGAGTAGACTCTTGTCATGGAGGACCTGGAGATCACCTGCCCGGTGTGCGGCGAGGCCAGCGTGGTGCTGGCCGAGGACTTGGAGACCCTGGAGATAGGGGACGTGCTGGAGTGCGAGGCCTGCGGCGCTTTCCTGGAGGTGGTCTCCTTGGATCCCCTGGAGGTGGAGGTGACGGAGGAGGGCCTCGAGGGCTTCTTCGTGGACTGCCCCCGTTGCGGGTACACCTTTGAGGTTTCCGAGGAGGACCAGGGCCAGGAGGTGCAGTGCCCCGAGTGCGGTTTCCGCTTTGTCCCCGACTGGAGCGAGGTGGGGGAGGACGAGGAATGGTAGCCACTTGTCCCGAGTGCGGTGCGGAGCTGAACCTGGACAACCCGGAGCTGGGCGAGCTCGTGGTCTGCGAGGACTGCGGCGCGGAGCTGGAGGTGGTGGGGCTTGACCCCTTGAGGCTCGAGCCCGCCCCCGAGGAGGCGGAGGACTGGGGCGAGTGATCCCACCCCATGCCGGCCTGCGCCCCTGATACCCTTTTTCCCGGTTTCCTTTGCCCTGAAGGGTCCGAGATTGCGGCAGCGGGTCCTTTTACCGGGGCCCCCATGCTGGCGCAAGCCAGCATGGGGGTGGTATGACAGGGCCTGCGCCCTCTTTCCCGGAGGCTAGATGCTGGCCATCCTCTACGATCGCATCCGTCCCGACGAGCGGATGCTCTTTGAGCGGGCCGAGGCCCTGGGCATCCCCCACAAGAAGGTCTACGTCCCCGCCCTCCCCATGGTCTTGGGGGAAAGGCCCAAGGAGCTGGAGGGGGTTACGGTGGCCCTGGAGCGGTGCGTGAGCCAGTCCCGGGGCCTCGCCGTGGCCCGCTACCTCACCGCCCTCGGCATCCCCGTGGTGAACCGGCCCGAGGTCATAGAGACCTGCGGGGACAAGTGGGCCACCAGCGTGGCCCTCGCCCGGGCGGGCCTCCCCCAGCCCAAGACGGCCCTCCTCACCGATGCGGAGGAGGCCCTTAAGCTCATGGAGGCCTGGGGCTATCCGGTGGTCCTGAAGCCCGTGATCGGAAGCTGGGGGCGTCTTTTGGCCAAGATCACGGACCGGGAGGCCGCGGAGGCCATCCTGGAGCACAAGGAGGTCCTGGGGGGGTTCCAGCACCAGCTCCTCTACCTGCAGGAGTACGTGAAAAAGCCCGGCCGGGACATACGGGTCTTCGTGGTGGGGGAGAGGGCCATCGCCGCCATCTACCGGCGGAGCCAGCACTGGATCACCAACACCGCCCGGGGGGGGCAGGCGGAAAACTGCCCCCTCACGGAGGAGATCGCCGAGCTTTCCGTGAGGGCCGCGGGGGCGGTGGGGGGTGGGGTGGTGGCCATAGACCTCTTTGAGTCCGAGAGGGGGCTTCTCGTCAACGAGGTGAACCACACCATGGAGTTCAAGAACTCCGTGCACACCACGGGGGTGGACATCCCGGGGGAAATTCTGAAGTACGCGTGGAGCCTGGCGTTGTGACCCTTTGGGTCCAGGGGGCAGGGGAACGGGTTCCGTTCCTAGGCGGTCTTTGGGAGGCAGTGGAGGACAAGGTGATGGTGGCGCTGAACCCTGACCACTTGGCTTTTGATGTGGAGGCGCATGGTTCCGGCCTGGAGGCCCGGGAGGCGCTGGTGTTAGCCCGAGCGCCGTTGGCGGAACCGAGGAGGTGGCCCCATGGCTGATAGGAAGACCCTCTCCATCGTGGGAGCCTCGGGGTACGCCGGGGGGGAGTTCCTGAGGCTCGCCCTTTCTCACCCCTATTTGGAGGTGAAGCAGGTGACCTCGAGGCGCTTCGCGGGTGAACCCGTGCCCTTCGTCCACCCCAACCTTCGCGGGCGCACGAACCTCAAGTTCATCCCCCCGGAGAAGCTGGAGCCCGCGGACATCCTGGTCCTGGCCCTGCCCCACGGGGTTTTGGCCCGGGAGTTTGACCGCTACGCCGCCCTTGCCCCCGTCCTCCTGGACCTCTCCGCGGACTTCCGCCTGAGGGACCCGGAGCTTTACCGGAAGTACTACGGGGAGCACCCGAGGCCGGACCTCTTGGGCCGCTTCGTCTACGCCGTGCCTGAGCTTTACCGGGAGGCCTTGAGGGGGGCGGACTGGATCGCGGGGGCCGGGTGCAACGCCACCGCCACCCTCCTGGGCCTCTATCCCCTCCTCAAGGCCGGGGTCCTGAAGCCTTCCCCCATCTTCGTCACCCTCCTCATCTCCACCTCGGCCGCCGGGGCCGAGGCCACCCCGGCGAGCCACCACCCCGAAAGGGCGGGGTCATTTCGGGTCTACAAGCCCACGGGCCACCGCCACACCGCAGAGGTGGTGGAAAACCTCCCGGGCCGCCCCGAGGTCCACCTCACCGCCATCGCCACAGACCGGGTGCGGGGGATCCTCATGACCGCCCAGACCTTCCTCCAGGATGGCTGGAGCGAAAGGGATGTGTGGCAGGCCTACCGGGAGGCCTACGGGCAGGAGCCCTTCGTCCGCCTGGTCAAGCAGAAGAAGGGCATCCACCGCTACCCCGACCCCCGCTTCGTCCAGGGCACCAACTACGCGGACATCGGCTTTGAGCTGGAGGAGGACACCGGGCGGCTCGTGGTGATGACCGCCATTGACAACCTGGTGAAGGGCACCGCGGGCCACGCCCTCCAGGCCTTGAACCTCCGCATGGGCTGGCTCGAGACCCTGGGCCTGGACTTCCCGGGGTTGCACCCCTAAGGCCACCCCGTGCTGGCGGGGCCTAAGGCCATGTGGGAGGTGAGCCGTGATCGTGGTCAAGGTGGGAGGCGCCGAGGGGATCAACTACGAGGCCGTGGCCAAGGACGCGGCCTCCCTGTGGAAGGAGGGGGTGAGGCTCCTTTTGGTCCACGGGGGAAGCAGCGAGACCAACAAGGTGGCGGAGGCCCTGGGCCACCCGCCCCGCTTCCTCACCCACCCCGGGGGGCAGGTGAGCCGCCTCACGGACCGGAAGACCCTGGAGATCTTTGAGATGGTCTACTGCGGCCTGGTGAACAAGCGCCTGGTGGAGCTCCTGCAGCGGGAGGGGGCGAACGCCATCGGCCTTTCGGGGTTGGACGGGAGGCTTCTCGTGGGCCGGAGGAAGACGGCGGTCAAGTACGTGGAGGACGGCAAGGTCAAGATCCACCGGGGAGACTACACCGGCACGGTGGAGGAGGTGAACAAGGCCCTCCTGGACCTCCTCCTTGGGGCAGGCTACCTCCCTGTCCTCACCCCGCCCGCCCTAAGCTATGAGGGCGAGGCCATCAACACCGACGGGGACCAGATCGCCGCCCTCCTCGCCACCACCTACCGGGCGGAGGCCCTGGTCTACCTCTCCAACGTGCCCGGGCTCCTCGCCCGCTACCCGGACGAGGCCTCCTTGGTGCGGGAGATCCCGGTGGAGCGGGTGGGGGAGCCCGAGTACCTGGCCTTGGCCCAGGGGCGGATGAAGCGCAAGGTCATGGGGGCGGTGGAGGCGGTAAAGGGCGGGGTAAAGCGGGTGGTCTTCGCCGACGCCCGGGTGGAAAGCCCCATAAGGCGGGCTCTTTTCGGGGAGGGCACCGTGGTACGCTAGGCCTATGGCGCGCTTCGCCTTGGTCCTCCACGCCCACCTTCCCTACGTGCGGGCCCACGGGGCCTGGCCCTTTGGGGAGGAGACCCTTTACGAGGCCATGGCCGAAACCTACCTCCCCCTCCTGAGGGCCTTGGAGAGGCTCCACCAGGAGGGGGTGGAGGCCCGCTTCACCCTGGGGGTCACGCCCATCCTGGCGGAGCAGCTTTCCGATGCCCGCATCAAGGAGGGCTTTCGCGCCTACGCCCTAGACCGTTTGGAGAGGGCCCAGAGCGACTACCTGCGCTACCAGGGCACGGAGCTGGAGAAGAGCACCCGCCACCAGGTGGCCTTTTGGGAACTCACCCTGGATCATTTCCACCAGATTGGCCAGGACCTCCCGGCCGCCCTACGCAAGGTCCAGGAGCGGGGCCAGGTGGAGCTCATCACCTCTAACGCCACCCACGGCTACTCCCCCCTCCTCGGCTACGAGGAGGCCCTCTGGGCCCAGGTGAAGACCGGGGTGGCCACCTACCGCCGCCACTTCGCCAAGGACCCCACGGGCTTCTGGCTCCCCGAGATGGCCTACCGGCCCAAGGGCCCCTGGAAGCCCCCGGTGGAGGGAGCCCCGGAGGGCATGCGGGCGGGGGTGGACGAGGTCCTGATGCGGGCCGGGATCCGCTACACCTTCGTGGACGCCCACCTGGTGCAGGGGGGGAGGCCCCTCGCCCCTTACGGGGAAGCCTCCTTGGGCCCCGTGGAAAGCGGGGAGGCCACCTTCCGCGTGCACGAGTTGGAGAGCGGCCTCAGGGTGCTGGCCAGAAACCAGGAGACGGCCCTCCAGGTCTGGAGCGCGGATTACGGCTACCCGGGGGAGGGGCTTTACCGGGAGTTCCACCGCAAGGACCCCCTCTCGGGCCTCCACCACTGGCGGGTAACCCACCGGCAAGCGGACCTGTCCCAAAAGGCCCCCTACGACCCCGAGGCGGCCTTCGCCAAGGTGAAGGAGCACGCGGCCCACTTCGTGGACCTGGTGGCCCGCCTGGCCTGGGAGCACCCGGAAGGGGTCATCCTCTCCCCTTACGATGCCGAACTCTTCGGCCACTGGTGGTACGAGGGGGTGGCCTGGCTGGAGGAGGTGCTCAGGCTTCTTTCCCGGCAGAAGGGGGTGCGGGCGGTGACCGCCAGGGAGGCGGTGCAGGGGCCTGCGGTGCGCACCGCTCTTCCTGAGGGGTCCTGGGGCCGGGGTGGGGACCACCGGGTCTGGCTCAACGAGAAGACCCTGGACTACTGGCGCTTGGTGTACCGGGCCGAGGCGCTCATGCGGGAGGCGGCGCGCCAGGGGAGTCTGCCCCATAAGGTGTTGCAGCAGGCCATGCGGGAGCTCTTGCTTTTGGAGGCTTCCGACTGGCCGTTTTTGGTGGACACCGGGCAGGCGGAGGCCTACGCCACAGCGCGTTACCAGGGGCATGCGGAGGCCTTTTTCCGCCTGCTCCGGGGGGTGTCCCCCGAGGAGCTAAAGGCTTTGGAAGAGCAGGACAACCCCTTCTCCGAGGCCGACCCCAGGCTTTACCTGGAGGGGGTGGCGCCCAGGGGCGTAGGATAGGCCTGTGGTTCGGCACGCGGTGCTCCAGTTCCGCCCCGAGAAGGCCAGGCTCCAGGAGAACCTGGCCCGCCTGGGAGCGGCCCTCGCCGCCCTTCGCCCCCACGCCCCCGAGGTGGTGGTCCTGCCCGAGGCCGCCCTGACAGGCTACTTCCTGCAGGGGGGGGTGCGGGAGCTGGCCCTGACCCGCTTTGAGCTCCTGGAACTCCTCTCCCAAGTCCACAAGCGGGCGGGGTACGAGGGGCTTTTGGACATGGTGGTGGGCTTTTATGAGCGGGACGAGGGGGCCTACTACAACAGCGCCGCCTACCTGGAGCTTCCCCACCGCATCGTCCACGTGCACCGCAAGGTCTTCCTGCCCACCTACGGGGTCTTTGACGAGGAGCGCTACCTGGCCCGGGGTAGCCGGGTGGAGGCTTTTGGGACCCGTTTTGGCCGGGCGGCCCTCCTCATCTGCGAGGACTTCTGGCACTCCATCACCGCCACCCTCGCGGCCCTGGACGGGGCCGAGGTGATCTACGTGCCCGCGGCAAGCCCGGCCAGGGGTTTCCAAGGCGTGCGCCCCGAAAACGTGGAACGGTGGCGCACCCTGAGTCAGGCGGTGGCGGCGGAGCACGGGCTTTACGTGGTCCTGGCGAGCCTCGTGGGGTTTGAGGGGGGGAAGGGGATGAGCGGGGGAAGCCTGGTGGTGGGGCCGGACGGCCGCATCCTGGCCGAGGCCCCCCTCTTCGAGGAGGCGGCCCTTCTCTTCTCTTTGGACCGGGAGCGCATCCCCCCGGTGCGCTACGATAGCCCGCTTCTTTCCGACTTCGAGGCCGGCTTGCCCCTCCTCCTTCCCGACCTGAATCGGGTCTTAAACGGGAGGCGGAATGCGGATCGTTGAAGCCCCTAAGGCCCAGGAGACCCTGGAGCTCAACTGGCCCCTGGTGGCGGATTTCCTCACCCGCTTCATCCGGGAGGAACTCGCCTGGCGGGGGTACGAGAAGGCCCTCGTGGCGGTCTCCGGGGGGGTGGACTCCGCCACCACCCTGGCCCTGGCGGTGCGGGCCCTGGGACCGGAGAAGGTCCACGCCCTCTTCCTGCCCCACCGGGAGAGTAGCCCCCTCTCCCGGGAGCACGCCCATTTGGTGGCCCAGACCTTCGGCGTCGCCCTGGAGGAGGTGGACATCACCCCCATGGTGGAGGGCTACGCCGCCCTCACCCCTGACCTAACCCCCCACCGCAAGGGCAACGTCATGGCCCGGGCCCGAATGATCGTCCTCTTTGACAAGTCCCAGGCCTACGGGGCCCTTCCTTTGGGCACGGGCAACAAGACGGAAAGGCTTTTCGGCTACTTCACCTGGCACGGGGACGACACACCCCCCTTGAACCCCCTGGGCGACCTCTACAAGACCCAGGTCTGGCGGCTCGCCGAGTACCTGGGCGTGCCCGAGGTGGTGGTGAGAAAACCCCCCACCGCCGACCTCATCCCCGGGCAGACGGACGAGGCCGATCTGGGGGTGCGCTACCTCCGGGCCGACGTGATCCTGGAGCACTACCTGAAGGGCTATCCCGATGCCTACATCCTGGGCCTCGGCTTCAGCGAGGAGGAGCTCAGGCGGGTGAAGGAACGGGTGAACCGCACCCACTGGAAGCGGGCCCTGCCCACGGTGGCCCTCCTTTCCTCCACCGCCATCGGGGAGTTTTACCTGAGGCCCTTGGACTATAGGCCCTAAGGAGGACCAATGGCGCGCGAGCTGGGCAAGGCGGGCAAGACCCTTTCTCGGAAGCTTTGGCGGATAGTCGCCGTGATCCTGAGCTTCGGCTTTGTGGTTTGGCTTCTCGCCAAGCTCTTCGCACCTTGGCTCGGGGCCTTGGCCCTGCCTCTCGCCTTTTTGGCCGTGGCCCGGTTCCTCCAGGACAAGGAGGTGGAGCGGACGGTGGTGGCGACCACACAGGGCTACCTGGGGGAGGCCCAAGTGGGCCGGTTCCTTGCCGAGCTCCCTTCCACCTGGAGGGTTTTCCATGATGTGGACCTGGGTGGGGAGAACGCCGACCACGTGGTGGTGGGGCCCCCTGGGGTCTTCAACGTGGAGGTAAAGAACTACACCGGTACTATCCGGGCTACGCCCAAGGGGCTTTGGGTCCGGGGGGAGCGGCGCGATGACCTGGTCCGCCAGGCCTGGCGCCAGGCCCACAAGCTAAGGGAGCTTTTGGGGGTGGAGGTGGAGCCCCTTTTGGTCTTCGTGAGCGGGAAGCTGGAGGGACGGCAAGTGGGCCGGCTTCCCGTGCTAAGACCCGAGGAAGTGGCCCCCTACCTGAAGGGGCTGCCCCCTCGCCTGGACTTTACCCAGGCCAGGCGGGTGGCCGAGGTCCTCGAGAGGAGGGTGCGCTGATGGAGGATGAGGCTTTGCGGGCCTACCTGGAGGGAGCCCGGACCATCGCCGTCTTGGGCGCCCACAAGGACCCTTCCCGCCCCGCCCACTACGTGCCCCGTTACCTTCGGGAAGCGGGCTACCGCATCCTGCCCGTGAACCCCAGGTTCCAGGGGGAGGAGCTTTTCGGGGAGAAGGCGGTGGCGAGCCTTTTGGACCTGAAGGGGCCCGTGGACATCCTGGACGTCTTCCGCCCCCCTTCCGCCCTCATGGGCCACCTCGAGGAGATCCTCGCTCTAAGGCCCGGCCTGGTCTGGCTCCAGTCGGGGATCCGCCATCCCGCCTTTGAGGGGGCCCTGGAGGCGGCGGGGATTCCCGTGGTGGCGGACCGCTGCCTCATGGTGGAGCACAGGCGCCTCTTCGGAGGAGCCTTCCCCCTTTAGGCATGGAATCCTGGCAGGAAGCCCTCCTCGCCTGGTACCGGGAAAACGCCCGCCCCCTCCCCTGGCGGGGGGAGAGGGACCCCTACCGGGTCTTGGTCTCCGAGGTGCTCTTGCAACAGACCCGGGTGGAGCAGGCCATCCCTTACTACCGCCGCTTTCTGGAGCGCTTTCCCACCCTGAAGGCCCTGCGGGAGGCTTCCCTGGAGGAGGTGCTGAAGGTGTGGCAAGGGGCGGGGTATTACCGGCGGGCGGAACACCTCCACCGCCTGGCCCGAAGCGTAGGCGAGCTTCCCCAAAGCTTCGCCGCGCTAAAGCGTCTCCCCGGCCTTGGGCCCTACACCGCGGCGGCGGTGGCCTCCATCGCCTTCGGCGAACGGGTGGCGGCGGTGGACGGGAACGTCCGGAGGGTCCTCTCCCGCCTCTTCGCCCGGGAAAGCCCCAAGGAGAAGGAGCTTTTCGCCCTCGCCCAGGGCCTCCTCCCCGAGGGCGTGGACCCGGGGGTGTGGAACCAGGCCCTCATGGAGCTCGGGGCCACGGTCTGCCTGCCGAAAAGGCCCCGCTGCGGGACCTGCCCCCTGGGGGCCTTCTGCCGGGGGAAGGAGGCCCCCGGGCGCTACCCCGCGCCCAGGAAGCGCCGGGCGAAGGAGGAGCGCCTTACCGCCCTCGTCCTCCTCGGGCGGAAGGGGGTGCACCTGGAAAGGCTTGAGGGGCGCTTCCAGGGCCTCTACGGCGTCCCCCTCTTTCCCCCTGAGGAGCTTCCCGGGCGGGAGGCGGCCTTCGGGGTGCGCTCCTTCCCCCTGGGCGAGGTGCGCCACGCCCTCACCCACCGGAGGCTTCTCGTGGAGGTGCGGGGAGCCCTCTGGCCGGGGGAGGGGGAGGACCCTTGGAAGAGGCCCCTACCCAAGCTCATGGAGAAGGTGCTCCGCAAGGCGCTTCCCCTCCTCGCTCATGCGGGCGTAGTCCCCCTCCCGGACGCATAGGCCCACGGCGTAAAGCCCCTCCAGGCGCTTGAGCCGGAAGGTCTCTTCCTCCCACTCCTCGGGGTGGAAGGCGCGGTAGCGCACCCGGTAGCCCGGGGTGGTGGGGGTTTCGGGAACCTCTCCTTCCCGCTCCACGAAGCGAAAGCCCAGGGCGTTCAGGTCCTCAAAGAGGTCAGGGTAGCTGGCCTCGGAAAGCCTTCCCGCCTCCTCCGCCACCTCGCCCAGAAAAAGCCTCGCCCCCAGGAAGCTCCCCACGGCGAGCACCACCTTATCTGCCCGGGCGGGGGGGCCTTCCCAGGTCTTCACTCCCACCACCCTTTCCCCCTCCAGGAGGAGTCCCGTGGCCGTGGCCTGGAAGAGGTGGAGGGGTTTAAGCCCTTCCAGGAGGTACTTGGCCCGGGCGTGGAAGGCCCAGACCCGCTCGTCCTTGGGGTCGTAGGCCCTTTCCAGAAGGCTTCCCGGGGGAAAGGGGGGCTTGGGGGGCAGGAAGGGCATCATCACCGCGTCCAGGCTCTGGGTGAGGAGGCCCACCCGCACCCCCCTCTGGGCCAGGTGCCAGGCCGCCTCGGCGCCGGAGAACCCGGCGCCCACGATGAGGACTTGGTACCCTCCCATAACAAAAAGCCCCCCGGCCAGCCCCGAAGGGGCTACCTTGAAGGGGCGATCTGGCGGGCCGTGAAGGACTCGAACCTCCAACCCCCGGTTTTGGAGACCGGTGCTCTGCCAGTTGAGCTAACGGCCCCCGCCTTGAGGGATTGTAGCACACCCCCGGACAGAGGCCAAGGGGCGGTGGCATAGAATGGGGCCATGCCCCGACAAGGTCTGACCTTGGCCCTCCTCCTTTCCCTGGCCTTGGCCCAGACCCACACCGTGGAGAAGGGAGACACCCTCTTTTCCATCGCCCGCCGCTACGGCACCACGGTGGAGGAGCTCGTGCGCCTGAACGGGCTAGAGGGTTTCCTCATCCAGCCGGGGCAGGTGCTTAAGCTTCCCGAAAGACCGGCGGGCACCCACGTGGTGGCCCCGGGGGACACCCTCTTTTCCCTGGCCCGGCGCTACGGCACCACGGTGGAGGAGCTCATGCGCCTAAACGGCCTCGTCTCCCCGGAGATCAAGGTGGGGCAGGTGCTCGCCCTGCCCGGAGCCGCCTCCCCCCCGCCGGGCCAAGGGCCGGGTCCCGGGACGCCTTCCGAAGCGGAGGACTACGACCCGGAAAGCCCGCTCCTCAGGGCCGTTCTCCGCTACCTGGGGGTGCCCTACAAGTACGGGGCGAACTCCCCGCTTTCCCTGGACTGCTCCGCCTTCGTGGCCCAGGTCTACGCCGAGCTCGAGGTGGCCTTGCCCCGCACCAGCAAGGAGCAGTACCAGGCCCTCTTGCCCGTGGATGCCCTGCGGCCCGGGGACCTGGTCTTCTTCAGCTTTGGGGGCAAGGAGGTGGACCACGTGGGCATCTACCTGGGCCGGGGGGTCTTCGCCCACGCCTCCAGCTACGGAAGCCGGGTGGTCATAGAGAGCCTCGAGGCCCCCTTCTACCGGAAGGCCTACCGGGGGGCAAGGCGCGTGCTCCAGGAGGTCAGGGCCAGTCCGGCACCTCCCCCCGGGCCTTCCTCAGGGCGGTGAGGAGGGCCTCCCCCGGCCTCCCTTCCCCCCGGAAGGCCCGGGCCTCCTCCTCCAGCCAGGCCTCCCCCTTGCGGAAGAGCACCCCCCGGGCCTCGGCCAAGGCCTCTTCCAGGAGGGCCCCCAGAGAGTAGAAGGGGGTTCCCCTCGGTAGGTCGGGGTCAAACCCCTGCCGGGAAAGGACCTTCCCGTAAGGCTTTTCCCTGGCTTCCATGGTGCCCCCCTCGGCGAAGTAGCGCCTCAGGACCCGGTTCCAGTCCCCCACCCGGCTGTAGGGGGCCATGGCCCGGTAGGCCTCCTCCAGGTCCTCCTCCGTGTAGGGGCGGTACCGGTCCTCGTGGACCACGAGCCTCCGGGGAAGCCTGGGCCTGGGGGGGCCTTCCTCGTCGGGGACGCCCACGGCAAGGCCCACCACCGGCAAGACCCCAGGGGGAAGCCCGAGGAGGTCCACCAGGGCCTCAACCCCGTTCAGCACCCCGCCGATGAAGCAGGCCCCATACCCCAAGGCCTCGGCGGTGAGGGCGAGGTACGAGGCGGCGATCCCCGCGTCCAGGATGGCGAAGTGGAGGGCGGTCCTGGGCCAGAAGGCCATCCCCTGCCCCCGGTGGGCGAGGAGCCTTTCCAGGCGGTGGACGTCCGCCAGGAAGACGAAGAACTCCGCCGCCTGCCTGATGTGCTCCTGGTCCCCGGAAAGCCTTGCGATCTCGTCCCTAAGCCCCTTGTCCCTTATTCGGATCGCGGAGTAGAGCTGGGCGCTGGCGTCCGTGGGGGCCCGTTGCAGGGCGAAGAGGAGCTTCTCCAGGTCCTCCTCCGGGATGGGCAGGGGCTTGAAGCGCCGCACGCTTCGCCTTTTGGCGAGGATGTTTAGAAGTTCCACGGGGGCCAGGATACTACTTCAGAGGAAGCTCCACCCGCGTCACCCTCCACCTGAAAAGCCCCTGCCGTTCTAGGTAGAGGCGGCTTTTGGGGTCCTCGGGGTTGTAAACGTAAGCGGTATGGAAGTCCCGGTAGGCGAGCCTCCATTCCTTCACCGCCTCCTTAGGCGCCTCCCCGGGCCCGGCCCCCGTGCCTAAAGCGGCGAGCCCCTCGGGGGAAACCAGGGCCTCCACCAGGGGGTCTACCATCCCGGCCACGAAGAGGTAGCCGAGGCTGGCAAAGGGGTTCCGCTCTGCCTCCCGGCTCATTTCTTGGAGGAGCTGGGCCTGAATCTGCGACTTGAGCCCCTCCCGGATCCTGGGGAAGTCCACAAGCCGCTCAAGCCGAGCCCGGTCTCCCTCCAGGACGGCCCCCTGGAGGGAACGGAGGAAGAGGTAAGGAGAGGCCCAAAGGTAAAGGACAAGGGCGAAGAGTCCAAGTCCCATCGCCGCCAGGAAAAGCTTTAGAGAGCGCCCCATGCATTCCTCCTTCGAAGGCGGAGTGGACCCCGCTTCCTCTGGGGTGAGGATAGCACAAAGCTTTTCCCGCCGTGTTCAAATTCCCAAGAGGCGGAGATAAGCTTCCCAGACCGCCTCCCCAAAGAAGAAGGCCACCACCCCCCCAAAGGCCAGGTAGGGCCCGAAGGGGATCTTCCGCTTGCGGAAGAGGAGGCCAAGGGCCGCCCCGGCGAAGACCCCGAGGAAGAGGGCCAGGAGGGCGTAAGGCCCAAGCCAGGCCCCGAGGGCCCCGAGGAGCTTCACGTCCCCGTAGCCCATGGCCACGGGCTCCTCCTCTGCCTCGGGAAGGGGACGGAAGGCCCAGTAGAGCCCCCCGGCGAGGGCGAGCCCCCCGGCGGCGAGGAGGCTTCCCCTGAGGCTTTCCAGGAAGTCCAGACCCAGGTGGGGGGCGAGGAGGAAGGCCAGGGGAAGAAGGGGGAGGGTGAGCCGGTCGGGGAGGACCACGGCCCGGCCCGTGCGCCCCGAAAGGGCCCAGGCGAGGAAGGCCAGGGCCATGCCCACCCCCGGGCCCAAAAGCGCCCCGAAGAGGGCCGCCATGTGCACCTGGTGGGGCCCCACGGGCACCTCGGCCCGCCCCTCCTTAAACCGCCTCAGGAGGAGGTTCCCGTACCCCGCCACGAGCCCCAAGACCCCCGCCGCCACCAGGGCCCCGTCCAGGCTCTCCCGGAAGGAAAGGGGGAAGGCGAAGAACCAGGCGGCAAGAAGCCCCAGGAAGAGGAGACCGTAGGTGAGGGCGTCGGGGAGCTCAAAGGTGTCCAGGTCAATGAAGGCGAGGGCCACCAGGAAGGCGAGGAAGAGGAAGACGAGGAGGGCTTCAGGGGAGGGGGGATAGAAGAGAGCCCCGAGGAGGAAAAGCCCCCCCGTGAGGGCCTCCACCAGGGGGTAGCGGGGGCTGATGGGGGCTTGGCAGTAGCGGCACCGCCCCCTTAGGGCCAGGTAGGAGAGGAGGGGGACCAGGTCCAAAGGCCCAAGCCGGTGGCCGCAGGCGGGGCAGCGGGAAGGGGGATAGACCAAGGACTCCCCCTTGGGCAGGCGGTGGATGACCACGTTCAAGAAAGAACCCACCACGAGGCCGAGGACCAGGGCGAAAAGGGGCCACATGAGGGCATTTTAATTACCCCGCCGAGGCGAAAGCCTCGGCGGGGGCCCCAAAAGGGCTTTTCCTTAAGCCTGGCCAGGGCCTCTTATGTGGCGAAACCAAGGCGCGGACGCTTAGGGGAGGCTAAGGGGAAGAGGGCTTTTTTCACAGAGCTTTCCCAGGGCGGAGGTATGATGCCCCCGTGACGCCTGAAGCCGCTTACGAGAACCTCCTGGAGTTCCAAAGGGAAACGGCTTACCTGGCCTCCTTGGGGGCCTTGGCCGCCTGGGACCAGCGGACCATGATCCCCAAGAAGGGGCACGAGCACCGGGCCCGGCAGATGGCGGCCCTGGCCCGTCTCCTGCACCAGCGCATGACCGACCCCCGGATCGGGGAGTGGCTGGAGAAGGTGGAGGGCTCTTCCCTGGTGCAAGACCCCCTCTCCGATGCCGCGGTGAACGTGCGGGAGTGGCGACTGGCCTACGAAAGGGCCCGGGCCATCCCCGAGCGGCTCATGGTGGAGCTGGCCCAGGCCCAAAGCGAGGGGGAAAGCTTCTGGGAGGAGGCCCGCCCCAAGGACGACTGGCAGGGGTTTTTGCCCTACTTAAAGCGCATCTTCTCCCTCACCAAGGAGAAGGCGGAGATCCTCTACGCCCTGCCCGTGGCCCCGGGGGACCCACCCTACGGGGAGCTTTATGACGCCCTCCTGGACGGGTTTGAGCCGGGGATGCGGGCGAGGGAGCTGGAGCCCCTCTTCGCCGAGTTGCGCTCCGGCCTCCAGGCCCTCCTAGACCGCATCTTGGGGAGCGGAAGGCGGCCCGACACCGCCCTCTTGCGCCGCCCCTACCCCAAGGAGGCCCAGCGGGCCTTCGCCCTCGAGCTCCTTTCCGCCTGTGGCTACGACCTGGAGGCGGGCCGCCTGGACCCCACCGCCCACCCCTTTGAGATCTCCATCGGCCCCGGGGATGTGCGCATCACCACCCGTTACTTTGAGGATTTCTTCAACGCGGGCATCTTCGGCACCCTCCACGAGATGGGCCATGCCCTCTACGAGCAAGGCCTGCCCAAGGAGCACTGGGGCACCCCTAGGGGCGAGGCGGTCTCCTTGGGGATCCACGAGTCGCAAAGCCGCACCTGGGAGAACCTGGTGGGCCGTTCCTTAGGCTTTTGGGAGCGCTTCTTCCCAAGGGCCCAGGAGGTCTTCCCGAGCCTACGGGACGTGGCCCTCCAGGACTTCCACTTCGCCGTGAACGCCGTGGAGCCCTCCCTCATCCGAGTGGAGGCGGACGAGGTCACCTATAACCTGCACATCCTGGTGCGCCTGGAGCTGGAGCTCCTCCTCTTCCGGAAGGAGCTCGCCCTGGAGGACCTGCCGGGGGCGTGGCAGGAGAAGTACCGGGCCTATCTGGGCGTGGCCCCCAAGGACTACAAGGACGGGGTCATGCAGGATGTGCACTGGTCCGGGGGGCTATTCGGCTACTTCCCCACCTACACCCTGGGCAACCTCTACGCCGCCCAGTTCTTCGGGAAGGCCGAGGAGGAGCTGGGGGCCCTGGAGCCCATGTTCGCCCGGGGCGAGTTCCGGCCCTTCTTGGCGTGGGCGCGGAGGAAGATCCACGCCGAGGGGAGCCGTTTCCGGCCCAAGGTCCTGGTGGAGCGCGTAACCGGGAAGGCCCCGAGCGCCAAGCCCTTCCTGGACTACTTGGAGCGGAAGTTTACCGCCCTCTACGGGTTTTAGCCCCTTCGGGTCCAGCGCTCGCTGTCCCGGGCTTGGTACTTCTCCATGGCCTTGCGGAAGGCGGCCTCCAGGTCTATCCCTTCCCGGTTGGCCAGGGAGATGAGGACGAAGAGGAGGTCGGCGAGCTCCATGGCCAGGTCCCCCTCCTCCTCCCCCGGCTTGGGCTTCTTGCCGTGGCGGTGGGCCAGGACCCGGGCCACCTCCCCGAGCTCCTCCGCCAGGCGGGCGAGCATGAGGAGGGGAGGGAAGTAGCCCTCCTGGAATGAGGAGATCCAGGCGTCCACCTGCTTCTGGGCCTCCTTGAAGGTGAGGTCCACGGCTACACCTCCTTGGCAAAGGCGGCGAGGAGGCGTACGGCCCGCTCCACGTCCCTTAGGTCCACCATCTCCACGGGGGAGTGCATGTAGCGCAAGGGGATGGAGACGATCCCCGTGGGGATCCCTTCCCGCACCTTGGCCACCTCGTCCGCGTCGGTGCCCGACCAGCGGCCGTGGGCGTGGAGGACATAGGGGAGGCCCTCCTTGTCCGCTGCCTTCCTCAGGGCCTGGAAGACCCCCTTGTCCACGAAGGGGCCGATGTCCAGGACCGCCCCACGCCCCAGCTCCGCCTCCCCTACCTGGGCCTTCTCCATCCCGGGGGTGGCGCTGTCGTGGGTCACGTCCACCACCACCGCCAGGTCCGGATTCTCCCGGAAGGCGGCGGTCCTGGCCCCGTAGGCCCCGATCTCCTCCTGCACGGTGCCCACCGCCACCACCTCGGCGGGGGTGTTGCCCTTGAGGAGACGCAGGGCCTCGAGGACCACGAAGGCCCCTAGGCGGTTGTCCAGGGCCTTGGAAACCAGCCTTTCCCCCAGGAGCCACTGGGGGGCCTGGTCCAGGACCCCTACTGCCCCCACCTCCAGGTGCTCCAGGACCTCCTCCCGGCTCCTCGCCCCGATGTCGGCGAAGAGCTCAGAGAGCTCCACCGCCTTACTGCGCTCCTCCTCCTTCAGCACGTGGATGGCCTTCCGCCCCACCACTCCCAGCACGTGCCCCCGCTTTCCCAAAAAGCGCAGGCGCTGGCCCACCAGGACCTGGGGGTCCCAGCCTCCCAGGGGCTTCAGGCGCAGGAAGCCCTTCTCCTCCACGTGGCTCACGATGACCCCGATCTCGTCCAAGTGCCCCAAGAGGAGGATCTTGGGCTTGCCCCCGGGGTGGATGCGGGCGTAGACGTTGCCGTGCCGGTCCCGCTCCGTTTCGGCGAAGGTGCCCGCCTCCTCCAGGAAGGCCTGGGCTGCCTCCTCCTCAAACCCCGAGGGCCCCACGGCGAGGAGGAGCCTTTCCAGGAAGTCCAGGTTGGGCGCGTAGTCCATGCCCCAAGCTTACAATGCCCCCATGAAGGCCCTCGCCCTCATCGCCCACGATGCCAAGAAGGAGGAGATGGTGGCCTTCTGCCAGCGCCACCGGGCGCTACTGGAGCGCTTTCCCCTCCTGGCCACGGGCACCACGGGGAGGCGCATCGCCGAGGCCACGGGGCTTCCCGTGGAGCGGGTGCTCTCCGGACCCTTCGGGGGGGACCAGCAGATCGGGGCCAGGGTGGCCGAGGGGCGTGTCCTGGCGGTCCTCTTCCTGCGCGACCCCCTCACCGCCCAGCCCCACGAACCCGACGTGCAGGCGCTCCTTCGGGTCTGTGACGTGCACGGCGTCCCCTTGGCCACCAACCTCGAGGCCGCGGAGGCCCTGGTTCCCTGGCTCAGGGCGCAGGCGGGCCTATAGGGTCTTGCGGTAGGCCAGGGCCTCGGCCACGTGGGCCTCTTCCACCCGCTCGCACCCCTGCAGGTCGGCCACGGTCCGGGCCACCCGGAGGAGGCGATCAAAGGAGCGGGCGGAAAGGAGCATCTTCTTGGCCGCCGCCAGGAGGAGGGCCTCGGCCCCCGGGGTGAGGCGGACGTGTTCCCTGAGGGCCTTGCCCGCCAGTTCCCCGTTGGGCTTCCCCTGGCGCTTGAGCATCCTTTCCCTGGCCCGGAGGACCCGCTCCCTCACCTTCTCCGTGCCTTCCCCTTCCGGGGCGCGGGAGAGTTCTTGGGGCGTGAGGCGGGGCACCTCCACCACCAGGTCAAAGCGGTCCAGGAGGGGCCCGGAGATCTTGCCCACGTAGCGCTGGCGGCTTGCGGGGGTGCAGGTGCAAGGCCTTTCCGGGTCCCCGTACCAGCCGCAGGGGCAGGGGTTCATGGCCCCCACCAGGAGGAAGCGGGCGGGGAAGGTGAGGCTGGCCCGGGCCCGGGCCACGGTGACCACCCCGTCCTCCAGGGGCTGGCGGAGGGCCTCGAGGGCATCCCGGGAGAACTCGGGGAACTCGTCCAAGAAGAGGACCCCGCGGTGGGCCAAGGACACCTCCCCGGGCTTGGGGATGGCCCCGCCCCCGATGAGCCCCGCGTAGCTCACCGTGTGGTGGGGGGCGCGGAAGGGGGGCGTGCGCAGAAGGCCCCGGATGGGCCTCCCCGCGGCGGAGTGGATCCGGGTCACCTCCAGGGCCGCCTCCTGGCCCAAAGGCGGCAGGAGGAAGGGGAGGCGCCTGGCCAGCATGGTCTTGCCCGAGCCCGGGCTTCCTACCATGAGGAGGTGGTGGTAGCCCGCGGCGGCGATCTCCAGGGCCCGCTTGGCCTTGGCCTGCCCCTTCACGTCCCGGAGGTCCAGAAGGGGCTCCGCCTCCCCGGGGTCCTCCGGGGTTGGCCTGAAGGGGGGTTCCTCCCCCTTGAGGTAGGCCACCGCCTGGGGCAGGCTTTCCACTCCCCACACCTCCACCCCCTCCACCAGGGCGGCCTCCTTGGCGCTTTCCCGGGGCAAGAGGAGCCTTCTCCCCTCCTGCAGGGCGCCTAGGGCCAGGTTCACCGCCCCCGGCACCGGGCGGAGCGTCCCGTCCAGGCCCAGCTCCCCGGCCACGGCGAGAGGGGCGAGGGCCTCGAGGGGCACCACCCCTTGCGCCGCCAGGAGCCCCAGGGCGATGGGCAGGTCAAAGTGGCTCCCCTCCTTGCGGAGCTCCGCCGGGGCCAGGTTCACCACCACCCGGGCCTGGGGGTAGGGGAAACCCGCGTTCTTCAGGGCGGCCCGCACCCTTTCCCGGCTTTCCTCCACCGCCTTGTCCGGCAGGCCCACCAGGGCGTAGCTGGGCAGCCCGGGGCTAACGTCCACCTCCACGGTGACGGGAACCGCGTCCAGACCGAAGAGGGCGTAGCTTCGCACCTGGGCCAGCATGGAAGGAGTTTAGCACAAACCTGTTAGTTTCGCCCCTAGTTCATGCTTTGTCATCAGCGGGACTTTGCCTTAAGATTGACCAAGGTGGCGGATAGGGCCGGGTTTGCGTATAACAAAATGCGCCGCGCCTTGGAGGAGCGCCTGGCGCTTCTCCGGCGTCTTGGTGGGATAGACCTGCGCTTGATCCAGGTGGCCAACGAGGAGTGGCTCTACATGCTTCAAGAAGACACACGTCACTCCTTGGCTATTGAAGGTTATTTCGCCACGGAACAGGAGCTTCGGGACGTCATGAGGGGGCGGAGGGGCGCGGCGGAGGTTCTAAACTACTTTCGCACGGCCCAGTTCGTCTACGAGCAGGCCTTTCAGGACGTTCAGGAAGATGCATGGCACCTGGACGTGGCCTTCGTGAACAATATCCACGGCCAGCTGTTCCGGGAAACCCCTCTGGAAGGGGAACGGGGCAGGCCCGCCGACGGGGTGGAGCGTCAGATCCTGGGGGCTAAGGTACGCCCCCCCCTGGAGGCCGGAGACTACCTCAGGGCCTTTGTTCGGACGGTGCCCTTGCTCCTGAAAACCGGCGAGATCCTTGAGGCCCTGGCCAAGATCCACGTCCTCTTTAAAGCGATCCATCCTTACCGGGATGGCAACGGCCGCGTGGGAAGGATTCTCCTCAACTACGTGGCCATACGCTCAGGTCTTCCCCCCCTGGTGGTCAAGGGCCTAGAGGAGGAGGACCGTGGGCGCTATTACCTTGCCTTGGAGCGGGCGGACCGGGGCTTCCACGCCGGTTTCCCCCCACCCGAGCCCAAGGCCCTCGCAGAGGCCCTGGACAAGGGGGAGTGGCGTCCCCTGGCCCTCCTTTTAGGCGAGGCCCTTATCGCCCGCGTGGAAAAGGCCGCCGCCTTGGCCCTTCTACGCTTTGACGACCTTTTCCCCCTGGACCGGGTGGCCTCGGCCTTGGGGGTGAGCAGGCCGGTCCTTTACGTCTGGCAACAGAGGGGCAGGCTTGTGGTCTACCGCCCAGGCGGCAGGCGGGGTTTCCTTTCGCATCCTTGGCTTTTCCTCGGGACCCAAAGGCGGCCTCCTGGCCTCCCCCCCGAACTCCCACCCCCCCGGCCCGACTGGCCCAAGAGGGTGGAAAGCCTCCAGCGCCTCCTGTTTCATCCCGACCTTTGAAGGAGGGGCAGGTAAAGGGCGAGGGCCAGGAGGAGGAGGAGAAGGAGCCCTCCCAAGGCCAGCCCGTACCCGCCCACGCCCACCGCCACCCCCACGCCCCACTGGAGGAGGAAGGTGCCCCCGATGCCGAAGAGGTTGACCAGGGTGGTCCCCCGGCCCACCAGGTGGCCCGCCACCAGCTCCCGGGCCTGGGTAAGGGTGAGGATGTTGAAGGCTCCGAAGAAGCCCAAGATCAGGTAGGCGGGAACCAGGAGCTTGAGGAGGAGGAGGACGAGGCCCAGGGCGAAGAGGAGGCCCGAAGCCCAAAGCACCCGCGCCGTGCCCAGGCGGTCCGCCAGGTAGCCCGAGACCAGGAAGCCCAAAACCGCCCCCCCCGAGTAGAGGAAGAGGAGGTTGCCCACCGCCAGGGCCTCGAGGCCCAGGTGGTAGGCGTAGGCCCCGGCCCAGAGGGTCTGGAGGGCGAGGAAGCTCCCGGCGAAGGCGAAGGCCAGAAAGGCCACCCGGAGGAGCCTCCCGTTGCGGAAGACCTCGCCCAGGCCCCCCGGGCCCCCTCCTTGGGGCCAGGCCACCCCGGGCGGGGTGTTCCGCACCCCCAGGCGGAGGGCCAGGGCCACCAAGGCCACCGCCAAAGCCCCCAGGAGGAAGACCCCCCGCCAGCCCAGGGCCTCCTTGAGGAGGGCCAAGGGGGTGGCCGCCATGAGCCCCCCCGTGGCCCCCAGGCCCACGAGCAGGGTGGACACCGTGGCGTAGCTTCTGGGAAACCAGAGGCTAAAGGCCTTCAGGGCGCCCATGAGGGCCGCGGCCATCCCGGCCCCGATGAGGGCCCGGCCCAGGGCCAGGACGGGAAAGCTTTGGGCCAACCCGAAGACCACGCTCCCCAGGGCCGCCACCAGGAGGAGGGCGGGGGTAATGGTCCTGGGGCCCAGCCGGTCCAGGAGGCCCCCCAGGGGGAGCTGCACTGCGGCGAAGGTGAGGTAGAAGAGGCTCGTCATGAAGCCTAGCTCCGCAGGCCCCAAACCGAGCTCCCGGGAGAGGTCCTGGGCGAGCACCGCATTGGCCGAGCGGTAGAAGTAGGAGAGGAAGTAGCCCAGGGTAAAGAGGAAAAACACGCGCGCTGCCATATCACCTCCGGTTAAGGGCCACGCCCCAGAGGATAAGGGCGCCGCCCACCAGGGCCAAGGGGTGCAGGGGTTCTCCCGCCAGGGGCCAGGCGAAGACCGCCCCCGCCACCGGCTCCAGCATGGCCACCAAGGTGGCCTGGCGGGCGGGCAGCGTGCGCACCCCCAGGAGGAAGAGCCCAAAGGGCACCACCGTGCCAAAGACCACCAGATAGGCCACCGCGCCCCAGTTTTCCAGCCCTAAGGCCAGGACCTGGGGCAGGTTCAGGAGGAGGACGGGCAGGGAGAGGAGGCTTCCCACCCCCGTGGCCACCCCCAGGCTCACCAGGGGCGGGGTCCTGAGCCCGTGGGAGAGGGCGGCGTAGAGGGCGAAGGACAATGCGGAAAGGAGCCCGTAGGCCGCGCCCAGGGGGCCCCCGGCCAGGCCTCCGGGCCCCACCACCAGCACGTAGGCCCCGGCCAGGGCCAGGGCCACCCCCAGAAGGGCCCGGGCGGGAAGCCGTTCCCCTTTGAGGAGGGCGTAGAGGGTGAGGAGGGCCGGGGCCAGGTACTGCAGGAAGATCCCCGTGGCCACGGTGGTGGCGTGGATGGCCAGGTAGTAGAAGGCCTGGGCTCCCGAGAGGGAAAGGCCCACCAGAACCAGACGGGGGCCTTCTGCCGGCCTGGGGGGCAGGCGCAGGACCAAGGGGAAGAGCAACAAAAAGCTCAGGGAAAAACGCAAGGGGATGAGCACCCCTGGGGGGATGGCCTCCATGAAGCGTCCAGCCAGGGCCCCGCCCAGGCCCCAAAGCAGGGCGGCCAGGGCCACGGGGATCACCGCCTGCCCCCCAGGACCGCCAACCCCACCCCCAGGAGGAGGACCAGGGCTCCCAGGAGCACCCTGGAGCCCGGGAGCTCCCCAAAGAGGAGGAAGGCGAGGAGGCTCGCCCCCACCGGCTCAAAGAGGATGGCCAGGGTCACCAGGACCGGAGGGATGTGCCGGGTGGCCCAGTTGAAGCTGGTGTGCCCCACCAGCTGGGGCAGGAGGGCCATGAGGAGGAGGTAGAGGTAGACGGGCCAGGGATAGCCCCCATACCCCCCGCCGAAGAGGTAGGGGAGGGGAAGGAGAAGGAGGGCCGCGGTGGTGTAGGCCACCCGCACGTACTCCAGAAGGGAGAGGCCCCGCCTTTGCGCCTCCCGTCCCAGGAGGAAATAGAGGGAGGCGGCCACCGCGCCCAGCACCGCCAGGATGTCCCCCAAAAGGGGGTTGGTTCCCCCGGTCCCGGCGGCATCGCCCAGGCCGATGAGAAGCCCCCCCAGGAGGGCTACCCCCACCCCCAGGAGGGTGAGGGCGGAGGGGGTTTCCCGGAAAAAGAGCCAGCCCAAGAGGGTGACCCATACCGGGTTCGTGGTGACCAAGGCGGTGCTGGCGGCCACGGAGGTGTAGGAGAGGGAGGTGATCCAGAGGGAGAAGTGGAGGGCGAGGAAGGTCCCGGCCGCCATCCCCCAGGGGAGGCCGGTCCGGTTGCCCAAGGGGACCCGCCAGCCGGGGGCCAGGAGCAGGGCGGCCAGGCCCATCCTGCCCGCGCTCATCACCAGGCTGAAGGCCAGGCTTCTGTCCCCCGAGGCCAACAGGGCCAGGCGCACCAGGATGGAGCCAAAGCTGATGGCCAGGATCCCCACCACCAGGACGGCGGCAATCTGGAGGCCGGAGGGCCGCATGGCGGCATTTTTTCACAAACCGGGGTTCCTGACCAGTAGGTCAGCGCCCGGGGCTGGGGCAAATGCCCATACCTGGGTTGGTATACTGGCGCGGTAAGGAGGTCCTATGGTGACCGTCGCGGTTCCTAAGGAAAGGGCTCCTGGGGAAAGGAGGGTGGCCCTGGTGCCCGAGGTGGTGGCCCGCCTGGTCAAGCAGGGGGCGCGGGTTCGGGTGGAGCGGGGCGCGGGCGAGGGCGCCTACTATCCCGACGCCGCCTACCTGGAGGCCGGGGCGGAAGTGGTGGAGCGAGGGGAGCTCCTAAAGGGCGCGAACCTCCTCTTCACCGTTCAGCCGCCCCCGGAGGACCTGATAGGGGCCCTGGAGCCCGGGGCCATCGTGGTGGGGTTTGTCCAGGCCCACAAGAACCTGGACCTGGTGAAGGCCCTGGCCGCCAAAAAGGCCACGGTGATCGCCATGGAGCTCATCCCCCGTATCACCCGGGCCCAGAGCATGGATGCCCTCTCCAGCCAGGCCACGGTGGCGGGGTACCTGGCGGCCATCCACGCCGCAAGGCTATCCCCCCGCTTCTTCCCCATGCTCACCACGGCGGCGGGCACCATCCGCCCCGCCAAGGTGATGGTCATGGGGGTGGGGGTGGCGGGGCTTATGGCCATCGCCACCGCCAAGCGCCTGGGGGCCCAGGTCTTCGCCTACGATGTGCGGAAGGCGGCCCTGGAGCAGGCCATCTCCCTGGGGGCCAAGCCCATTGAGCTTCCCATCAGCGCGGAAGGGGAGGGGGGCTACGCCCGGGAGCTCACCGAGGAGGAGAAGCGCATCCAGCACGAGGCCCTGCGGGAGCACGTGGCGGGGATGGACGCCATCATCACCACCGCCCAGGTGCCGGGCCGCCGGGCCCCCATCCTCCTCACCGAGGACATGGTGGAGCGCTTGAGGCCCGGGACCGTGGTGGTGGATTTGGCCGCCGAGTCGGGGGGGAACTGCGTCCTCACCCAGCCCGGCGAGGTGGTGGAGGTGAGGGGGGTGCGCATCTATGGCCCTCTCAACCTCCCCAGCGAGCTTTCCGTGCACGCCTCGGAGATGTACGCCAAAAACCTTTTGAACCTTTCCAGCCTGCTCATGGAAAAGGGCGAGTTCGCCCCTAAGTGGGAGGACGAGATCGTCCAAGGGGCCCTTTTGATGAAAGAGGGCGAGATCCTGCACGGGCCCACCAAGGCCCTCGTGGGAGGTGCGTGATGGAGTTTGGCTTCTGGTCTGCCCTTTACATCTTCGTGCTCACGGCTTTCTTGGGTTATGAGCTCATCACCCGGGTGCCGGTGATCCTCCACACCCCCTTGATGTCCGGGTCCAACTTCATCCACGGGGTGGTGGTGGTGGGGGCCATGGTGGTCCTGGGGCATGCGGAAACCGGTTTGGAGAAGCTCATCGGCTTCCTGGGGGTCATCCTGGGGGCGGCCAACGCCGCCGGGGGGTATGCGGTCACGGTGCGCATGCTGGAGATGTTTGAGAAAAAGCCGGGCAAGGGGGGTGGTCAGTAATGGATCTCATCCAGGCGGCCTACTTCGTGGTGGCCATCCTCTTCATCGTGGGCCTGAAGCGCATGGCCCACCCCACCACCGCCAAAAGCGGCATCGTCTGGGCGGGGTGGGGCATGGCCCTGGCGGTTCTGGCCACCTTCTTCTGGCCGGGGATGCAGAACTTTGGCCTCATGCTCATCGCTCTCCTGGTGGGCTCCGTGGTGGCCTGGTGGGCGGCCATCAAGGTGGCCATGACCGACATGCCCCAGATGGTGGCCATCTACAACGGCATGGGTGGGGGTGCGGCCGCCACCATCGCCGCGGTGGAGCTCCTGAAGGGAGCCTTTGACAACCCGGGCCTCATGGCCTTGGCCATCCTGGGCGGCCTCATCGGGAGCGTGGCCTTCACGGGAAGCCTCATCGCCTTCGCCAAGCTCCAGGGCATCATGAAAAGCCGGCCCATCCTCTTCCCCGGGCAGAAGGTGGTGAACGCCCTGGCGCTCCTCATCACGGTGCTTTTGGGCTTTTCCCTGCTCTGGAACGATCCCACCCTGAGCATCGTGCTCTTCTTCCTCCTGGCCCTCCTTTTCGGCATCCTCATGACCCTGCCCATCGGCGGCGGGGACATGCCGGTGGCCATCAGCTTCTACAACGCCTTCACCGGTATGGCCGTGGGCTTTGAGGGCTTTGCCGTGGGGAACCCGGCCTTGATGGTGGCGGGTACCCTGGTGGGGGCTGCGGGTACCCTTCTCACCGTGCTGATGGCCCGGGCCATGAACCGCTCCGTGTGGAACGTGCTGGTGGGTGGGTTCGGCGTGGAGCAGGAGGCGGGGGAGGTCAAGGGAAGCCTCAAGCCCATCGACGTGGAGGACGCCGCCGTCATGCTGGCCTACGCCAACAAGGTGGTCTTCGTGCCCGGCTACGGCATGGCCCTCTCCCAGGCCCAGCACAAGGTGAAGGAGCTGGCGGACCTTTTGGAGAGCAAGGGGGTGGAGGTAAAGTTCGCCATCCACCCGGTGGCGGGGCGGATGCCCGGGCACATGAACGTGCTCCTGGCGGAGGCCGGGGTGGAGTACGACAAGCTCAAGGACCTCGAGGAGATCAACCCCGAGTTCCCCACCGTGGACGTGGCGGTGGTCATCGGGGCCAACGACGTGGTGAACCCCGCCGCCCGCCGCCCGGGAAGCCCCCTTTACGGCATGCCCATCTTGGACGTGGACAAGGCCAAGAACGTCATCGTCATCAAGCGGGGCCAGGGCAAGGGCTTCGCCGGAGTGGAGAACGAGCTCTTCTACGCGGACAACACCCGGATGCTCTACGGGGACGCTCAGGGCGTCCTCAGCCAGCTCACCCAGGCCCTCAAGAAACTCTAGGCGGCCCCTTTCCGGGCCCGGGGGACCCCCCGGGCCCTCCTTCTTGACGCCCTAGAGAGCCCCTGCTATAGTGCCTAGTGCGGTCGGTCCGCGGTAGCTCAGTCGGTAGAGCGGCCGGCTGTTAACCGGTTGGTCGCAGGTTCGAGTCCTGCCCGCGGAGCCAGGTGGGGGCCTAAGGGCCCCCTGGGTCTTTTCTTTGGGGGGAGAAGGGGGTATAATCAACCTTCGTGCGGCCTGCCGGGCCCGGAAGGGAGGTGGAGATGCGCAAGTACGAGGTGAACGTGGTCCTGAGCCCCAACCTGGACCAGAGCCAGCTCACCCTGGAGAAGGAGATCATCGGGAAGGCCCTCGAGGCCCACGGGGCCAAGGTGGAGAAGGTGGAGGAGTGGGGCCTGCGCCGCCTGGCCTATCCCATCGCCAAGGACTCCCAGGCCTACTTCCTCTGGTACCGGGTGGAGATGCCCGAGGATCGGGTAAACGATCTGGCCCGTGAGCTCCGCATCCGCGACAACGTGCGCCGGGTGATGGTGGCGAAGGTTCAAGAACCCCTCCTCACCAAGGCGTAAACTGTTCTCATGGCAAGAGGCCTGAACCGCGTATTCCTCATAGGCACCCTCACCGCTCAGCCGGACATGAAGTACACGGCGGGAGGCATGGCCATCCTGGACCTCAACCTGGCGGGCCAGGACACCCTGGTGGACGAGTCGGGCCAGGGGCGGGAAATCCCCTGGTACCATCGGGTGCGGCTTTTGGGCCGCCAGGCGGAGATGTGGGGGGACGTGCTGAAGAAGGGCCAGCTCCTCTTCGTGGAGGGGCGGCTGGAGTACCGCCAGTGGGAACGGGACGGGGAGAAGCGGAGCGAGCTCCAGGTGCGGGCGGAGTTTGTGGACCCCCTGGAGGAGCGGGGCCGTGAGACCCTGGAGGACGCTAAGGGCCAGCCCCGGCTCCGGCACGCCCTCAACCAGGTGGTGCTCATGGGGAACCTGACCCGCGATCCCGACCTCCGCTACACCCCCCAGGGAACGGCGGTGGTCCGGCTGGGCCTGGCGGTGAACGAGCGCCGCCGGGGCCAGGGAGGGGATGGGGCCTTCCCCTCTGGGAAGCAGCCCGAGGAGAGGACCCACTTCATTGAGGTTCAGGCCTGGCGCGACCTGGCCGAGTGGGCTGGGGATCTCAAACGGGGCGACGGGCTTTTGGTCATTGGCCGTTTGGTGAACGACTCCTGGACGAGCTCCAGTGGGGAGCGGCGCTTCCAGACCCGCGTGGAAGCCCTCCGCCTGGAGCAACCCACCCGTGGGCCTGCCCAAGCCGGCGGAAGCAGGCCCCAAACGGTCCAAACGGGTGGGGTGGACATCGACGAAGGTTTGGAAGACTTCCCGCCGGAGGAGGATTTACCGTTTTGAGCACGAAGAGCGCTAAACCCAAGAAGGAGGCGCAGGGCACGGGCGAGGCCCGTACCTCGCGGCGCCCCTCCAGGAAGGCCAAGGTCAAGGCCAGCCTGGGGGAGTTTGACCTGAAAGACTACCGCAACGTGGAGGTCCTGAAGCGGTTCCTGTCGGAGACGGGGAAGATTCTTCCCCGCCGCCGCACGGGGCTTTCCGCCAAGGAGCAGCGCATCCTGGCCCGCACCATCAAGCGGGCCCGGGTGCTGGGGCTTCTTCCCTTCACGGAGAAGCTGGTGCGCAAATAGGGGGTGGGCGTGAAGGTTATCCTGCTGGAACCCCTAGAGAACCTGGGCGACGTGGGCCAGGTGGTGCGGGTGAAGCCCGGCTACGCCAAAAACTACCTCCTGCCCCGGGGCCTGGCGGTCTTGGCCACGGAGAGCAACCTGAAGGCCCTGGAGGCCAAGATCCGCGCCCAAGCCAAGCGCCTGGCGGAAAGGAAGGCGGAGGCCGAGCGGCTCAAGGAGATCCTGGAGGCCCTCACCCTCACCATCCCGGTGCGGGCGGGGGAGACCAAGATCTACGGCTCGGTGACCGCCAAGGACGTGGCCGAGGCCCTCTCGCGCCAGCACGGCATCACCATTGACCCCAAGCGGCTTCAGCTGGAGCGGCCCATCAAGGAGCTGGGGGAGTACGTCCTCACCTACAAGCCCCACCCCGAGGTTCCCATCCAGCTCAAGGTGAGCGTGGTGTCCCAGTAGGCCCGAACCCGGCAGGCTGCGGGGCCCCTGGAGTCCAGGGGCCTTAAGCTTTTCCCATGCGGCGGGTGCTCGTGACCGGGGCGGGAAGCGGCATCGGCCTGGCCACGGCCCGGCTTTTGGCCGAGAAGGGGTATGGGGTCGTGGGTGGGGTGCGCAAGGCGGAGGATGCGGAGGCCTTAAGGCGGGTAGGCGTGGAACCCCTTTTCCTGGACGTGGCCCGGGAGGAGGACCTGGAAAGGGCCCGGGAGGCCCTTAAGGGGGGGCTTCACGGCCTGGTGGCCAACGCCGGGATCGCCGTGGCGGGGCCCTTGGAGCTCGTGCCCCTCTCGGCCTTCCGAGAGGCCCTGGAGGTGAACGTCCTCGGGGCCTTGGCCACGGTGCAGGCCTTTCTGCCTCACCTCCGGGAGGCCCGGGGCCGGGTGGTCCTCATGGGCTCGGTCTCCGGCCTGGTGGCCCTTCCCCTCATGGGGCCCTACGCCGCCAGCAAGTTCGCCCTCGAGGCCCTGGCGGACGCCCTCCGGGTGGAACTCCTTCCCTTCGGGGTCCGGGTGGTCCTCGTTGAGCCTGGCTCCGTGGCCACCCCCATCTGGGAACGCTCCCTAAGGCGGGCCGAGGCCTACTTAAAGCCCCCGCCTCCCGGAACCGAGGAGGTCTACGGCCGCTACCTGGAGGTGGCCCGGAAGGCGGCGGAACGAAGCGCCCAAAGGGGCCTTCCCCCCGAGAAGGTGGCGGAGGCGGTGCGCCTGGCCCTGGAAAGCCCGAACCCCAGGGCCCGCTACCTGGTGGCCCACCCGGCCCGGGCCCGGGAAACCCTCCTCCTCAGGCTTCTTCCCACCTCCTTGCGGGACCGGATCCTCGCCCGGTTCCTGGGCGTTTAGGCTTTGTGGGCTTTCCCTTTTGCACGGGGGAGCCCAGGCGGCGTATCCTTAGGGGGTGGAGTTCCTGGTGGAGGACCTCGGCCTGGTGCCCTACGGGGAAGCCTGGGCCTACCAGAAGCGGGTGCACCAGGAGGTGGTGCGGGGGGAACGCCCCCCCACCCTGCTTCTCCTGGAGCACCCCCGGGTGATCACCCTGGGCCGTAAGGCCACGGGGGAAAACCTCCTCTTCCCCGAGAGCTGGTACCGGGAAAACGGTTTTGAGCTCTATTGGGTGGAGCGGGGCGGGGACGTGACCTACCACGGCCCAGGGCAACTCGTGGGCTACCCCATCTTCCCCGTGGGCCGGGAGGTGCGCCGCTTCCTCCGGCAGATTGAGGAGGCCATCGTCAAGGTGGCGGCTTCCTACGGGATCGCGGCCTACCCCACCCCCGGCTACGCCGGGGTCTGGGTGGGGGAGGACAAGCTCTGCGCCATCGGGGTGGCGGTGAAGGAGGGGGTGAGCTTCCACGGCTTTGCCCTGAACGTGTCCACCGACCTCAACGACTTCTCCGTGATCGTTCCCTGCGGCTTGAAGGGCAAGGGGGTCACCTCCTTGGAAAAGCTTCTGGGGCGGAAGGTGCCCATGCCCGAGGTGAAGGAACGGGTGGTGGAGGCCTTGGCCGAGGTCCTCGGCGCGCCCCACGACCGGGAGGAAGAACATGAAGCCCAAGTTTGAAACGGTGGAGCTCCTCGCCCCCACGGGGGAGGTGATTGAGCTCAAGGTGGTGAAGCGGGGCCTGGCCCAGACCCGGCCCGAGCCCGTGGACCGCCATAAGCCCGCCTGGCTCCGGGCCACCCTGCCCACCGGGGCCAAGTACCAGGCCCTGAAGCACACGGTGGCGGAGCTCAGGCTCCACACCGTGTGCCAGGAGGCCTTGTGCCCCAACGTGGGGGAGTGCTGGACCCACGGCACGCTCACGGTGATGATCCTGGGGAGCGTCTGCACCCGGGCCTGCAAGTTCTGCGCTGTCCACACCGGCAACCCTAAGGGCTGGGTGGACGAGGAGGAGCCCCGGAGGGTGGCCGAGGCCATCGCCCGGCTCAACATCCGCTACGTGGTCCTCACCAGCGTGGACCGGGACGACCTCCCCGACGGCGGCGCGGCCCACTTCGCCGCCACCATAAGGGCCATCAAGGAGAAGGCGCCCGGGGTCTTTGTGGAGGCCCTGACCCCCGACTTCCAGGGGGACCTGAAAGCGGTGGAAACGGTTCTCGCCGCAAACCCCGAGGTCTACGCCCAGAACCTGGAAACCGTGCGCCGCCTCACCCCCAAGGTGCGGGACCCCCGGGCGGGGTACGAGCAGACCCTAAAGGTCCTGGCCCACGCCAAAAGGGTCCGGCCCGATATCCTCACCAAGAGTAGCCTCATGCTGGGCCTGGGGGAGACGGAGGAGGAGATCCTGGAGGCCATGCGGGACCTCCGGGCCGCGGGGGTGGACATCCTCACCCTGGGCCAGTACCTGAGGCCCACCCCCGCCCACCTCCCCGTGGAGCGGTATGTCCCCCCGGAGGACTTCAAGCGGTACGAGGGGTGGGGGTACGAGCTGGGCTTTAGGGAGGTCTTCGCCGGGCCCTTGGTGCGGAGCTCCTACCGGGCGGACCGGGTGTTCCTGGAGGCCACCCGCCGATGAGCCGGGGCAGGGCCCTTCTTCTCCTGGACCTCCTGGCCCTCCTCCTCTTTGCCGGGGCGGGGCTTCTTTCCCACGGGCTTCCCCTCTCCTTGGGAGGCCTCGCCCGGAACGTCCTCCCCGTCCTCTTCGTGTGGCTTCTCCTAAGCCCCTTCCTCGGCACCTACCGCAGGCCCACCTGGAAAAACCTCCTCCTCACCTGGGCCTTGGCCTTCCCTGCGGGGCTATGGCTCAGGCAGATGGTCCTCGGGGGAGGCTTCGGGGCGGGGTTTTTCGTCTTCCTGGGCGTGGCCATGGGTTTTAGCCTCCTTTTCCTCCTTCTCCTTCGGGGCCTCGCCAAGCTCCTCCGCCTCTGGTAAAAAGGGGGCATGGAGAAGGTGGCCTTCCTCGGTCTTGGGGCCATGGGCTACCCCATGGCGGGGCACCTGGCGCGGCGCTTCCCCACCTTGGTCTGGAACCGCACCTTCGCCAAGGCCCTTAGGCACCAGGAGGAGTTCGGCTCCGAGGCCGTGCCCCTGGAAAGGGTGGCCGAGGCCCAGGTGGTCTTCACCTGCCTGCCCACCACCAAGGAGGTGGCCGAGGTGGCGGAGGCCCTCCTGCCCCACCTCAGGCCCGGCACCTACTGGGTGGATGCCACGAGCGGCGAGCCCGAGGCGAGCCGGAGGCTTGCGGCAAGGCTGGCCCAAAGGGGCGTCACCTACCTGGACGCCCCCGTCTCCGGGGGGACGGTGGGGGCGGAGCGGGGCACCCTCACGGTGATGCTGGGGGGGCCGGAGGAGGCGGTGGTGCGGGTTAGGCCCTACCTGGCCTACGCCGAGAAGGTGGTCCACGTGGGCCCCGTGGGGGCGGGGCACGCGGTGAAGGCCATCAACAACGCCCTCCTCGCCGTGAACCTCTGGGCGGCGGGGGAGGGGCTTTTGGCCCTGGTGCGGCAGGGGGTTTCCGCGGAGAAGGCCCTCGAGGTCATCAACGCGTCCAGCGGCCGCTCCAACGCCACGGAGAGCCTGATCCCCCAAAGGGTCCTCACCCGCGCCTTCCCCAAGACCTTCGCCTTGGGGCTACTGGTGAAGGACCTGGGGATCGCCATGGGGGTTTTGGACGGGGAGAAGGCCCCAAGCCCCCTCCTCCGCCTCGCCCGGGAGGTGTACGAGATGGCCAAGCGGGAGCTGGGCCCGGATGCGGACCACGTGGAGGCCCTCAAGCTCTTAGAGCACTGGGGCGGGGTGGAGATCCGCTGATACCCTTTTCCCGGTTTCGTTCACCCCGCCGCCACCGGAAACCTCCACCAGGGCCCTCATGCTGGGGCAAGCCGGCAGGGGGTGGCCTGACCTGCTTCGCCCCGTCGTTGCCTCCGGCCGCTTGCGGAAAGAGGTAGACGGTGGACCAATAGGGTAGGTCAGGAGCGCTTTACCGACGGCTTCTTAAGGGAAGCCCCCAGGCTTCTGTGTTTCTGATCTTCGGATATACTGAAAACATAAAGGCCCTCACCTCCCTCTCCAAACGGGGCCAGATCACCCTCCCCGCGGAGGTACGCCAGGCCTTGGGTTTGAAGCCGGGGGACACCTTGGTGGTCCGGGTGGAAGCGGGCCGGGTCGTCTTGGAGCCCGCGGTGGTGTTGCCCGTGGAGCTCTACACGGAGGAGCGCATCCGGGAGTTCGCCGAAAACGCCCAGGCCACCCCGGAGGAGCTGGATGCCTTCCGCCGGGCCTGGGGCCTCTGAGTTGGTCTTTTTGGACGCCAACGTCCTCTTCTCGGCCAGCCTCGGGGAGGAGGTGTTTGAGGCGATCTGGCTGGGGGCCAGGAAGGGAAGGTATCGGCTGGCCACAAGCCCCTACTGCCTGCTGGAGGCCCGGGAAAACCTCGCGCGCAAACGACCCCAAGCCCTTAGAGGGCCGGAGGACCGGCTCAAGGTGGTGCGCTTGGTGCCGGAAGCCAAAGGGGAAGCTTGGATGGAGGGCCTGGTGCCCGAAAAAGACCTTCCCGTCCTCGCCGCCGCCGCGGCCGCAGGGGCTTCTGTTCTCCTCACCGGGGATACCCGCCACTTCGGTCCCTTGATGGCCCGCCAGGATCTCCCCCTAAGGGTCCTCACCCCCGGCGGCCTCATCCGAAGCTTCCGCCCTTCGGGTTAGATGTGCTGCCTTGGGTACGAAGGGGAGCCTTATGATGGCATCCCATGCTAACTTAGGCCAGCATGGGGTGATATGAAACGGGGTCTGCGGGCGGCCTGGCCCATCGCCCTGGGGTATTTCCCCGTGGCCGTGGCCTTCGGCGCTTTGGGGGCCCAGACGGGGCTCAGCCCCCTTTGGGTCCAGCTCACCTCCCTCCTGGTCTTCGCCGGGGCCAGCCAGTTCGCCCTGGTGGGGCTTCTGGCCCAGGGGGTGCCGCCCTTGCTGGCGGCCCTTTTGGGCCTTCTCCTCAACCTGCGCCACGCCTTCTACGGCCCCGCCCTGAGGCCCCACCTGAAGGGAGGGCCCCTGGAGGCCTTCCTCCTCACCGATGAGGTCTTCGCCCTGGCCTCGAGGGCCCTTCCCACCCTTCCCCCACGGGAAAGGCGGGGCTACTTCCTGGGGCTGGGCCTAGGGGCCTACCTCTCCTGGAACCTGGGCACCGCCCTCGGGGTCGTGGGGGCCCAGGGGCTCTTGGCCTTTCCGGGTTTGGGAGAGGCCCTTTCCTTCGCCCTTCCCGCCCTTTTCTTCCTCCTGGCCCTGCCCCATTTAAAGAACCCCGTGGCCCTGCTGGCGGGCGGGGTGGCCCTGGGCTTTCACCTTCTGGGCCAGACGGCCTGGGGCCTCTTCCTGGCAGGGATCACCGGGCTTCTTGGAGAGGGATTTGGCGAAAGGAGGCGTCCATGACCTTGGCCCTTTTTCTTATGGCCCTGGGCACCTTTCTCCTCCGGTTCCTGCCCTGGCGGGCGGAGAAAAGCCTAAAGGCGGGCCAGTCGGGGCCCGCCTTGGTGGTGGCCCTTTTCCTGGTTTCCGCCTTCGGCCCGCCCCCTTCCTCCGAGTGGCTCCGCGCCCTCTTAGCCCTTCTCGGCACCTACATGGGGGTGCGCCTCACGGGAAATCTGGGCCTTGCCGTCTTCCTGGGGGCGGGGCTTTACGGGCTTTTAGGCCTCTTTTAGCGGTTCAGGATGTGGATGGCCTGCTTGTGGAGAGCCTCCGCCGCCTCCATGAGCCCCTCGGAAAGGGTGGGGTGGGCGTGGACGGTGAGGGCGAGGTCGGTGACCGTGGCCCCCATCTCTAAGGCCAAGGTGGCCTCGGCGATGAGCTCTCCCGCCTGGGGCCCCACGATGAAGACCCCGAGGAGGAGGTCCGTTTCCGCATCCCCCACCACCTTGACCATCCCCTCCGCCCCGCCTAGGGTGAGGGCCCGGCCACTGGCGGCGAGGGGGAACTTCCCCACCTTCACCTTGTAGCCCGCCCGCTTCGCCTCCTCCTCCGTAAGCCCCACCCCCGCCCACTCGGGGGAGGTGTAGACCACGCTGGGGATCTGGTAGTCAAAGGCGCTGTCCTTGCCGGCGGCGTTTTCCGCCGCCACCAGGCCCTCCTTCATGGCCTTGTGGGCGAGGAGGGGGGGGCGGGCCGCGTCGCCGATGGCGTAGACCCCGGGGACGGAGGTCTCCATCCTGGCGTTCACCTGGACGAAGCCCCGCGCGTCCACCTTGACCCCGGCCTTCTCCAGGCCCAGGCCCTCCGTGCGGGGTTTGCGGCCCACGGCCACCAGGACCTTGTCCACCACCAGGGTTTCCTGCCGCCCGCCTTGGGCCGGCTCGAGGCGCACGTGGAGGCCGTCCTTCCTCTTCTCGTAGCCCACCGCCTTGGTGCCGGTGCGCACCCGGATCCCCTCCTTCTCCAGGGCGCGCCTCAGGAGGGCTGCGGTCTCGGGGTCTCCCTGGGGCAGGATCTCGGGCATGTACTCAATGAGGGTGACCTCCGCGCCCAGGCGGTGGTAGACCTGGCCGAGCTCCAGCCCCACCGCCCCGCCTCCGATCACCAGGAGGCGGGGGGGAATCCCTTCCTCCACCTTGAGGGCCCGGGTGGAGTCCCAGATGTCCTCGCCGAAAGGGAAGCCCTTGAGCTCTTGGGGCTCGCTCCCCGGGGCGAGGATCACGCTCCTCGCCCCGTAGCGCTCGCCCTCCACCTCCACCTCCTTGGGGCCCGCCAAGCGGGCGAAGCCCCGCACGAGCTCCACCCCGTTCCCCTTGAGGAGGGTGCCCACGCCTCCGGTGAGCTTCTTCACCACGCTCTCCCGCCAGGCGGCAAGCCTCTTCAGGTCCAGCTCCGGCTTGGCCTTCACCCCGAAGCCCTCGGCCACCTTCAGGTGGTGGACGGTCTCCGCCGCGTGCAGGAGGGCCTTGGTGGGGATGCACCCCACGTTCAGGCACACCCCGCCCACCTCGGCGGCCTCCACCGCCAGCACCTTGAGGCCGAGCTGGGCGGCCCTTATGGCCGCATGGTAGCCCCCGGGTCCGGTACCGATCACGATGAGGTCGTAGGTCTTCATGGGCGTCATCCTACATTTCCAGAAGGAGCAGGTCGGGGTTTTCCAAGAGCCTTATGACCTCCCGGGTGAACATGGCCGCCTCGGCCCCGTCCACCAGGCGGTGGTCAAAGGAGAGGGAGAGGTACATGATGTCCCGGGCCGCTATGGAGCCATCGGGCAGGATCCAGGGGCGCTTCCTAATGGAGTGGACCCCCAGGATGGCCGCGTCCGGCACGTTGATGATGGGGAAGCTCATGAGGGCCCCCACGGAGCCGATGTTGGTGACGGTGAAGGTGGACCCCGTGACCTCTTCCGGAGAAAGGCGCCCTTCCCGGGCCTTCTGGGAGAGCTCGGTGATTTCCCGGGCGAGCTCCAGGATGCTCTTCCGGTCCGCATCCCGCACCACGGGCACGATGAGGCCCCTTTCCGTGGCCACCGCCAGCCCCAGGTGGTAGTAGCGCTTGTAGACGATCTCCTGCCTCTCCTCGTCCAGGCTGGTGTTCAGCACGGGGAACTTCTTCAGGGCCCGCGCCACCGCCTTGAAGATGAAGGGGAGGTAGGTGAGCTTGACCCCTTGGGCCTCGGCCTCGGGCTTGAGGCGCTCCCTTAGAGCCACGAGCTCCGTGAGGTCCGCCTCGTCCACGTTCAGGGTGCGCACGGTGTAGAGGTGGCTCTGCCAAAGCCCCTGGGCGATGGTGCGGCGGATGCCCCTTAAGGGCACGCGCTCCTCCAGGTGCTCGTAGCCCTTGGGCGGCGCGTACTTGGGCGGGGGCGGGAAGCCGGAAGGGGGAACCTGGGGTGCCTCTGGAGAAGGCGCTTGCGCCAGGGGCGGGGCCTTCTTCCCCTCGGCATAGGCCCTCACGTCCTCCACCCTGACCCTCCCCAAGGGCCCCGAGCCCGGGACCTCTTCAATGGGGATTCCGAGCTCCCGGGCGAGCTTCCTGGCGGCGGGGACGGCGAGGACCCGGCCCCCCGGCCTGGCCGCCTCCTGGGGCTTGGCCCCTTGCAGGAAGGGGTTCTTCACCGCCACCTGGGTGATGTCGGGCTTGAAGAGGGAGAGGTCCTCCTTCTCCTCCTTTGCGGGAAGGCCAGGCTCCACGATGGAGCGCTCCTCCACCGCCTGCACCGGGGGAGCCTCCTTCACCCCTTCCACCGCCTCACCGGGCTCGGCGATGAGGGCGAGGGGGGCGTGGACCTTGACCACCTCCCCCTCCTTGGCCAGCTTCTTCAAGAGCACCCCCTCGTAAGGGGAGGGTAGCTCCACCGTGACCTTGTCGGTCATGACCTCCACGAAGGGCTGGTCCTTCTTCAGGTAGTCCCCTTCCGCCACCAGCCACTTCAGGATCTCGCCTTCCACCACGCTTTCGGCGAGCTCGGGCATGAGGATTTCCTTGGGCATAGTCCTCCCTTTACAGGTCCAGGAGTTGTTGAAGTCCTTTGCGGTCTATCCCACGGGCTTCTGCCACCGCCTTTAGGATTCCGGCCAAGGTTTCCACCTTTAGCGGGCGATGAAGGGGGATGGTGATGGCATGAGGACCGCTAGGGCCTTCCCAGGTCATACGCACATGGCTTCCCGTTTGACGCTCCACCCGATAGCCCAGGCGGGCTAACCTCTTGACAAGTTCCTCCCCGGTGAGGTCGCGGGGAAGCTTCACGGGGTAAGGACCTCCTCGCGGACGAAGTGCAGACGAATGATCGGAGGTGCTTCTTCGCCAAAGTGGCACCGGACCGCATCCCGGATCATCTCCTTGAGCTCCTCCCAGGTTTCTCCCTCCGTGAAGATGGCTTCCCCTAGGGCACGGGCAACAAACCCTCCTTCTTCCGCCTCTTCTACCAGGAAGATGATTTCCCTTGGCATATCAGTAGTCTAGCGCCCGCTTGGCGGCGTTCAGGATGCGGGTGACGGTGGGCAGGTAGAGCTTGTCCTGGGCGTAGGGGTAGGGGGTGTCAAACCCCGTGACCCGGATGGGCGGGGCGAGGAGCATGTCCAGGATGTCCTCGGCGATGGTGGCTGCCACCTCGCTCACGAAGCTCGCGTGCCGGGGGGCGTCGGAGACCAGGACGGCCCTTCCCGTCTTGGCCACGGAGTCCATCACCGCCTCGTAGTCCCAGGGCATGAGGCTCCTTAAGTCCAAGACCTCGGCGGCTACCCCGGCTTTGGCGAGTTCCTCCGCCGCCTGTAAGACCTCGGGCATCACGGTGCCATAGCCGATGAGGGTTATGTCCTTCCCTTCGCGCCTCAGGGCCGCCTTGCCCAGGGGCAGGACGTAGTCGTCCTCCGGCACCTCCTCCTTCACCGAGCGGTAGAGCCTTTTGGGCTCCAGGAAGACCACGGGATCCTCGTCGCGGATGGCCGCCTTCAGCAGCCCCTTGGCGTCGTAGGGGGTGGAGACGGCCACCACCTTGAGCCCGGCGGTGTGCACGAAGTGGGCCTCGGGGCTTTGCGAGTGGTGGTGCCCGCCCTTCACCCCACCCCCGGAGGGCATGCGCACCACCAGGGGCGCGGTGAACTGGCCTCCCGAGCGGTAGCGGAGCTTGGCCACCTGGCTCACCAGCTGGTCAAACCCGGGGAAGATGTAGTCGGCGAACTGGATCTCGGCCACCGGCCTCAGGCCGTGGGCGGCCATGCCCAAGGCGGCCCCCACGATGGCCGCCTCGGAGAGGGGGGTGTCCATGACCCGGTCGGGCCCGTACTTCTGGAGAAGCCCCTCGGTCACCAGGAAGACCCCGCCCCGCTTGCCCACGTCCTCCCCCAGGACCACCACCCGGGGGTCCTTGGCCATCTCCTCGTCCAGGGCCCGGTTCAGGGCCTGCACCATGGTCATCACGGCCACGGCCCACCTCCCTTAGAGTTCTTCCCGCAGGAGGGCTTCCTGGCGGAGGAGGTGCCAAGGCTTTTCGGAGAAGACGTCCTCAAACATCCACTCCGCGGCCACGGGACCCGCCTCCTCGGCCTCCTGCAAGGCCCTTTCCAGCTCGGCGCGGATCTCCGCCTTCAGGTCTTCCTCCCACTCCGGGTTCCACAGGCCCTTGGCCTCCAGGAAGCGCTGGAAGCGGAGGAGGGGGTCCCGCTTCCGCCAGGCCTCCACCTCTTCCCGGGGGCGGTAGCGGCTGTCGTCGTCGGCGGAGGAATGGGGGCCGTAGCGGTAGACCCTTAGCTCCACAAGGCTTGGCCCCTCCCCCATGCGGGCCCTTTCCACCGCCTCCTTCACCACGTAGTAGCTGGCCAGCACGTCCATGCCGTCCACCAGGTAGCCGGGGATGCCGAAGGCGTGGGCCTTGTCGGCGATGGTGGGGCTGTGGGTCTGGCGGCGGTAGTCCACGCTGATGGCGTAGAAGTTGTTCTCGGCGATGAAGACGGCCGGTGCCCCCTGCACGGCGGCGAAGTTGATCCCTGCGTACCAGTCCCCTTCGCTGGTGGCCCCGTCCCCGAAGGTGCAGACCGCCACCTGGCCCGTGCGGAGGAGCTTCATGCTGATGGCGGCCCCGGCGGCGGGGGGCACGTGGGAGGCGATGGGGGAGGCCACGGTGAAGTAGTGGAGGGCCTTGGAGCCCGGGTGCTCGGGCATCTGGCGGCCCTTGTTGGGGTCGGCCCGGGTGGCCAGCATCTGGCCGAAGAGCTCCTTGGCGGGGATGCCCAGGGCCAAGGCCAGGCCGTGGTCGCGGTAGTAGGGGAAGAGCCAGTCAAAGCCCTTCCTCACCGCGTGGGCGATGGCCACCTGGGCGGCCTCGTGGCCGGCGGCGGGGGCGATGAAGCTGGTCTTGCCGGTGCGGATGAGGATGGTGTAGCGTTCATCCAGCATCCGGGCCGCCAGCATGTCCCGGTAGAGGCGGCGTAGCTTCTCCTCGTCTAGGTCCAGGGGGAAGTCCCCTAGCCACTCCCCCTTCTCCCCGATCAGCCTTATGGGCTCTGGGGTGAAGGGCTGGAACCGGTGGGTGTCCTTGACCATAAGCCCTCCTCTCTTGCGCTTTTGGCGCTGGCTGAGCCCTCCCTGGGTAAGGGCTTGGGGCTCCTGGGGGTGGGGGTCGGTCCCACTTTCCCTTCGCCCCGAGTATACCCCGTTAGGATGGGGGTGTGCGCCTGCGGGTGGTGGCGGTGGGCAGGCCCAGGCTGGCCTACGCCCGGCTGGGTGTGGAGGAGTACGCCGGGCGCATCGCCAGGTATGCTCCCCTCGAGGTCCTCTTCGTCAAGGAGGCGCGGGAGCTCCTTCCCCGGGCGGAGGGGCACCGCAAGGTGGTCTTGGACGAGCGGGGAAGGCTTTTCACCACGGAGGGGCTCTTCCGCTTCCTGAGGGGGTGGGAAGGGGAGCGGGTGGCCTTCCTGGTGGGGGGGGCGGAGGGGCATCCCGAGGCGGTGCGGCGGGAGGCGGACCTCCTCCTTTCCCTCTCCCCCCTCACCCTGCAGCACGAGCTGGCCCTTGTGGTGCTCCTGGAGCAGCTCTACCGGGTCCTGACCTTGGGGGCGGGGCACCCCTATCACCGGCCATGACCTACGAGGCCTTCGTGGAGCTGGTGGGGAGGCTTTGGGAGGAGATCCCCGAGGCCTTCAAGCGGGGGCTTCAGGGGGTGCACGTCCTGCCTCAGGCCAAGCCCGAGCCGGGGCTTGAGGGCGTGTGGCGCCTGGGGGAGTACCTGGACCCGGGGCCGCCCTCGGCCTTTGGAGGGTTTGAGGGCTTGGGGCGGCACATCGCCCTCTACTACGGCTCCTTCCGGGAGGTGGCGGGACCCGGTTTTGACTGGGAGGCCGAGGCGTGGGAAACCCTCCTCCACGAGCTCCGGCACCACCTGGAGTCCCTGGCGGGGCGGGACGACCTGGTCCGGGAGGACCTCAAGCGCCTGGACGCTTTTCGCCGGGGTGGTCCTGGGGGAGAAGGGTGAGCTCTTCCGCCAGAAGGGGCCGCCTTTCCCTGAAGCCCCCGGAGAGGGGGTGGTAGTGGGCCACCTCGGGTTCCCCCTCCTGCCAGCAGAGGAAGACCACTTCCCCTCCTATCCGGGCGGGGAAGTCCACGAGGCCCCGGTCCAGGTCCTTGAGGAAGACCCCGAGGGAGGTGAGGTAGCGGGCGTCGGCCTCCAGGGAACCCAGGAGAAAGCGGGCCTCCTCCTCCAGGGCCCGTCTTTCCACGCCCCGGGCCTCGGGGAGCCGGGCCTGGATCTCCCCCAGTTCCTTCCGGGCCTGCCGCATCTGGGAGAGGACCCTCCGGAGCTCGGGCAGGAGGGCGTCGGCCTCTTCCTTGGTGAAGATGCGGGCGAACATACCTAGCCCCATCCTAGCACAAGCGCTTGGGAAAATCTAAGCCTACCTCACTCAATTAGGGGCAGAAGCTCCACCTCCCCGGCCCCCACCCGCACCCCTCCCACCTGGAGGCTTCCGTCGTTCAGGACCGCCTCCGCCACCCCCTCCACCACGCCCCTGGCCGTGCGCACCCGCACCCTTCGCCCCAGGGTGTAGGAGGCCCCCCGGTAGCGGTCCAGAAGGGCTTCCGGGGTTTCCAGGAGGGGGAGGAGTCCTTCCAGCTTGAGGAGAAACCCCTCCAGAACCTCCCGCCGGGAGAGGGGCGTGAACTCCCGGAGGAAGGCCGCCCCCTCCGGGGCCCAGGCCACGTTCACCCCCACCCCCAGGAGGGCGTAGGCCACCTCCTCCCCCTCGGCCTTGGCCTCCAGGAGGAGGCCCGCCAGCTTGCGTCCGTCCGGGGCGAGGAGGTCGTTGGGCCACTTGAGCCCCCCCACCCCCACCGCCTCCCGGAGGGCGAGGCCCGCGAGGAGGGGGAGGAGGGCGAGGGCGGAGAGGGGAAGGCTTGGCCTCAGGAGGAGGGAGAAGGTGAGGCTTGCCCCGGGGCGGCTTTCCCATGGCCTTCCCCGCCTTCCCCGGCCCCGTTCCTGGACCTCGGCCAGGACCAAGGCCCCCTCGGGGGCCCCCGCCTCGGCCCAGGCCCTGAGGACGTCCTGGGTGCTCCCCACCCGGCCCAAATAGCGGTAGGGCCGCCCCAGGCGCCCTAACGGCCGGAAGAGGTGGGGCAGGGGGGTCCCCGGGAGGATGCGGTAGCCCTTCCGCCCCACCTCCAGGGGAAAGCCCTCGGCGAGAAGCCGCTTCGCCTCCTTGGAGACCGCGGCCCGGCTCACCCCTAAGGCCCGGGCCAGGGCCTCGCCGCCTTGGTAGTCCTCGGTGAGGAGGGAAAGCAGGGGCATCAGGCCAGTTCCACCTGGGAGAGGTCCCCGAGGATCAGGCGGTGGGCCCGGGGAAGGCCGTTCCGGCTTCGCACCTCGGCCCCCACGCCCAGGATGCTTTCCTGGAGGCGCAAGGGGACGTCTTCCAGCACCGCGTGGTCCTCCAGGATGGAGTACTCCACCTCCGAGCGCACCACCCGTGCCCCCGGCCCCAAGGAGGTGAAGGGGCCCACGTAAGCCTCCTCCACCACGGCCCCTTCCCCGATAAAGGCCGGGCCGATGACCGTGCTCCCCGCCACCTTGGCGCCCCGCTCCACCACCACCCGGCCCGTGAGCTGGCTTGCCACCACCTCCCCCTCCACCCGGGGGGAGAGCTCCTCCAGGAGGAGGCGGTTGGCGTCCAAGAGGTCCTGGGGGCGGCCCGTGTCCTTCCACCAGCCCTTGACCTCCACGCCCACCACCCGCTTCCCCTGGTCAATGAGGCCTTGGATGGCGTCGGTGATCTCGTACTCCCCCCGGGCCGAGGGCTTTAGGTCCCGGATGACGGAGAAGACCTCGGGGGTGAAGACGTAGACCCCGGCCACCGCCAGGTCCGAGGGGGGTTCCTTGGGCTTTTCCAGGAGGCGCACGATGCGATCCCCTTCCAGGACCGCCACCCCGAACTGCCTGGGGTTTTCCACCCGCACCAGGGCGATGACCGCGCTCACCCCCTCCTGGAAAGCTTCTATGAAACTCCCGATCCCCTTTTGGAAGAGGTTGTCCCCCAGGTAGAGGACAAAGGGGCTTTCCCCCAGGAACCCCTGGGCCACGGCCACCGCGTGGGCCAGGCCCTGGGGCTCCTCCTGCAGGATGTAGCGTACCCGGTAGCCGGAAAGGGCCTCGCGGATGTCCTTTTCCGTTTCCGGGGAGACCACCACCCCGATCTCCCTTACCCCCGCTTCCAGGAGGTTCTCCACCGCATAGTGGACGATGGGCCGCCCGGCCACCCGGATGACCGGTTTGGGCCGGGTGTGGGTGAGGGGGCGGAGGCGGGTGCCCCGCCCGGCGGCCAGGATAAGCCCCTTCATGGCGGGAAGTATACCCCGTACAATAGAAGGGGACATGTCCAGCGCCTTTACCCGGGTGGCCTACGCTTACGACCGCCTCCGGGCTTACCCGCCGGAGGTGGCGGGCCGCATCGCCACCGCCATGGGGGGCGCCCTCCAGGGGAAGGGAGAGGAGCCCGTCCTCCTGGAGCTCGGGGTGGGTACGGGACGCATCGCCTTGCCCCTCATCGCCCGCGGCTACCGCTACATTGCCTTGGACGTGAACCCGGCCATGCTGGAGGTCTTCCGGCAGAAGGCGGCAGGGGTCATGCGCAAGGTGCGCCTGCTCTTGGCGGATGCCCGGGCCATCCCCCTTCCGGGGGAGAGCGTGGACGCGGTGATCGCGGTCCACCTCTGGCACCTCCTCCCCGACTGGCCCAAGGCCCTGGCGGAGGCCTTAAGGGTCTTGAAGCCGGGCGGCGTGCTCCTGGAGGGCTGGGACCGGATGGAGGCCGAGGTGGAGTGGCGCTTGCAGGAAGCGTGGCGGGCCCTGGTGGAGGCCGAGGGGGTCCGGGTGGAGCGGGGCCTCCACCAGCGGCGGCTCGCCGAGGTGGAGGAGGCCTTGCGGCGCCTCGGCCTGCGGCCCAAGGCGCGGCAGGTGGTGGCCTGGCGGGAGGAGCGTTCCGTAAGGGAGGCCCTCGAGGCCCTGCAGGAGAGGCTTTATTCCTTCACCCAGGCCGTGCCGGAGGAGGTCCACCAGCGGGTCATGCCCCGGCTTTGGGCCCTGGCCGAGGCCGAGTTCGGCGACCTGGACCAGAGCTTCCCGGTGGAGAAGAGCTTCCACCTGCGCACCTCCCGCCTGGGCTGAATACCCCACCGCGGCCGAAGCCTCGGTGGGGGCCCCAAAAAGGCCATGCCCACGGAGACGGACCGAAGCTGGCGTGTGGCGAAATCAAGGCCTTGGCGTTTAGGCTATTCTCAGGGGCATGAAGCGCCTTTCGGTTCAAACGCCTCCCGAGGGGCTGGTCAACATCACCAAGCGGGTGGAGGCGGTTCTGGAGGGGCACACGGGGCTCGTCTACCTCTTCGTGCCCCACACCACCTGCGGCCTCACCGTGCAGGAAGGGGCGGACCCCCACGTGGCCCACGACCTCCTGGCCCGCCTGGACGAGCTGGCCCCCCGCCACCACCCCAAGGACCTCCACGCCGAGGGCAACTCCCACGCCCACCTGAAGAGCCTCCTCACCGGGGTCCACCTCCTCCTCCTCGCCCGGGGAGGGAGGCTTTTGCTGGGCCGTTGGCAGCAGGTTTTTCTGGCGGAGTTTGACGGGCCCAGGGAACGGGAGGTCTGGGTTCACCCCCTCTAGACCCAGCGCACCTCCTGCACGCTCTTCACCCCCTTCAGGGCCTGGATAAGGCCTTCCCGCTCCCCGTCTTGCACGGAAAGGCGCAGGCGGATGCGGGCCAGGGGGCCCAGGATGCGGGTTTCCGAGCCCAGGGCGCTCTTCCCCGCCTCGGCCACCACCTGCATCACGTCCCGGAGAAGCCCGGCGCGGTCTTGGGCCAGGACCTCGAGGGTGGCCACCTTCCCCCCCACCCCCTCCCAGTAGGCCCCGATGACCCGGTCCGCCTCCGGCCCCTGCAGGATGCGGCGCAGGTTGGGGCAGTCCGCCCGGTGGATGGTGACCCCCCGGCCCCGGGTCACGAAGCCCAGGATGCCGTCCCCCTTCATGGGCTCGCAGCAGGAGGCCAGGCGGATGGGGGCCTGCAGGTCCTGCTCCAGGCGGATGCCCCACTCGTTTCTGGGGGCGGGCTTGGGCTTTTCCGGCTTGAGGAGGGCCTTGGGGTAGAGCTTCTCCGCCACCTGCCTGGGGGTGAGCCGGTTCAGGGCCAGGGCCAGGTAGAGCTCCTCCGGGGAGGGGGTGAGGGAGAGGCGCTTGGCCGCCTCCTCCAGCTGGCTGTCCGTGGGCTTGGGGAGGCCGCGCCGCTTCAGGTAACGCTCCAGGAGGTTCTGGCCCTTTTCCAGGGTTTCCTGCCGCTCCTGGGCGCGGAAGTACTGGCGGATCTTGCTCTTGGCGCTCCGGGTCCGGGCGAACTCCAGCCAGCCCTTGGAGGGGTGGGCGTTTTTGCTGGTTAGGATCTCCACGATCTCCCCGTTTTGCAGCTCGTAGGAGAGGGGGACGATGCGCCCGTTCACCTTGGCCCCCACCATGTGGTGGCCCACCTCGGTGTGGATGTGGTAGGCGAAGTCCACGGGGGTGGCCCCCTTGGGCAGGTTGATGATGCGCCCCTTGGGGGTGAAGACGAAGACCCTTCCTCCCAGGAGGTCCCGGGTCACCGCCTCCACGAACTCCCGGGAGCTAGAGAACTCCTGCTGCCACTCCTGGATGTTCCGGAGCCAGGAGACCCGGCGCTTCACCTCCTCGGGGTCGGTGAGCCCCTCCTTGTAGAGCCAGTGGGCGGCGATGCCGTACTCGGCCACGCGGTGCATCTCCCGGGTGCGGATCTGCACCTCCAAGGGGAGCCCCTCCAGGGCGATGACCGTGGTGTGGAGGCTTTGGTAGCCGTTGGGCTTGGGCACGGCGATGTAGTCCTTGACCCTTCCGGGGATGGGCTGCCACAGGGCGTGCACCAGGCCCAGGACGTGGTAGCAGACCTGCTTTTCCCGGAGGGCCTTGGCCTCCTCCGTGGGGCTTGGCTTGGGGTCCAGGATGACCCGGACCGCCAGGAGGTCGTAGATCTGCTCCAGGGCCTTCCCCTCCCGCTCCATCTTCTTCCAGATGGAGTAGAGGTGCTTGGGCCGGCCCGTGACCTCCAGGCCCTGGAGCTGGGCCTGGAGGAGCTCGTCCTTCCTCAGGGCCTCCTCCAAGGCGGCCATGGCCTTCTGGACCACCCTTTCCCGGGCCTCCTGGGTCTCCCGGATGCGGGAGAGGAGGGCCTGGTAGGCCTCGGGGTGGAGGTAGCGGAAGGAGAGGTCCTCCAGCTCCCACTTGAGCTGGCCCATCCCCAGGCGGTGGGCCAGGGGGGCGTAGATCTCCAGGGTCTCCTGGGCGATCCGCTTCTGCTTCTCGGGGGGCATGTGCTCCAGGGTGCGCAGGTTGTGCAGGCGGTCCGCCAGCTTGACGATGATGATGCGCACGTCCTCCGCCATGGCGATGAACATCTGGCGGAGGTCTTCGGCCCGCCGCTCCTCCCCCTCGAGGTTGGCAAGCTTGTACAGCTTGCTCACCTTGGTCTCCCCCTCCACGATCCGGCGCACGGCGGGGCCGAACCGCCTTTCCAGCTCCGCCCCTCCCACCCCGCAGTCCTCCAGGGTGTCGTGGAGGAGGCCGGCGGCCACGGTGTCCGCGTCCATGTGCAGGCCGGCCAGGATCTCCGCCACGGCCACCGGGTGGGTGATGTAGGGCTCCCCGCTTCGCCTTAGCTGGCCCCGGTGGGCCTCCTCGGCGAAGAGGTAGGCTTCCCTCACCTTCTCCCGCTCCTCCGGGGAGAGGTAGGATAGAAGCGATGCAAGCTTTTCCCAAAGGGCGGAGGCGGTTACCACTATTCTTTAGTTTAGCACCCTAAGCCCCCAGCCCTGGTTTCGCGAGGCGGGCCGCCCGGGTTGGGGCTGCGGGGTACTTAGGAGGCGAGCTCCAGGAGAAAGGCGGAGAGGCTGGTCTTGTCCAGAAGGGCCACCAGGGTGCGGCCCCTTCGCTTTGCCAGGACCAGGGCCTTCTCCCCCAGGAGGACCACCGCGGGCCCCCGGGACTGCCCCAGACCCTCGTCCAGGCGGTCCAGGGCCCGCTTCAGCTCCAGGAGGGGCCCCTTGGGGAAGGGGAGGGGGTCTTCCAGGTAGCCCAAGGCCTCCACCCCGGGGAGGCGCAAGGGGGCGAGGGCGTCCTCCTGGGCCTGGCCTTCCCGCTGGTCAAAGACCCCCAGGAGGGCCTCCAGGTCCGCCCCCCGGATTTCCTGGAGCACGGTCCTGGCCGCCTCCTGCTCCCTTTCCAGTTCCCGCAGGAGGCCTTCCGCCTGGCCCAGGGTCTTCTCCACCTGGGCGAGCCCCTGGGGGCCCAGGCGGGGGAGCTTTTCCTGGGCGCTTTGGAGCACGGAGAGGAGGGGTTTGAGGCGGCGCTTTGTATCGCTTTGGAAGCCCCTGAGGCGGGCCTCCGCCTGGAAGAAGGCGGTGAGGCGGGTGGTGAGCTCCTCCCGCTTGGCCTCGAGGCGCCGCCTCAAGGCCTGGAGGGCCCGGGCCACGGGGGCGGGGTCGGGGAGGGGTTTGCGCTTCTCCTCCTCAATGGCCCGCAAGACCCCCTCCCCGCCGAAGCCCCGGAAGCGCTCGGCCAGGGCCTGGAGGCGGGAGAGCTCCTGAAGGGCCTCCTGGCGGGCCTGGGCCTTGGCCTCGGCCAGGCGGAGGCGCAGGGCCTCCAGGTCGGGCAGGCGCCCCTGGCGGAGGAGGGCCTCGGCCTCCGCCACCGCACTCTCCAGGCCCAGGGCCTCGGCCTCGGGCTTGAGGCCCTGGAGGGCCTGGGCGGCCTCCGCCAGCTTGGCCTTGAGGGCGGCCTCCTCCCCTTGGGCGCGAAGGAGCTCCGCGTAGCGGGCGCGCACCCGGGCCAGGCCCTGGGGCAGGGCCTCCGGGGGCAAGGCCCGGAGCTCCTCCCAGAGGGGCCGGAAGGCCTCCCCCTTGGCCAATAGCTCCCGGAGCAGGGCCTCCTTTTCCTCCAGGAGGCGCTTTTCCTCCTCGGCCTTGCGCCTGGCCTCCTCCTCCAGCCGCCGGAGCTCTTCTTCCAGGGGGAGGAGGTCGGGGTGGCCCCCTTCCTCCAGGGTTTCCTCCGCCAGGCGCAGGGCCCTTTCCAGGGGCGCCTTGGCCTCCTCGGGGAGGGGGAGGGTTCGCAGGGCCTCTTGGAGTTGGATGAGGCGGGCCCGCTTCTCCGCCCTAAGGTTCCGCTCCGCCTCCTGGAAGGCCTCTTCCAGGAGCTTTAGCTTCTCCCCCACCGGGGTGCCCGCCTCCAGGAGGGCCTGGACCTCGGCCAGCAAGGGGCTCACCGTGGCCCGCTCCAGGAGGGCCGCGTGGCGGGCCAGGAGTTCTTCCAGCCTGCGCCGCTCCTCCTCCACCTCCAGGGCCTGGATGCGCCTCGAGGCCTCCTCGGAGAGGGCCTCCAGGTCCACCACCAGCTCCCCCTCCAGCTCGGAGGCCTCCTCCACGGTGAGGAGGACGTCGGTGGGGTGCTTGGGGGTTTCGGGAGGCTTTTCCTGGGTTTCAAAGACGATCTCCGGCAGGGTGGGGGCCCGCACGGCGCTGGACTCCAGGAACTTCCTGAGCTCCAGGGCCAGGCCCCGCGCCCGCTCCACCTCCGCCTGGGCGAAGAGCCCCTCGGCGTGGGCGCGGCGGATGGTCTCCAGGAGGCTTTCCAGCCGCCTCACCTTGGGCCCTCCCAGGTGGCGCACCCTTTCCAGGGCCTCCTCCAGGTGGGCCAGGTCCTTGGCCTGGCGCAGGAGGGCCTCTTCCAGCTTCTCCTCCAGGGCCGCGAGGAGCTCCTTGCCCTCGGCCAAGAGGGCGGGGTCGGGCTCCTGGCGCAGGCGGTTCACCAAGGCCCTGAGGCGGCCCACCTCCGGCCAGTCCACGTAGAGGCCGAAGCGCTTAAGGCCTCCCTCCAGGGCTTCCAGGGTCGCGCTTCGGGCGGTTATCCGCCCTAGGGCCCCTTCCACCACCTTTCGGGCCTCCTGGGGGGAGAGGCGGGCTTGGAGCTCCCGGAAGACCAGGCCCTTGAGGAGGTAGGCGCCGTCCTCTGGGGTGAGCTCGGAAGGCCGCTTCCCCAGGCGTTTCAACCCCTCTTCCAGCACCACCTCCGCCCGCGGCCCCAGGTGGGGCTGGAGCACCTCCAGGATCTCCCCGTAGACCTCCGGCATCCCCCTTAGCCTACACCCCCTTTTCCAGCCGCAAGGCCTCCCCGAAGTAAAGCTTCTGGTGGGGGAAGGGGATCTCTATCCCCTCCCGGTCCAGGCGGTTTTTAATGCGCCTCCGGAACTCCCGGGCCACGGCCCACTGCTGGGCGGGCTTGGTGTTGAAAAGGACGCGGATGACCACGGCGGAGTTGGCCAGGTCCTGAACCCCCAGGACCTCGGGGGGGGCGGTGAAGCGGTCCTGCCACCCGGGGTCCTGGGAAAAGCGCGCCACCTCGTCCTGGAAGACGGCCAGCACCCGGTCCAGGTCCTCCTTGTAGGCCACCCCCACGTCCACCACCGCCCGGCTCCACTCCTGGGTGAGGACGGTGACCTGGCGCACCTCCGAGTTGGGGATGAAGTGGACCCTTCCCTCCAGGTCCCTTAGCACGGTGAGGCGCAGGTTGAACTTCTCCACCACGCCCCCCACCCCGTTGATCTGGACGATGTCCCCCACCCCGTACTGGTCCTCCAGGAGGATGAAGAAGCCGTTGATGAAGTCCCGGATGAGGTTCTGGGCGGCGAAGCTCAAGGCGAGCCCCGCCACCCCGGCCCCGGCCAGGAGGGCGGTGACGTTGAGGCCCAGGTTGGAGAGGAGGAGTAGCCCCCCCAGGACCAAGAGGGTGCCCTTTAGGGCCGACTCCGAGACCACCCGCAGGGTCCGCCTACGGATGGCCTCGCGGCTGAGTTCCTCCTCTGCCTCGGGGAGGCGGGCGAGGAGGAGGGGGATGAGGCGGTAGCCCAGGAACGTGAGGGCCAGGACCGCCAAGGCAGCGAGGCCCCGCTCCCCAAGCCAGCCCGCCAAGGAGCGCCCCCAGGAGGCCAGGGGCTCGTAGGGAAGGGCGAGGAGGTGGGCCAGGTAGCTGAGGGCCCCCACCAGGACGCCTCCCCACCACAGGTAGCCCAAAAGCCGGAAGAAGCGGTCGTCCTTCGCCGTGGGGGTGAGGCGGCCCACCAGGTTCAGGGCCTTGGCCCCGTAGCGCCCCAGGATCCAGGCCAGGAGCAGGACCAAAAGGGCCTTCAAGACCACCATGGGGGCAGTATACCGGAGGGTATATTGGGGCCATGGAAGGGCACGTCCCCGAACCCACCTTTACCCTCGAGGGCTGGCACATCCTCCACGATTTTCGCCGCCTGGACTTCCCCGGGTGGCTTTCCGCCCCCAAGGAGGTCCGGCGGGAGGCTTGGGAGGAGCTTAAGGGGATCCTCGCCGCCTGGGCCCGGGTGGAGGCCGAGGGGCGGGGGTCTTACGGGGTCTACCAGGTGGTCACCCAGAAGGCGGACCTCCTCTTCCTCAACCTGAGGGAGAACCTGGACGCCCTTTTGGAGGCGGAGGAGGCCCTGAACAAGAGCCTCCTCGCCCGCTTTCTGCGCCCGGCCTACGGCTTCTACTCGGTGGTGGAGCTGGGAAGCCAGACGGGCCCCCTGGACCCCGAGGCCCCCTACGTGAAGCCCCGCCTCACCCCCAGGGTGCCCAAGGGGGGGTACGTGTGCTTCTACCCCATGAACAAGCGGCGTCAAGGGCAGGACAACTGGTACATGCTCCCTGCCAAGGAGCGGGCCAGCCTCATGAAGGCCCACGGGGAGACGGGCCGGAAGTACCAGGGGAAGGTCCTGCAGGTGATCAGCGGGGCCCAGGGCCTGGACGACTGGGAGTGGGGGGTGGACCTCTTCAGCGAGGACCCCATCCAGTTCAAGAAGATTGTCTACGAGATGCGCTTTGACGAGGTCTCCGCCCGGTTTGGCGAGTTCGGGCCCTTCTACGTGGGCAAGCACCTCACGGAGGAGACCCTGGCCCGCTTCCTGGGGGCGGTATGAGGCTTTGGGCCTTCAGCCTCTTCCGCCTCCTGCCGGAGTTCCGCCGCCTCGAGGCCGAGGTCCAGGAGCACCTGAAGGAGGAGTTTGCCCTCCTCCTCGCCCGCTGGCAGGCCAGGGAGGGCTTCTTGGCGGTCTACAGCCTGGTGGGCCTTTCCGCGGAGGCCGACCTCCTCCTCTGGCAAGGGGCCGAGGACCTCAAGGCCCTGCAGGCCCTGCGCCGGGAGATGCACCGCACCCGCTTCCTGGGCTACTTGGAGCCCGTGGCCCTCTACCTGGACCGGGGGCCGGGGGAGCCGGGGGCGGGTCCCCTGGCCCTCTTCCCTTACGGCCTGGAAGGCCCCGTGCCGGAGGGGCTTAAGGCCTTCCGGGGCGAAGGGCTCCAGGCCTTGGAAGGCCCCTGGGAGGCCCTTTTCCCCTTGGTCCTGCGGGAAGGGGGCCACCTGGGGACGAGGCGCGCCCCCAGGGAAGCCCTGGACGAGCTCTAGGCGCTTTATGCCACCCCAGGCTGGCCTGGGCCGGGATGGGGGTCCGGGTGGGGGTTTCCGGAAAGGGCGTTAAGGGTCTTTGCTGGGTCCCTGCCCGGGGTTCGTAGGCGTCCCTAAAGGCTTGCCCATAGGGCCATCCCCCCGAAGAGCAGGAAGCCCAAAAGAAGGCTAAGGAGGGCTGCCCGCCGGGTTTTGCGCAGGAAGAGGCCGAGAAGGAGCCCGGTGAGGCTCACCAGGGCCAGGAAGAGGGCGGAGAGGTCTAGGAAGACCCTCCAGCCTCCCGGCGTGTCCCGGCCCTTGTGCAGGTCGTTTAGTGCGGCCACCAGACCGTGCGCCGTCACCACCACGCGGTAGGCCCCCGTCCCGGGGTCCACCTGGGCGTCCGCGGCGTACCCGGGGGCCCGGAAGGAGACCCAGACTTCCTGCCCCGCCTCGCCCCGGTCGGCCACCCGGCCCCGCAGGCCCAAGGCCCTGAGGTCCTCGGCGAGCCTCAGCCAGTCCACGGCCTGCCCCTCCAGGTAAGGCGCCCCGGGCAGGGTTCCGGAGACCTTCCTCGGGCTTCCCTCCCCGAACCACTCCGGGTGGTTCAGGGTAAGGCCGGTGAGGGCGAAGAAGAGGAGGGTGAGGAAGGCCAGGAGGGAAAGGTAGAGGTGGAGGGTGCGGCTTAGGGTGTAAAGCCGGCTCCGCCAGGGGCTCACCCCTGGCCTAGGCTTTCCGGCGGTAGTCAAGGGCCACCTCCTGGAGCTCCCCCTTCAGGGCGTAAACCTTTTGGAAAGGCTTTTCGGAAAGCTCCACCTTTTCCCGGAAGAGCTCGTAGGGTCCGTGCTCCCGGGCGTACTCCACGCACACGTAATAGGTGCCCTGGGCCACGGTCCTTCCCCTTTCGTCCCTCCCGTCCCAGGCCACGGTGTAGCGGCCCGGGGGACGGGTGGGGCCGGAGAAGGTGCGCATCCTCTCCGGGTCCGATAGGCCAAAGTAGCGCCGAAGCTCGTTCCACCAGCGCTCCCCCTTCCCGGGCATGAGGAAAAGGGCCAGGGTTCGCACCAGGTTTCCCTCCTCCTCCACGAACACCGCCACGTAGGGGGCGCGGTAGCGGAACCCGCCGCCTTGGTAGGCGAAGGAGACCGCAAGCTCCATCCCCTGGGGCCAGGGCTTCCCCTGGGCCCGGGCCAGGCCTAGGGCCAGGGCGCCCGAGACCACCCTAAGGAAGCTTCTCCGGCTGTAATACCGCTTCAGCATCCTTCCCTCCCTCTGGGCCGAGTACGGGGCCTTCCGGGGTGAAGAGGACCCCCCTGGCCGCGAAGGCTAAAAGGGTGGGCCAGGCGGCCTTCCCCAGGACGAAGAGGGCCTTGGCCAGGCCGTCCGCCAGGCAGGCGGAAGGGGCCAAGACCGTGGCCTGGAGGCCGGGGGCGGGTTTCCCCGTGCGGGGGTCCAGGAGGTGGGATCCCTGGTGGCGTACTCCGCTGGTGGCCACCCCGCCCTCCCCCAGGAGGAACACCAGGGCGGGCGGGGCGTTGTCGGGGCCCAAAGGGGGCTCCACCGCCACCTCCGCCTGCCCCGGACCCCGGCGGGCCAGGTCCCCGCCCAGGTTCACCAGGGCGGCCTTGGCCCCGGCCCTTAGGGCCGCCTCCGCCGCCCGGTCGGCCATGTAGCCCTTGGCCAGGCCGTCCAGGTCCAAGGGGGCCAGGATCTCCACCTCCGTTCCCAGGAAGCGCAGGGCCTCTCCGCCGTGGCGGGGAGCGGGGTGGAAGGCCCCGCCCGTGGCCTCTTGGAGCTTTTGGGCGGTGAGAAGCACCTCCCGCATCTCCGGGCTCGGCCTTCCGCCCCCCTGGCGCACCAGGCGGGTGAGTTCGCTTTCCCGGTGGCGGCTGAAGAGGCCTTCCAAACGCCTCACCTCCTGCAACGCCGCGAAAAAGGCCCTACGGGCCCGCCAAGGGGGGGCCACGAGCTGCACCTCCAGGTAGCTTCCCAGCACCCCCTCCCACCTGGCCCCGTACCGGCCCATGGGACTAAGGGTAGGGAAGGCCGGTTAGGCGGTTGTTAGGGCGTAGCGCCTTGGGGGCCTGGGATAACCCCGCCCTAACCGGAAGGGGGGATACTGAAGGGGTGCAGGTGCTTCTCCTCGAGGACGAGCCCCGCCTGGGCCGGGCGGTGGAGGGAGCCTTGCTGGCCCAAGGCTACGGGGTGCGCTGGGCCAAGGCCTTGGGGGAGGCCAGGGAGGCCTTCCTGGAGCTCGAGCCCGACCTTATGGTTCTGGACGTCCGTCTGCCCGAGGACGGGGACGGGGGCTTCCGCTTCGCCGAGGAGGTGCGGGCCATGGGCTACAAGGGGCCCATCCTCTTCCTCACCGCCCGGGATGCCCTGGAGGACCGCGTCCAGGGCCTGGACCTGGGCGGGGACGACTACTTGGTCAAGCCCTTCCACCTGGAGGAGCTTTTGGCTCGGGTTCGGGCCCTTCTGCGCCGGGTGGCGGAGGTCAAGGAGAGCCGGGTGCGGCTTGGGCCCCTGGAGGTGGACCTGGCGGGGCGGGGGGTCTTTTGGGAGGGGCGGCGGGTGGATCTCTCCGTGAAGGAGTTCGCCCTCCTCGAGGTCCTCCTCCTCCACCCCGGCCGGGTCTTCTCCCCCGAGGAGCTGGCGGAGCGGGTCTTCGGGGATGGGGAGAAGGTGGGGGCGGTGAAGGTCTACGTGCACTACCTCAGGCAGAAGCTCCACCCCAGGGTGGTGCGCACCGTGCCCGGGGGGTACCGGCTTGGCCATGAGCCTTAGGGCCCGTCTGGCCCTCTTCTTCGCTCTCTCCCTGGGGCTTGCCCTCCTCTTCCAGGGGGCCTTGAGCTACTTTGCCCTCAAGCGCCTGGTGGAGGCCGACCTGGACCGTTCCCTTTTCTTTTACGTGCGGGCCCTCGCCGAGGGGCGGTCAAGCCCCAGGGGAGAGTTTGCCTTCCGCCTGGTGCGGGAAGGGGAGCGGGCGCAAAGCCCGAACTTTCCGGGCTTCCCTGAGCGCCCCCCGGGGGCCTACTGGTGGGAGGGCTGGCGGGTCCTGGTCCTGGCCGTGCCCGGGGGCACCCTCACCGTGGCCCGCTACGACCAGGGGGTGGTCCTGGCGCTTTCCCGTTTCCGCCTGGCCCTTTGGGGGGTGGGCGGGGCCCTCACCCTTTTCTCCCTCCTCCTCGCCTCCCGGCTCGCGGGGGAGGCCCTGAGGCCCCTGCGCCGCCTCACGGAGGTGGCCCGGCGGGTGGCCGAGTCCCGGGACCTTTCCCAGCGGGTGGCCCCTGAGGGCGGTGGGGAGCTTGCGGCCTTGGCCGAGGCCTTCAACCACATGCTGGAACGCCTCGAGGCCTTCCTGGAGCGGGAGCGCCGCTTCACCCGGGACGCGGCCCACGAGCTCAGGACCCCGGTGGCCGCCGCCTTGGCCCAGCTGGAGGCGGCCAAAGCGGGGTACCTCCCCCGGGAGGAGGTCTTAGGAGCGCTGGAGGAGGAGCTTTTGCGGATGAAGCGCCTGGTGGAGGCCCTTTTCGTCCTGGCCCGGGAAGGGCGGGTGGAGCGCGTGGCCCTGGACCTGGCCGCCCTGGCGCGGGAGGAGGCCGAGGCCCTCGGCGTGCCCTACCGGGGGCCGGAGCGCCTGCCCTACGAGGGGGACCCCCTCCTCCTCGCCCAGGCCCTCAGGAACCTCCTGCAAAACGCCCTCCTCCACGGGGAGGGGAAAGGGGTGGAGGTAAGGCTTGCCGTGGAGGGCGGGGAAGTCCTCCTGGAGGTGAAGGACGAGGGCCCGGGGATGCCCGAGGAGGCCCTTAGGGAAGCGGGCCGCCCCTTCTTCCGCGCCTCCCCCAGGCCTGGGGAGGGCCTGGGCCTCTCCGTGGCCAAGAAGGTGGCGGAGGCCCACGGGGGGCGTCTGGAGCTTCTGCCCCACCCTCCCTCGGGCCTCAGGGCGCGCCTCTGGCTAGCCAAGGCCCTCAGCGGAGCCGCTTCAGGGCCTCCTTGATGAGGTCCTGGGCCTTGGCCTCGGGGGTCTTGGCCAGGAGGTCCAGGACCACCGCCCGGGCCTGGCCTTCCTTGAAGCCCAGGGCCGCCAGGGCCAGGACGGCTTCCTCCGCCGCCTCGCTCCTCACTTTTTCCCCGCCCACGAGCTCCAGGGGCACCTTGCCCTTGAGTTCCAGGGCGATGCGCTCGGCAAGCCTTCTCCCCACCCCGCTGGCGGAGGTGAGGAGCCTCAGGTCCCCCTCCGCCAGGGCCCGGGCCAGGAGCTTGGGGGTGAGGGCGGAGAGGAGGGCCAAGGCCGCCTTGGGCCCCACCCCGCTCACGGAGAGGAGAAGCTGGAAGAGGGTGAGGCTTGGCTCGTCGGGGAAGCCGTAGAGGGCGGGGCCATCCTCGCGGAGCTGGAGGTGGGTGTGCACCTCGGCCTCCTGGCCCTCCCGGAGGCTCTGCAGAAAGGGCGAGGGGGCCTGCAGGTAAAACCCCACCCCGCCCACCAGGAGGAGGAAGCCCCCCTCCTCCTTCTTCAGGACCGTGCCCTTCAGGTAGCGGATCATCGCCCCTGGAACCTGGGGGGCCGCTTTTCCCGGAAGGCCCTTACCCCTTCCTCGTGGTCCAGGGTGCGGCCCGCCTCCCCCTGGAGGACGGCCTCGAGGGCCAAGGCCTCGGAAAGGGAGAGCCGGTAGGTCTCCAGGAGGAGCTTCCGGGTGAGGGCGTAGGCCCGGGTGGGACCTTGGGCGAGCTCCCGGGCCAGGGAGAGGGCCTCCTCCAGGAGGGTTTCCGCCGGGACCACCCGGTGCACCAGGCCCAGGGCCAAGGCCTCCTCCGCGGAGAGTTTGGGGGAGAGGAGGAGAAGCTCTTGGGCCTTGGCCAGGCCCAAGAGCCGGGGCAGGAGGAAGCTCATCCCCGAATCGGGGACGAGGCCGATCTTTATGAAGGCCGGGGTGAAGCTCGCCCCCACGGCGGCGAGGCGCAGGTCCCCAAAGAGGGCGAGGCTCATCCCCGCCCCGGCGGCGGGGCCGTTCACCGCCACCACCAGGGGTTTCTCCAGGCGGCTCAAGGCCTCCACCACCCGGTTGTAGCGGCGCAGGTGGGCCTCGTAGTCGGGCTTGGCCTCGCCGAACTCCATGAGGTCCTGCCCCGCAGAGAAGGCCCGCCCGGCCCCGGTGAGGAGGAGGGCCCGGACCTCGGGATCCTCGTTGCCCTGCCGCAAGGCCTCGTGCAGTTCCTCCAGGAGGCTACCCGTGAGGGCGTTGAGCCTTTCCGGCCGGTTCAGGGTGAGGAGCAGGACGCCTTCCCTCTTCTCCTTCAGGACCATGGCCCCATTGTAAAGGGCCGGGGCCCCTACACCGCCTTTTGGTGTAGCGTAGATGAAGGGGGTATACCGCCCCCTTTGGGAGGCGAGGCATGGAGCTCACGCTGGAAAGCCAAGGCTACCTGGAGGCCCTCTACCGGGCCTACCTGGAGGACCCGTTTGCCCTGCCGGAGGAGTGGCGCCGCTACTTCTCCGCCCTGGCCTTAGAGGACGGCCGACGAGAAACCCCGCCCGTGGCTCCCGCAGAGGCTTTGGACCTGGCCTTCCTCCTCAAGGTGGAGGCCTTGCGCCAGGCCTACCGGGAGCTCGGGCACCTGGCGGCCCGGATTGACCCCTTGGGCCGGGAAAGGCCGAGGCCCGAGGCGCTTTCCCTCGAGGCCCACGGCCTCTCCCCCAAGGACCTGGGGAGGCCCCTTCCCCCCCTCTTCGGCGCCCCCACCTTAGGGGCTCTCCTGGAGCGCCTCGAGGCCACCTACCTGGGCCCCGTGGGCTTTGAGCTGGCCCATGTGGCGCCCGAGGAGCGGGAGTGGCTCCGCGCCCGCATAGAGGCCCCCTGGGAGAAGCCCCCAAAGGAGGTGCGCCGCCGCCTCCTGGAGCGCCTCATGCAGGCCAGCCTCTTCGAGGCCTTCTTGCAGAGGAAGTACCTGGGGGCCAAGACCTTCAGCGTGGAGGGCCTGGAAAGCCTCATCCCCCTTCTCCAGGAGGCGGTGGTGGAGGCGGCCCGCCACGGGGTGCGGGAGGTGGTCCTCGGCATGGCCCACCGGGGGCGGCTCAACGTCCTGGCCAACGTGGTGGGCAAGCCCTTTGACCGCATCTTCCGGGAGTTTGAGGAGATCTTCCCCGAGGGCTATGCCGGGGATGTGAAGTACCACCTGGGCTTCTCCAACGACCTGGAGACGCCCCACGGAAAGGTGCACGTCTCCCTCAACTTCAACCCGAGCCACCTGGAGTTCGTGAACCCCGTGACCCTGGGGAGGCTAAGGGCCAAGCAGGACCGCTTCGGGGACCGGGAGAGGCGGCGGGGCCTGGCCATCCTGGTCCACGGGGACTCGGCCTTCGTGGGGGAGGGGATCGTCCAGGAGACCCTGAACCTCTCAGGGCTCCCCGGCTACCGGGTGGGGGGCACCCTCCACGTGGTGGCCAACAACCAGCTGGGCTTCACCACCCTCCCTTCGGAGTACACCTCCTGCCGCTACCCCACGGATGTGGCCAAGATGGTGGGGGCCCCCATCTTCCACGTGAACGCCGAGGCGGTGGACGAGCTTTTCTTCGTTCTGCGCCTGGCCCTGGAATACCGGCAGCGCTTCGGCAAGGATGTGGTGATAGACCTGGTGGGCTACCGCCGCCGGGGGCACAACGAGACGGACGAGCCCACCTTCACCCAGCCGGACATGTACGCCCTCATCGCCAAGAAGCCCGAGCCCTGGCGGGTCTACGGGGAAAGGCTCCTGGCCGAGGGGGAGGTGGCGGACGAGGAGCTTAAGGCCATGCAGGAGGCCTACCTGGAGCGGCTGGAGAGCGCCTTCGCCCAGGTGAAGGCCGAGCCTGGCCCCGTGGTGCCCCACGGGCTTTCCGGCATCTGGCGGGGGTACGTGGGTGGCCCGGACCACCGGGTGCCCGAGGCGGACACCCGCGTGCCCAAGGAGGCCTTGAAGAACCTCCTGGTGCGGCTTGGCTCGGTCCCAGAGGGCTTCCAGGTGCACCCCAAGCTCAAGCGCTTCCTCGAGGCCCGCCTGGAGATGGCGGAGGAGAAGCGCCCCCTGGACTGGGCGGCGGCCGAGGCCCTGGCCTTCGGCTCCTTGGCCGCCGAGGGGCATAGGGTGCGCCTCACGGGCCAAGACGCCCTCCGGGGCACCTTCACCCAGCGCCACGCGGCCCTTTACGATTACCGGACGGGCAGGCCCTACATCCCCCTCCAGCACCTTACCGAGGGGCAGGCGGAGGTGGAGATCTACAACTCGCCGCTTTCCGAGGCCGGGGTCTTGGGCTTTGAGTACGGCTACAGCCTGGACTACCCCGAGGGGCTCGTCCTCTGGGAGGCCCAGTTCGGGGACTTCGTCAACGTGGCCCAGGTCTACATAGACCAGTTCCTGGCCAGCGCCGAGGCCAAGTGGAACCGCCTCTCGGGCCTCGTCCTCCTCCTGCCCCACGGCCTCGAGGGGCAAGGCCCCGAGCACTCCTCGGCCAGGCTGGAGCGCTTCCTCCAGCTTGGAGCCCAGGACAACCTCCAGGTGGCCTACCCCACCACCCCCGCCCAGCTCTTCCACCTCCTGCGCCGCCAGGTGAAGCGGCCCATCCGCAAACCCCTCATCGTCATGACCCCCAAGAGCCTCCTGCGCCACCCCGAGGTGGTCTCCACCCTGGAGGAGCTCGCCCAAGGCCGCTTCCAGAAGGTGATCCCGGAGAGGGTCAAGGGGGCGAGGAAGGTGCTCCTCACCTCGGGCAAGGTCTACTACGACCTCCTGCAGAAGCGCCGGGAGCTTCAGGCGGAGGACGTGGCCCTCCTGAGGCTGGAACTCCTCTACCCCTTCCCCGAGGAGGACCTGAAGGAGGCGCTGGGCTTCTATCCCAAGAGAACCCCCGTGGTCTACGTGCAGGAGGAACCCGTGAACCAAGGGGCCTGGTGGTACCTCTCCGCCCGCTTCTGCGGGGAGATCTACGGCCACCCCTTCTCCGTGGTGGCCCGGCCCGAGTCCCCAAGCCCCGCCGTGGGCTCCTCCAAGGTGCACAAGCTGGAGCAGGAAAGGCTGTTGGAAGAGGCCTTCAAGTGAGGGAGGTAGCCGTGCAAGAGCTGAAAGTGCCCTCCGTGGGCGAGTCCATCGTGGAAGTGGAAGTGGGTACCTGGCTAAAGCGGGAAGGGGAAGCCTTCCAGGCCGATGAGCCCCTGGTGGAGCTCATCACCGACAAGGCCACCCTGGAGCTCCCCGCCCCCTTTGCGGGGACCCTGAAGAAGATCCTGAAGAACACGGGGGAGACGGCCCGGGTGGGGGAGGCCATCGCCCTCCTGGAGGAGGGGGCGGTGGAGGCCAGGCCCCAGGCCCAAGCGCCCGCGGAAGCCCCGGAGCCTTTGGCCATGCCCGCCGCGGAGCGGCTCATGCGGGAGAAGGGGGTCTCCCCGGAGGCGGTGGCGGGCACGGGGCTCGGTGGCCGCATCCTCAAGGAGGACGTGGAGCGCCACCTGGAGACCCACCCGGCCCCAAGCCCAAAGCCCGTAGAGGCCGCACCCCCCCCTTCCCGGCCCGCGCCGCTCCCGCCCGCCCAGGCCCCCGCCGACAAGCCCTGGCGGGTGGATGAGGTGGTCCCCATGACCCCCTTGCGCCGCCGGATCGCCGAGCGTCTCCTCCTGGCCCGGCAGACCACGGCCATGCTCACCACCTTCAACGAGGCGGACATGGCGGCGGTGATCGCCCTGAGGAAGGAACTCGGCGAGGCCTTCCAGAAGAAGCACGGGGTGAAGCTGGGCTTCATGAGCTTCTTCGTCAAGGCCGTGGTCCAGGCCCTCAAGGAGATCCCCGAGCTCAACGCCGAGATCCGGGACAACGCCATCGTCTACCACCGCTACTACGACATCGGCATCGCCGTGGGCGGGGGCGAGGGCCTGGTGGTGCCCGTGATCCGGGACGCCGACCGCCTCTCCTTCGCCGAAATCGAGCGCCAGATCGCGGACTTCGCCGAGCGGGCCCGCACCAAGAAGCTCAAGCCCGAGGAGCTCATGGGGGGCACCTTCACCATCACCAACGGGGGGATCTACGGTTCCCTGAACTCCACCCCCCTCCTCAACCCGCCCCAGGTGGGCATCCTTGGCATGCACGCCATCCAGGAAAGGCCCGTGGCCCGGGACGGCCAGGTGGTCATCCGCCCCATGATGTACCTCGCCCTCTCCTACGACCACCGCATCGTGGACGGGCGGGAGGCGGTGACCTTCCTCCGCCGGGTGAAGGAGCTCATTGAAAACCCGGCCCGCCTGCTTCTGGAGGTGTAGCGTGTACGACCTTCTGGTCATCGGCGCCGGTCCCGGGGGGTACGTGGCCGCCATCCGGGCGGCCCAGCTCGGGATGAAGGTGGGGGTGGTGGAGAAGGAAAAGGCCCTCGGGGGGACCTGCCTCAGGGTGGGGTGCATCCCCTCCAAGGCCCTCCTGGAGACCAGCGAGCGCATCTACGAGGCCAAGAAGGGCCTTCTGGGGGCCAAGGTGAAGGGCTTTAGCCTGGACCTTCCCGCCCTCATGGCCCACAAGGACAAGGTGGTCCAGGCCAACACCCAGGGGATCGAGTTCCTCTTCAAGAAAAACGGCATCGCCCGCCATCAGGGCACGGCCCGCTTCCTCTCTGAGCGCAAGGTCTTGGTGGAGGAGACGGGGGAGGAGCTAGAAGCCCGCTTCATCCTTATCGCCACGGGAAGCGCCCCCCTCATCCCCCCTTGGGCCCAGGTGGACTACGAAAGGGTGGTGACCTCCACCGAGGCCCTCGCCTTCCCCGAGGTGCCAAAGAGGCTCATCGTGGTGGGGGGCGGGGTGATCGGGCTGGAGCTCGGGGTGGTCTGGCACCGCCTGGGGGCGGAGGTCCTCGTCCTGGAGTACCTGGACCGGATCCTCCCCACCATGGACCTCGAGGTCTCCCGGGCGGCGGAGAGGGTCTTCAAGAAGCAGGGCCTCACGATCCGCACCGGGGTGCGGGTCACCGCCGTGGTGCCCGAGGCCGAGGGGGCCCGGGTGGAGCTTGAGGGGGGCGAGGTCCTGGAGGCGGACCGGGTCCTCGTGGCCGTGGGCCGGAGGCCCTACACTGAAGGCCTTGCCTTGGAGAACGCCGGGCTTGCCACGGACGAGAAGGGCCGCATCCCCGTGGACGAGCACCTGAGGACCCGCGTCCCCCACATCTACGCCATCGGGGACGTGGTGCGGGGGCCCATGCTCGCCCACAAGGCGAGCGAGGAGGGAATCGCCGCCGTGGAGCACATGGCGCGGGGCTTCGGCCACGTGGACTACCAGGCCATCCCCAGCGTGGTCTACACCCACCCCGAGGTGGCCGGGGTAGGCTATACCGAGGAGGAACTCAAGGAAAAGGGTATCCCCTACAAGGTAGGGAAGTTCCCCTACTCCGCCAGCGGCCGCGCCCGGGCCATGGGGGAGACCGAGGGCTTCGTCAAGGTCCTGGCCCACGCCAAGACCGACCGCATCCTGGGGGTTCACGGCATCGGGGCCCGGGTGGGGGACATCCTGGCAGAGGCCGCCCTGGCCATCTTCTTCAAGGCCAGCGCCGAGGACTTAGGCCGCGCCCCCCACGCCCACCCCTCCCTCCCCGAGATCCTCAAGGAGGCGGCGCTGGCGGCGTGGGAGCGGCCGATTCACCTGTAGGAGCCTTTAGCGCCAGGCTGAGGCGGTAAGGTCCGAGGCTCCAGGTGCCCAGGAGGACGCTTAGGGGTGCCTGAAGCCTGAGGTTTTCCTCCCGGCTGTAGAGCAAAAGGAGGTAACGCTCTGGGCTGGCCTCGAGGGGTAGCTCCACCGCACCGTCGGCCCCGGTGAGCCTCGGTAGACTCTGCCGGAGGGGCAAGCGGTTGGGGGAGATCTCCTGGAGTTGGACCAAAACGTTGGCTAGGGGCACGTTGCCCTTGGTGACTCCTACTCGCAAAAGCCAGATGGGCTTCGGTTCTTCCGGGGGCTTCGGCCGAGGAATGGGGGCTTGGGCTAGGGCGAGGCCTAAGAAGAGCAAGAAAAGGCCGACTTTGATTCTCATGGAATACCTCCCGGATTGAACGGGCCCCCGGGTGGGGCCGGGGGCCTAAATAAACCAGATGCTATTGACCCCAGATGCTATTGACCCAAGAGGATGTCCAGGCTGGCCTTGGCGTCCACGAGGCCGTAGCCGTACTGCCCCCCGGCGGCGTAGTCCGGCTTGGCGGCCTGGGCAGTAAGCTTGGCGTTGGCCCCTTGTTCCAGGGCCTGCCGGATGGCCTCCGGGGTGGCGCTGGGTTGGGCGGAAAGCAGGAGGGCCACCACACCGGTTACATGGGGTGCGGCCATGGAGGTGCCCTGCAGGAAGGCGTAGGGATCGCCGGGGTTTTGGGCCACGGGCACCGTGGAGAGGATCGCCGCCCCGGGGGCCACCACGGTGACGTAGGGCCCGGCGTTGGAGAAGCCCGCCCGGCGGTTATCGTTGCTGCTGGCCCCCACGCCGATCACCCCAGGGAGGAGGGTGCTGTAGCTCACAGGATAGGAGGGCAGGTTGCCGGAGCGGTAGGAGTTCCCGGCGGAGAAAACGTAGACCACCCCCTTGCTCGTTCCGTACTGGAGGACGTCCAGGAAGGCCTTGCTCCGGGCCCCGGAACCCCAGGAGTTGTTCACCACCTTGGCCCCGCAGTCGGCGGCATACTTCAGGGCCCGCACCAGCATGTAGTTGGTGCCGCCGAAGTAGCCTAAGCCCCGCAGGACCATGATCCTGGCCTCGGGGGCGACGCCCACCACTCCTTGGCCGTTGGCCGCGGCGGCGATGGTGCCCGCCACGTGGGTGCCGTGGCCGCCGGAGTCGGAGGGGTCGGTGTCGTCGTCCACGAAGTCGTAGCCGTGGAGACCGGGGCAGGCGGCGCTGTTTGGGTTAGGGTTGGTCCAGAGGTTGGCCTGGAGGTCGGGATGGGCGAGGTCTACTCCCTCGTCCACCACGGCCACCACCACGCCTTGGCCCCGGTAGCCCTGGTCCCAGACCTCAGGGGCCCGGATGCGGTGGATACCCCAGAGGTAGGGGACGTTGGTGTAGGAGGTGCCGTCCGCCCCCGTGGTCGCCAAAGGATCTCCAGGTGGGACGCTGGTGAAGTAGGGGTCGGTGACGCTGTCCGAATAGGCCTGGGGCCTTAAAGCCTGGGGCGTTTGAGGAAGGCTTAGGGCGGTGAGGACCTCCCGGGCGGGGTTGGCCACCCAGTAGTTGGGCTCGGCGTACTCCACCTCGGGACGCGCGCCGTACGCCTGGATGTAGGCCTCTTCTTGCCCCTCGGGGACCTTCACCCGCACCAGGCTGCCCCAAACGGGGTCGGAAAGGTGTTGCATCGCCCAACTCTCCCCTAAGGGCGCCAGGCTTTGGGGCTGGAGGCCGGGCTTGTACTTGACCAGAATCTCCCCAGCTACCGCGGGCTCGCCCCCGATAGCGGTGAGCCTAGGTCCGGAGGGAGGGACCTGGGTTTGCGGGTTTTGGCCGCAAGCGGCAAGCAGTAGGACAAGGGGGATCAGGTTCTTCCAGAAGCGCATGGCTTCCTCCTTGCTTACTGGACCGTGAAGGAGCGGGTTTCGCTCACGCTCTCCCGGTAGCCGTTTTGCAGGAGGTTCTGGTAGGCGGCCTGGGGGCCGGGAAGGTGGCCCAGGCTTTCCCGGAAGGCCTGGGCCAGCTCGCCCCGGTAGCGGCTGACCGGAGCGGCCCTAAAGTGCTGCAGGCGCGGGTAGCGTTCCAAATCCAGGTACAGCCGGGCCTGAAGGGCGGCGGGGTCCATGCCGATGTACTCCAGCATTTCCGTCTGGTCGTCGGTGTAAACGTCCCAGAAGTAGGTGGCTCCGCTTTGCAAGGCCACGGGGACGGTGATGGAGGTGTTGGGGGTGAAGCCAGCCCAAACAAGGGCGCCTTGGGCATCGTACACCGAGACCACGTAGATCTTGGCTCCGTTCACCGGGCTCCAGGAAAGGGTGGGGTTGGCCCCCAGGCTTGCTCCGTCGTTCACCTGGAGCTTGGGGGTGTCCAGGAAGGTGGCGGTGAGGCCTTGGCCAAGGTTGGTGCCGTCCCGCCACTGATAGACCCGGGAGAAATCCTTTACCTCAAAGGTATCCGGGTCCAGCCGCAGGGCCATGTGAAGGAAGGAGATTTGTTGGGCGGTGGTTCCAGAGGGGATCTTGTACACCCGAACCGCCTTGGTGGTTTGCCCGAGGTAGTAGTACTGGCCGAGCTCCACCTCCCCCGAGTGGATGGCGTGGGCGAAGGAGGGAACGCTTACGCCGTAGGCGTTCCAATTGGGGTCGTTGGGGTTGAAGTTGAACCCGGAGAGGCCGGAGTAGTCGTGGGCCACCTGGAGGGTGGCAACCCGGCTCGGGTTGGCCCCGGGGTCAAAGGCCTCCAGAGCCACGTCTTGAGGGGTGGTGGAGCCGTTCAGGTACACCCTCACCTCGGGGATGTACTGGAACTCGCTCCAGTAGTACTCGGTGGCGGTGTTGCAGTCCCCCGTGTCGGTTCCCGTGTAGTTCCCCGCCCAGAGGCTTCCTGAGGCGGCGTAGAGGTTGTTGGTGGAGGCCACGGGGATCTGGTACTGGCCGCCCGCGTTCGTGGTCACGGTACGGAAACCGCCGAAGACGACGAGCCCGTCTTCGCAAGGTGCAGGGGGGAGAGAGAGCTGGGAAGCGTTCCTGGGTGTGGTGCTCGCCACCGGATTGCCGTTTAGGGTCACCGTGCCTGCCACGTACCCCGTGCGGGTGGGGTAGCCGGGGAGGGTCCTCGAGGCCGGAGCCGGTAGGTAGAGGTTCATCTCCGAGGCGGCGCCGTAGGGAGACTTGTAGGCTGCCAGGGGGACTGCTTCGTAAGTGAGGGCCGCCATTCCCTGGCCTGCAGGAGGAATGACGGTGAGGGTGAACGTCTGTGCGTTGCCGGGGATTTGCAGCGTGAAGCCCCCGTCTAGACCGGTGCTGGTCTGAACGGTCTGATTGCCCGCTTTCACCACCACCTTGGCCCCGTGGACCGGCTGCCCCCCGGCGCTAGGGCTAGTGAAGACGTGCCCTTGGATGCCCTGAGGGGGAGGGGGGGTACAGGCCCAAAGGCCCCAGGCCAAGAAACTTAAGGCGGTCAGCCAGCGTCTTTTCATACCTGACCTCCTTTCAAGGCAAGGACATTATTGCACTCAACCCTAAACCCGTCAAGCACAGGGCTTGAGCCGGGGCTTTCGTGATGTATACTTATGCATGCCCCTCGAGGGGGGTAGACTGGGAGGGACATGAAGATCGTCTTGGCCTACTCCGGCGGACTGGACACCAGCGTCATCCTGAAGTGGCTCAAGGAGACCTACCACGCCGAGGTCATCGCCTTCACCGCGGACATCGGCCAGGGAGAAGAGGTAGAGGAGGCCCGGGAGAAGGCGCTGAGGACGGGCGCCTCCAAGGCCATCGCCTTGGACCTCAAGGAGGAGTTCGTCCGCGACTTCGTCTTCCCCATGATGCGGGCTGGGGCGGTGTACGAGGGCTACTACCTCCTTGGGACCGCCATCGCGAGGCCCCTCATCGCCAAGCACCTGGTGAGGATCGCCGAGGAGGAGGGGGCGGAGGCCGTTTCCCACGGGGCCACGGGGAAGGGGAACGACCAGGTGCGCTTTGAGCTCACCGCCTACGCCCTGAAGCCGGACATCCGGGTCATCGCCCCCTGGCGGGAGTGGCGCTTCCAGGGCCGAAAGGAGATGATGGCCTACGCCGAGGCCCACGGCATCCCCGTCCCCGTGACCCAGGAGAAGCCCTACTCCATGGACGCCAACCTCCTGCATATTTCCTACGAGGGGGGGGTCCTCGAGGACCCCTGGGCCGAGCCCCCCAAGGGGATGTTCCGCATGACCCAAGACCCCGAGGAGGCCCCGGACGCCCCGGAGTACGTGGAGGTGGAATTTTTTGAGGGGGACCCGGTGGCGGTGAACGGGGAAAGGCTTTCCCCGGCGGCCCTCCTGCAAAGGCTTAACGAGATCGGAGGGCGGCACGGGGTGGGCCGGGTGGACATCGTGGAAAACCGCTTCGTGGGCATGAAGTCCCGGGGGGTCTACGAGACCCCGGGGGGGACGATCCTCTATCATGCCCGGCGCGCGGTGGAAAGCCTCACCCTGGACCGGGAGGTCCTCCACCAAAGGGACATGCTCTCCCCCAAGTACGCGGAACTCGTCTACTACGGCTTCTGGTACGCCCCGGAGCGGGAGGCCCTCCAGGCCTACTTTGACCACGTGGCGAGGGCGGTCACGGGGGTGGCCCGGCTCAAGCTCTACAAGGGAGGGGTCTACGTGGTGGGGAGGAGGGCCCCGAAGAGCCTCTACCGGAAGGACCTGGTCTCCTTTGACGAGCTTGGGGGCTACGACCAGAAGGACGCCGAGGGCTTCATCAAGATCCAGGCCCTGCGCCTGAGGGTGCGGGCCCTTTTGGAGAGGGAGGGCCATGGCGCATAGGACCTGGGGCGGGCGCTTCGGGGAGGGGCCGGATGCCCTGGCCCTCCGCTTCAACGCCTCCCTCCCCTTTGACCGGGCCCTCTGGCGGGAGGACCTCTGGCAAAACCGGGTCCACGCCCGCATGCTCCACGCCGTGGGCCTCCTCACCGCAGAGGAGCTCGAGGCCATCCTGAAGGGCTTGGACCGGATAGAGGAGGAGATCGAGGCGGGCACCTTCCCCTGGCGGGAGGAGCTTGAGGACGTGCACATGAACCTCGAGGCCCGCCTCACGGAGCTTGTGGGCCCCCCAGGGGGCAAGCTCCACACCGCCCGTAGCCGCAACGACCAGGTGACCACGGACCTGAGGCTTTACCTACGGGGGGCTATAGACGAGCTCTTGGCCCTTCTCCTTGAGCTCAGGCGGGCCCTGGTGCGGGAGGCGGAGAGGCATCTGGACCCCCCTTATGTCCTTCCCGGCTACACCCACCTGCAGCGGGCCCAGCCCGTGCTCCTCTCCCACTGGTTTTTGGCCTACTACGAGATGCTTGGGCGGGACGCAGGGCGCCTGGAGGACGCCCGGGAGCGCCTCAACGAAAGCCCTCTGGGGGCGGCCGCCCTGGCGGGGACGGGCTTCCCCATAGACCGGCACTACACCGCAAGGGAGCTAGGCTTTAGGGCCCCCATGCGGAACTCCCTGGACGCGGTGGCCTCCCGGGACTTCGCCTTAGAAGTTCTTTCCGCCCTGAATATCGGCATGCTCCACCTCTCCCGCCTCGCCGAGGAGCTCATCCTCTTCAGCACCGAGGAGTTCGGCTTCGTGGAGGTGCCGGACGCCTTCGCCACCGGGTCTTCCATCATGCCCCAGAAGAAGAACCCGGACGTCCTGGAGCTCATCCGGGCCAAGGCGGGGAGGGTGTTGGGGGCCCTGGTGGGGCTTTCCGCGGTGGTGAAGGGCCTCCCCCTTGCCTACAACAAGGACCTCCAGGAGGACAAGGAGCCCCTTTTGGATGCCCTCGCCACCTACCGGGATAGCCTCAGGCTCCTCGCCGCCCTGCTCCCCGGGCTCAGGTGGCGGCGGGAGAGGATGTGGCGGGCGGCGGAGGAGGGCTATGCCCTCGCCACGGAGCTTGCCGACTACCTGGCGGAAAAGGGGCTTCCCTTCCGGGAGGCCCACCACGTGGTGGGAAGGCTGGTGCGGCGGCTTCTGGAGGAGGGGCGGGCCCTCAAGGACCTCACCCTGGAGGAGCTCCAGGCCCACCATCCCCTCTTCGCCGAGGACGCCCTCCCCCTCCTTCACCTGGAGACCGCCATCCACAGGCGCCGCTCCTATGGGGGCACGGCCCCCCTGGCGGTGCGGGAAAGGCTTTTGGAGGCCAAGAAGGAGGTGGGCCTTGACTGAGGTGAAAGGGCTCCCGCTTTTCCCGGTGGTCCTCCCCGAGGTGCGCCGGGAGGCCGCGGTGGAGCTCAGGAAGGCGCGCCTAAAGGACGTGGACGCCATCTACTGGCTCATCCGCTACTGGGCGGAGAAGGGCCTCATGCTGGTGCGTAGCCACAGCCATCTCTACGAGAACATCCGGGACTTTCAGGTCCTCGAGGACGAGGACGGCCACATCGTGGGCACGGTGGCCCTCCACGTCCTCTGGCGGGACCTGGCCGAGGTCCGGGGCCTTGCCGTGCACCCCGAGCGCCAGGGGCAGGGCCTCGGGCGCTGGCTCGTGCTGGGGGCGGAGCGGGAGGCGCGGGATTTGGGGCTTCCCCGGGTCTTCGCCTGGACCCTCCAGGTGGGCTTCTTCCGGGCCCTGGGCTACCAGGTGACCACCCGGGAGGCCCTGCCCCCTAAGGTCTGGAGCGAGTGCAACGCCTGCCCCTTCTACGAGAACTGCCGGGAGATCGCCGTCATCAAGGAGCTTTCCCCGGCGCCCTTCGGGGGCTAGAATGGGTGGGATGGGCACCCTGACCCGCTACTTGGCGGAGGCCATGGCCCGGGCCCGCTACGAGCTCATCGCGGACGAGGAGCCCTACTACGGGGAAGTCCCGGACTTACCCGGGGTCTGGGCCACGGGGAAGAGCCTGAGGGAGTGCGAGGCCAACCTGCAGGCGGCCCTGGAGGACTGGCTTCTCTTTCTTCTCTCCCGGGGTGAGACGCCCCCGCCCTTGGGCGAGGTCCGCATTGAGCTACCCCATGGCGAGGCGGCCTAGGCTGGTGTCCTGATCCCCACCGGGGTGAGATTGGCGTGGACCTTCTAAAGCGCATCCTGAAGCAAGCGGGGATAGAGGAGGAGGAATGGCTAGGGTGAGGGAGCGCGCCGTTTTGGTGCTGGAAGACGGCACCGTCTACCACGGCTACGCCTTCGGCGCCCGGGGGAAGACGGTGGGGGAGGTGGTTTTCAACACCGCCCAGACGGGCTACCAGGAGATCATGACCGACCCCAGCTACCACGGGCAGATCGTGGTCATGACCTACCCCCACCAGGGCAACTACGGGGTGAATGTCTACGACATGCAGTCCAACCGCCCCTGGGTCAAGGGCTTCGTGGCCAAGGAATTCAGCCGCTTCGCCTCCAACCCCCGCGCCCAGCAGACCCTGGGGGAGTTCATGGAGTTCTACGGGGTGGTGGGGATTGAGGGCATAGACACAAGGGCCCTGGTGCGGAAGATCCGGGAAGGGGGGGTCCTGAAGGGGACCATCGCCCACGCGAGCCTCTTTGGTCCTCCCGACCACGCCTTCGCCCAAGAGGAGCTCGAGGCCCTGCGCCAGGAGGCCAAGGCCTGGACGGACATAGACGGCCGGGACATGACCCCCGAGGTCTCCACCCCTCTGCCCTACGCCTGGCCCACCCTGAAGTCGGGGCGGCGCATCGTGGTCATGGACTTCGGCATCAAGCACGCCATCGTGGAGAACCTGGCCGCCCTAGGCTTCGAGATCCTGGTGGTCCCCGGGAAGACCCCGGCCAGCCAGATCATGGCCCTGGAGCCCCACGGGCTTTTCATCTCCAACGGCCCCGGCGACCCCTCCATGCCCCGGTACGCCCACGAGACCATCTGGAAGCTAATGGGGCTTCTGCCCACCTTCGGCATCTGCCTGGGGCACCAGCTTCTGGCCCTGGCGGCGGGGGGGCGCACCTACAAGATGAAGTTCGGCCACCGGGGGGCCAACCACCCGGTGAAGAACCTGCAGACGGGGAAGATCGAGATCACCAGCCAGAACCACGGCTACGCGGTGGACATAGACTCCCTCAAGGACTTCCGCCCCACCCACGTGAACTTGAACGATGGCACCCTCGAGGGCATGGCCCACACCCGCTACCCCGTCTTCTCCGTGCAGTACCACCCCGAGGCCGCCCCCGGGCCCCACGATGCCCTCTACCTCTTCCGCCGCTTCCTGGAGGAGGTGGAGGCCTTCCACGGGGCCACGGGGCTTCCCGTGGAGAAGCAACGGGCGGACCAGCACGGGATTTAGCTAGTAATCCATACCCCGGATGTTTCCCTCCTCGTCCACGTCAATCCCGAAGGCCTGGGGGGTCTTGGGGAGGCCGGGGAGGGTCTCTATGCCCCCCATGTAGACCACCACGAAGCCCGCGCCCAGGCGGCACTTCAGGTCCGTGACCCGCACGCGGAAGCCCCTGGGCCTGCCCCGGAGCCTGGGGTTGTCGGAGAGGGAGGTGGCGGCCTTGGCCATCACCACGGGCAAAGCCTCGCAACCCTCCTTCTTGGCGGCCTTGAGGGCCCTTTTGGCCTCCTCGCTCCACTCCACCCCATCCGCCCCGTAGACCCGGGTGGCGATGGCCTCCACCTTCGCCTCCAGGGGGGCTTCCAGGGGATAGAGGGGCCGGTAGGCGTGGGGAAGGGCGAGGGCCTCGAGGACCTTCTCCGCCAGGTCCAGACCCCCCTCCCCCCCCTTGGCGTAGACCTCGCTTAGGGCGAAGAGGAGGCCCCGCTCCTGGGCGAAGCCTTGGACGAGGGCGATCTCCTCCGGGGCGTCGCTGGGGAAGCGGTTGAGGACGATCACGGGCTTGTAGCCGAAAAGCTCCGCGTTCTCCACGTGCTTTTCCAGGTTGGCGAGGCCCCTTTTCACCGCCTCGAGGTCCGGCATCTCGTAGGCGTCCTGGCCCCCGTGGTAGCGGAGGGCCCTTAGGGTGGCCACCAAAACCACCGCCTCCGGCACCAGCCCGCCCGCGCGGGCCACCACGTCCATGAACTTCTCCAGGCCCAGGTCCGTGGCGAAGCCCGCCTCCTGCACCACGTAGTCCGCCAGGCCCAAGGCGAAGAGGCTGGCCCTAAGGGAGTTGGTCCCGTGGGCGATGTTGCCGAAAGGCCCCATGTGGACGAAGGCGGGGTTGCCCTCCGCCGTCTGCACCAGGTTGGGGAGGAAGGCCTGCCGGAGGAGGGCGGCCATGGCCCCCACCGCCTGGAGGTCCTCGGCGTAGACGGGCTTGCCCTCGTGGGTGAAGGCCACCCGCATCCGGCCGAGGCGCCGCTTCAGGTCCTTGAAGTCCCGGGCCAGGCTCATGAGGGCCATGACCTCGCTGGCCACGGTGAGCTCAAAGCTCCCCTCCCGGGGGACCCCGTGGGCCTTGCCGCCGAGCCCCAGGACCACGTGCCTCAGGGCCCGGTCGTTCATGTCGATGGCCCGCTTGAGCTCTATGCGCCTGGGGTCTATGCCGAGCTCGTTCCCTTGGTGAAGGTGGTTGTCCAGGAGGGCGTTCAGGAGGTTCACCGCGCTGGTCACCGCGTGGAAGTCCCCGGTGAAGTGGAGGTTGATCTCGTGCCGGGGCTCCACGCGGGCCCTTCCGCCCCCCGTGGCCCCGCCCTTGACCCCGAAGACGGGGCCCAGGGAGGGCTCCCTTAGGGCCAGGGCCGCCCGCTTCCCCAGGCGCCACAGGGCGTCCACCAGGCCGATGGCCGTGGTGGTCTTGCCCTCCCCTGCCGGGGTGGGGGTGATGGCCGTGACCAGGATGAGCCGGCCCTTGGCCTTTGGGGGCTCCCCCAGCACCTTGGCCATATGGGGGCCGTAGAGGTAAAGCCTGTCCCGGCCTAGGCCGAGCTTCGCCGCCACTTCCTCTATGGGTAGGAGGGTTTCCTTGACGATCACGGGGTAAGCTTACCCCACCCCCTTAGGGAGAGAAGTCCCGGTTGCCCCCGGAGAGGAGGAGGGCGAGGATCCTGGGAAGCCTCGCCCCGTGCTCCAGCACCGCGGCCAGGGGCAGGGCCCCCGTGGGCTCCACCACCTGCTTGGTGCGGGTGAAGAGGAGGCGCTCGGCCTCGAGGATCGCCTCCTCGCTCACCGTGAGGATCCCGTCCACTTTCTCCTTGAGGATGGGAAAGGTGTGCTTGCCCAGGCTTAGCGTGCGCACCCCGTCCGCCCGGGTCCTGGGGGGCGCCTCCAGGCGGAGGATCCTTCCCGCCTCCAGGCTCCTCCTGGCGTCGTCGGCCCCCACGGGCTCCACCCCCAGGACCAGGGTCTTGGGGGAGAGGGCCTTCACCGCCGTGGCGATGCCGGCGAGGAGCCCCCCGCCCCCCACGGGGACGAGGACGGCCTCGGGGAAGAGGCCCCGCTTCCCCGCCTGGGCCAGAAGCTCCAGCCCCGCCGTTCCCTGCCCGGCCATGACCAGGGGATCGTCAAAGGGGTGGATGAAGGCGTAGCCCGTCTCCCGGAGGAGGGCCTCGGCCACCTCCTCCCGGTTCTCCACCCGGACCCCTTGGTCCACCACCTCGGCCCCGTAGGCCCGGGTGGCCGCCTTCTTGAGGGGGCTTGCGTCCTCGGGCATGACGATGAGGGCCTTGACCCCAAGCACCCGCGCGGCGTAGGCCACCCCTTGGGCGTGGTTGCCGCTGGAGACCGCCAGAAGCCCCTTGGGGTTTTCCAGGGCGAGGGCCTTGGAAAGCGCCCCCCGCGCCTTGAAGCTCCCGGTCTTCTGCAGGTGCTCGGCCTTGAGGAGGAGGCGCTTGCCCAGAAGCTCGTCCAAGAGCCTCGAGGTCAAAAGGGGCGTGCGGTGGGTGTAGGGGGCGATGCGCCGGAAGGCGGCGTGGATCTCGGACAGGTCCATGGCCCCATCTTGCCCCTTCGTTGGGGTGGACACCCCCGCTTCCCCGCGCTAAAGTGGGAGAGGTATGGACTTCCTCTACACCCTGGTCATCCTCCTTTTCCTCGGCGTGGCGGGGCTTTTGGTCTACCTGGTGCTGGTGCAGGAGCCCAAGCAGGGGGCGGGGGACCTCATGGGCGGCTCCGCGGACCTCTTCTCCGCCCGCGGCGTCACCGGGGGCCTCTACCGCCTCACCGTCATCCTGGGGGCGGTCTTCGCCGCCTTGGCCCTCCTCATCGGCCTCTGGCCCCGTTGACAAGAAGCCTCCCCCTCGGTACCATAGGCGTTGCCTGGGGCCGTGGCGCAGTTGGGAGCGCGCCTCAATGGCATTGAGGAGGTCAGGGGTTCGAATCCCCTCGGCTCCACCAGGAAAGCCCCCCGCACGGGGGGCTTTGGCTTGCAGGAGCCCGGGGCCTCCGGTATAGTGAAAGACCGGTAGGCCCTTCGGGGCCCTGGGAAGGGGAAGGCCATGTTCGCAATCGTCAAGACGGGAGGCAAGCAGTACCGGGTGGAGCCCGGTCTGAAGCTAAGGGTGGAGAGGCTGGCGGCGGAGCCGGGCAGCCAAGTAGAGCTTCCGGTCCTCTTCCTCGGCGGGGAGAAAGCCGCGGTGGGCACCCCCGTGGTGGAGGGGGCCAAGGTGGTGGCGGAGGTCCTCGCCCACGGCCGGGGCAAGAAGATCACCATCTCCCGCTTCAAGGCCAAGGTGCAGTACCGCCGCAAGAAGGGGCACCGCCAGCCCTACACCGAGATCCTCATCAAGGAGATCCGGGGGTGAGCCATGGCGCATAAAAAGGGTCTGGGTTCCACCAAGAACGGCCGCGACTCCCAGGCGAAGCGCCTCGGGGTCAAGCGCTACGGGGGCCAGGTGGTGCGGGCGGGCCACGTCCTGGTCCGCCAGCGGGGCACCAAGTTCAAGCCCGGGAAGAACGTGGGCATGGGCCGGGACTTCACCCTCTTCGCCCTGGTGGACGGGGTGGTGGAGTTCCAGGACAAGGGGCGGCTGGGCCGCTTCGTGAGCGTGCGCCCTTTGGCGTAGGCCGCTAACCTCGGTGTTCCAAGACGTTCTCCAGATCACCGTCGCCGCCGGCAGGGGTGGCGACGGTGCGGTCTCTTTCCGCCGGGAGAAGTTCGTGCCCAAGGGAGGGCCGGACGGGGGAGACGGGGGGCGGGGGGGGAACGTCTACCTGAGGGCCAAGGGCAGCGTGGACTCCCTCTCGGAGCTTTCCAAGCGCACCTACAAGGCCGAGGACGGAGAACACGGCAAGGGAAGCGGCCAGCACGGCCGGGCCGGGCGGGACCTCTACATAGAGGTGCCCCGGGGCACCCGGGTCTACGATGCCGACACCGGGGAACTCCTGGGCGACCTCACCCAGGAGGGGGAGACCCTTTTGGTGGCTCGAGGCGGGGAAGGGGGCAGGGGCAACCTGCACTTCGTCACCCCCACCCGCCAGGCCCCCCGCTTCGCCGAGGCGGGGGAGGAGGGGGAGCGGCGCAGGCTCAGGCTGGAGCTCATGCTCATCGCCGACGTGGGGCTGGTGGGCTACCCCAACGCGGGGAAGAGCAGCCTCCTGGCCGCCACCACCCGGGCCCACCCCAAGATCGCCCCCTACCCCTTCACCACCCTGAGCCCCAACCTGGGGGTGGTGGAGGTGGGGGAGGAGGGGCGGTTTACCCTGGCCGATATCCCCGGCATCATCGCGGGGGCGAGCCAGGGCAAGGGCCTGGGCCTGGAGTTTTTGCGCCACATCGCCCGCACCCGGGTGCTCCTCTACGTGCTGGACGCCACGGAGGAGCCCCTCCGGGCCTTCCGCACCCTGCGGGAGGAGGTGGGGGCCTACGATAAGGACCTCCTGCAGCGTCCGAGCCTCATCGCCCTCAACAAGGTGGACCTCCTCTCCCCCGAGGAGGTCAGGGCCCGGGTGGGGGAGCTGGCCCAAGAGGGCCTTCCCGTCCTCCCCGTGAGCGCCCTCACGGGGGAGGGCCTGGCCGAGCTTAAGGAGGCCCTCTGGAGCCTGGTCCGGTCCACCCCGGCCCCCGAGCTTCCCAAGCCCGCGCCCAGGGCCGAGGTAGAGGCGGGGGTGGAGGTGGTGCCGGTGGCGGAAGGGGTCTACGAGGTGCGGGCCCCCGAGGTGGAGCGCTACCTCAAGCGCCTCAAGGGGGACCTCTCCGAGGCCGCAGGCTACCTCCAGGAGGTGTTCAAGCGCCACGGGGTGGAGGCGGCCCTTAGGGCCAAGGGGGTGCGGGCCGGGGATGTGGTGCGCCTGGCGGGCCTGGAGTTTGAGTACGTCCCGGAGGTCTGATGCGCCTGGGCCTTTTCGGCGGAAGCTTTGACCCCATCCACCTGGGGCACCTCCTGGCCGCCAGCGAGGCGGCAAGCGCCCTAAGCCTGGACCGGGTGCTCTTCGTGGTGGCGGCCCGTCCCCCCCACAAGACCCCGGTGGCCCCTCCCGAGGCCCGCTACGAGATGGTCCTGCTGGCCACGGCGGAAGAGGAGCGCTTCTTCGCCTCCCGCCTGGAGCTGGACCGGCCCGGGCCCAGCTACACGGTGGACACCTTGGAGGAGGCCCGGAGGCTTTATCCGGGGGATGAAATCTTCTTCATCACCGGGGCCGACGCCTACCGGGACGTGCTCACCTGGAAGGAGGGGCATCGGCTGGCCAGGCTCGCCACCCTGGTGGCCGTGGCCCGGCCCGGGTATTCCCTGGAGGGGGTGCCCGTTCCCGTGGTCCCCCTCCTGGTGCCCGAGGTGGGGATTTCCAGCACGGAGATAAGGCGCAGGCTCAAGGAGGGGCGGAGCGTGCGCCACTGGGTGCCCCGGCCCGTGGAGGTGTACCTTGCGAAGCACGGTCTCTACCGGTGAACTCTTGGAGAAGGTGAGGGCCCTGGTGCGCCCCGAGCGCCTGGAGCACATCCTGCGGGTGGCCCACCTGGCCCGGGAGATCGCGGAGCGCAACGGCCTGGACGGGGAGAGGGCGTACCTGGCCGGCCTCCTCCACGACGCCGCCCGGGACCTCCCCGAGGGGGAGCTAAGGCGCCTGGCCCCCCCGGAAAACGAGGTGGAGGAGGCCCACCCCCTCTCCCTCCACGGCCGGGCCGCCCGGAGGCTGGCGGAGGCCTGGGGGGTTGGGGACGGGGAGATCTTGGAGGCGGTGGAGGGGCATGTCTACGGGGTGGACCCCAAAAACGGCATCGGCATGGCCCTCTACGTAGCCGATGTCTCCGAGCCGGGAAGGGGGGTCAACGGGGAGATCCGGGAGCTCGCCCTAAGGGGGGGGCTCCTCGAGGCCTACCGGCTGGCGGTGGCCAACAAGGTGAATTACCTCGCCGCCAAGGGGGTTCCCATCCACCCCAGGACCCTCGCGGTCTACCGTAGCCTCCATGCGCCCTAGGCTTTCCTTTCTCCTCTTGGGCCTGGCCCTCTTCGCCCTGGGCGGGGTGCTCTCCTGGCCCCGGGGCAAGGGGAACGAGGCCTTGCGCCCGGAGCGGGTGGGGCCCTTGCCGGAGGTGGCAGTGGTGGTGGCGGCCCGGGATATCGACTACTGCGGCTACCACACCCCCTGCGGCCCCGGGAGCCGCACGGACACCATCTTCTACGTGCGCCTGGCGGGACAGGAGGTGAGGGGGCTGGCCGTGCCCCGGGACCTCTACAGCCCCCTGGCCGGGGGCAAGATCAACGCCGCCTACGGCCGGGGCGGGGCGGAACTGCTTAAGAGGGCCGTGGAGGAGGCCACGGGCTTGGTGGTGGAGAGGCACCTCATCCTCACCTTGGAGAGCGTGGCCCGGGTGGTGGACGCGGTGGGGGGGGTGGAGGTCTACCTGGAAAGGCCCATGCGCTACACCGACCGGGCGGCCCGGCTCTTCATCGACCTCCCCGCGGGGTACGTGCACCTAAGCGGGGAGGAGGCGGTGAAGTACATGCGCTTCCGCCACGATGCCCTAGGGGATTACGCCCGCCTGGACCGCATCAAGGGGGTGCTCGGCCAGGTGCTCAAGAAGGCCCAGGACCCCCGCACCTGGCCTGCCCTGGCCCTGGCCCTGCGGGAGGCCTGGCGGGAGCTGGACACCGACCTCTCCCTGGAGGAGGTGCTGGGGTACCTGCCCGGGGTCCGGGGCCTGCGGCTTTCCCTGGCCACCCTGCCCACCTGGGAGGGGCCGGGGACCCTCCTTTACGTGGACGAGGCGGCCAGGGCCCGGATCCTCCAGGACTTCCTGGGGGCGACACCGCCCGCCTTGCCCCCCCAGGTCCCGGTGCGGCTTAGAGGGGAGCGCGGCCTCCTCCTCTGGGGGGAGGCCTTTTTGCGGCGGGAGGGGGTGGAGCCCATCCTGGAGGAGGCGGTGGTGGCGCGGAGCGCCGTGTACGCCCAGGACCTCAAGGCCGGGGCCTACTACGCCGACCTCTTCCACCTGCCCCTCCTCCTGCCCCACGGGCCCACGCCGGGCGTGGTGGTGGAGCTGGGGAAGGACCTGGTACAATGAGGGCGGATGGTGAAGACCAAGGAGGCGGTAGAGCTGGTCGGACGCATCAAGGATCTCCTTTGGGAAAAGAAGGCGGAGAAGGTGGTGGCCCTGGACCTGAGGGCCGTTTCCGAGAGCTTGGACTACTTCGTGGTGGCCAGCGCCACCAGCGCCCCTCACCTGCAGGCCCTGGAGCGCCACGTGCAGGAGAAGCTGGAGGAGGAGGGCCTCCGCCCCCGGCCCACCGAGGGCCAGAGCCCCCGCTGGGTGGTCCTGGACTACGGGGAGGTGGTGGTCCACCTCATGACCCCCGAGGCCCGGGAGTACTACGACCTCGAGGGCTTCTGGGCCGACGCGGAGCGGATTTAGGGCCCTACTTGACCCGGGGGGGAGCCAAGGGCCCCATGATGAATCTCTGGAAGGCCAGGTAAAACCCCAGGTAAACCAGAAGCTGGAACCAGAAGCTTTCCGCTAGCCTAAGCCCAAGCCCGGCCAGGAGGACGAGGACCGCCACCGCCAAGGCCATGACCGAGGTGGTGCGCAGGAAGACCCCGGGAAAGTACCTGAGGGCCTCGCGGAAGGACTTGGGCCTTCGCTCCTCCCACTCCTTCAGCGCCTTCTTCTTCAGTTTCTCCTCCCGCTTCTTCTTGCCCACGGGCAAAGTATACTGGGCCCCGTGAACGTGGTCCGCACCGTGGCCGACCTTCGGGCGGCCCTGCCCCGGAAGGGCGTGGGCTTCGTGCCCACCATGGGCTACCTCCACCGGGGCCACCTGGCCCTGGTGGAAAGGGCCCGGAGGGAAAACGCCTTCGTGGCGGTTTCCATCTTCGTGAACCCCTTGCAGTTCGGTCCCGGGGAGGACTACCACCGTTACCCCCGGGACTTAAAGCGGGACCAGACCCTCCTGGAGGAGGCGGGGGTGGACCTCCTCTTCGCCCCCAGCGTGGAGGAGATGTACCCCGAGGGCTTCGCCACCCGGGTCCGGGTGGAGGGACCCCTCACCGCCCTCTGGGAGGGGGCGGTGCGCCCCGGCCACTTCCAGGGGGTGGCCACGGTGGTGGCGCGCCTTTTCCTCCTTTTGGGGCCAGAGAGGGCCTACTTCGGGGAGAAGGACTACCAGCAGCTTTTGGTGATCCGGAAGATGGTCCGAGACCTGGGCTTTCCCCTGGAGGTGGTGGGGGTGCCCACGGTGCGGGAGGAGGACGGCCTGGCCCTTTCCAGCCGCAACGTCTACCTCGCCCCGGAGACCCGGAAGAAGGCCACGGTCCTCTACCGGGCCCTCTCGGCCATGCGGGAGGTGGCCCAGCGGGGAGGGAGCGTGGCCTTGGCCTTGCGGGAGGGGGAAGCGGTGCTGCGGGAGGTGCCCGAGTTCCGCGTGGACTACCTGGCCCTCGTGCACCCCGAGACCCTCCTGCCCCTTTCCGACTGGGTCCCGGGGGCCAGGGGCATCGCCGCCGGGCGCTTCCCGGAGGTGCGCCTCATCGACAACCTGGAGGTCTACCCATGAGCGAGGCTTACGCCCAGGAGGGGAAGCAGAGCCTCTTGGAGATGCTCAAGGCCATGGTCCAGGCCCGGGCCTCGGACATCCACCTGCAGGCGGGGGCCCCGCCCGTCATCCGGGTGGACGGGAAGCTCAGGCCCTTCGGCAACCGCCCCCTGACCCCCAAGGACACCGAGGCCATCGCCAAGGCCCTCCTCACCCCGGAGCAGCTGGAGGAGGTGGAGTACCGCAAGGAGATGGACTTCGCCTACACCATCCCCGGGGTGGCCCGCTTCCGCTGCAACCTCATGAGGCAGCGGGGGAGCTTTGGCCTGGTGATGCGGGTGGTGGCCGAGGTGATCCCGAGCTTTGAGGCCCTGGGCCTCCCCCGGGAGGTGCTGGAGGGCCTCGCCGCCAAGGAGCGGGGCCTCATCCTGGTCACGGGGCCCACGGGATCGGGCAAGAGCACCACCTTGGCGGCCCTCATCGACCACATCAACCTGCACTACGCCAAGAACATCATCACCATTGAGGACCCCATAGAGTTCCTGCACAGGCACAAGAAGAGCCTGGTGGTGCAGCGGGAGGTGGGCCTGGACACGGACAGCTTCTACTCCGGGGTCAAGTACGCCATGCGCCAGGACCCGGACGTGATCCTCATCGGGGAGATGCGGGATAAGGAGACGGTGGAGGCCGCCCTCATGGCCGCCCAGACGGGGCATCTGGTCCTCTCCACCCTGCACACCCTGGACGCCTGGCGCACCATCAACCGGGTCATCGAGTTCTTCCCCCTGCACGAGCACCAGCAGGTGCGCATCCTCCTGGCGGAGTCCCTTCTCGGCATCCTCTCCCAGCGCCTTTTGCCCCGGGCGGACGGCACGGGGCGGGTCTTGGCCCTCGAGGTGCTCATCGCCACCCCCTATGTGCGCGAGCTCATCAAGGACGAGGACAAGACGCCCCAGATCAAGGAGGCCATGATGGAGGGGGCCATCCATGGCATGCGCACCTTTGACCAGCACCTGGTGGAGCTCTACACCCAGGGCCTCATCTCCTTGGAGGACGCCCTTTCCGCCGCCACCAGCCCCCACGAGTTCCGCCTCCTCCTCACCAAGGCCACGGGGCAGGCCTACTGATACCACCCCACGCTGGCTTGGGCCAGCATGGGGGCCCCGGTAGGGAGGCCTGGTGGGGATTTCCTGCGGCAAGGGAGCCAACAACCCAAGGGTTTCCACGCTTCCATAAGGGGATGGGTATAATCCCGGGTGGAGGCGGTTATGCTGGTGACCGGTTTGGAGATCCTGCAGAAGGCGCGGGCGGAGGGCTACGGGGTGGGGGCCTTCAACACCAACAACATGGAGCTGACCCAGGCCATCCTCGAGGCCGCCGAGGAGGCGAAAAGCCCCGTGATCCTGGCCCTCTCGGAAGGGGCCTTGAAGTACGGGGGAAGGGCCCTCACCCGGATGGCGGTGGCCCTGGCCCAGGAGGCCCGGGTGCCCGTGGCCATCCACCTGGACCACGGCTCTAGCTACGAGAGCGTCCTAAGGGCCCTGAGGGAGGGCTTCACCAGCGTCATGATCGACAAGTCCCACGAGGACTTTGAGGCCAACGTGCGGGAGACCAAGCGGGTGGTGGAGGCGGCCCACGCGGTGGGGGTCACGGTGGAGGCGGAGCTTGGGCGGCTTGCGGGGATTGAGGAGCACGTGGCCGTGGACGAGAAGGACGCCCTCCTCACCAACCCCGAGGAGGCCCGCCTCTTCATGGAGAGGACGGGGGCCGACTACCTGGCGGTGGCCATCGGCACGAGCCACGGGGCCTACAAGGGGAAGGGAAGGCCCTTCATCGACCACCCCCGCCTGGAGCGGATCGCGGCCCTGGTGCCCGCCCCCCTGGTCCTCCACGGGGCGAGCGCCGTGCCCCCTGAGCTGGTGGAGCGCTTCCGCGCCGCAGGGGGCGAGATCGGGGAGGCCGCGGGCATCCACCCGGAGGACATCAAGAAGGCCATCTCCTTGGGCATCGCCAAGATCAACACCGACACCGACCTGCGCCTGGCCTTCACTGCCCTCATTCGGGAAGCCCTGGGGAAAAACCCCAAGGAGTTCGACCCGAGGAAGTACCTGGGGCCGGCCCGGGAGGCGGTGAAGGAGGTGGTGAAAAACCGCATGGCCCTCTTTGGCTCCGTCGGGAAGGCTTAATGCCACCCCATGCCGGCCTAGGCCGGCATGGGGGCCCCAGCGAAGGAGATAGGGCCGAAGGCGCGCGGCGGAAACAAGGCGCTGGCGCTTAATCCCAGGGGACCTTTACCCCGGGGAAGGCGAGGGGTTCGGCCTCCTCCCCGGGGAGGAGGATGCGGTGCTCCGTGTATACCCCGGCCTTGGGGGTGCGGTAGACGTGGAGGCGGTTTTCCTGGAGGTCCAGGACCCACACCTCGGGGATGCCCGCCTGGGCGTAGAGGGAAAGCGTAAGACCCTGGTCGTGCTCCAGGCTCGTTTCGGCCACCTCCACCAGGAGGAGCACGTCCTCGGGGGTGGGAAGCCCCTCCCCATAGCTTTTGGGCCGGAGAAGGGCCAGGTTGGGCTGGGGTTCGGAGTGGGGGGGGATGCGGATGGGGTTTTGCGGCCAGACCACGGCCCGATCCCCCAGGGCTTCCGTGAAGAGGCGGTTAAGCCGGGCCACGCTCCAGGCGTGCTTGGGACCGATGGGGCTCATCCGGTAGACCTCCCCTGCCAAAAGCTCCACGTCCCGTACCCCCCGGAAGAGCCTTTCGTACTCCTCCAGCTCGAACCGGTACCGGGTGGCCATGGCCTTAGCGTAGCATGGGCCCATGAACCCCGTGCTCTTTATCCGGGAGAAGCGGGAAGGGATGAAGCACCGCCGGGAGGACCTCGAGGCCTTCCTCCTGGGCTACCTCCGGGACGAGGTGCCGGACTACCAGGTTTCCGCCTGGCTCATGGCGGCCTTTCTGCGGGGCCTGGACCTGGAGGAGACCCTCTGGCTCACCGAGACCATGGCCCGCTCGGGGAAGGTTTTGGACCTTTCCGGCCTTCCCCATCCCGTGGACAAGCACTCCTCCGGGGGGGTGGGGGACAAGGTGAGCCTGGTGGTGGGGCCCATCCTGGCCGCAAGCGGGTGCACGGTGGCCAAGATGTCGGGCCGGGGCCTGGCCCACACCGGGGGGACCGTAGACAAGCTGGAGTCGGTGCCGGGCTGGCGGGGGGAGATGACGGAGGCGGAGTTTTTGGAGCTGGCCCGGAAAGTTGGCCTGGTCATCGCCGCCCAGAGCCCGGACCTCGCCCCCCTGGACGGGAAGCTTTACGCCCTGCGCGACGTGACGGCCACGGTGGAGAGCGTCCCCCTGATCGCCAGCTCCATCATGAGCAAGAAGCTGGCGGCGGGAGCGCGGAGCATCGTCTTGGACGTGAAGGTGGGCCGGGGGGCCTTCATGAAGACCCGGGAGGAGGCCCGCCTCCTGGCCAAGACCATGGTGGCCATCGGCCAGGGGGCGGGAAGGAGGGTGCGGGCCCTCCTCACCTCCATGGAGGCCCCCCTGGGACAAGCGGTGGGCAACGCCATAGAGGTGCGGGAGGCCATCGCGGCCCTTAAGGGGGAGGGCCCTGGGGACCTCCTGGCGGTGGCCCTGGCCCTGGCGGAGGAGGCCTTGAAGCTTGAAGGGCTGGACCCTGCCCTCGCCCGGAAGGCCCTGGAGACCGGGGCCGCTTTGGAGAAGTTCCGCGCCTTCCTCGAGGCCCAAGGGGGGGATCCCCGGGTGGTGGAGGACTTCTCCCTCCTCCCCTTGGGGGAGGAGCTTCCCCTTTTGAGCCAGGAGGAAGGCGTGGTGCGGGAGGTGGACGCCTACCGGGTGGGCCTCGCCGTCCTCGCCTTGGGCGGGGGGCGGAGGCGGAAAGGGGAGGCCATCGACCACGGGGTGGGGGTCTACCTCCTCAAAAAGCCCGGGGACCGGGTGGAGCGGGGAGAGGCCCTGGCCCTGGTCTACCACCGGGGCCGGGGCCTGGAGGAGGCCCTCGGGCACCTGCGGGAGGCCTACGCCCTGGGGGAGGAGGCCAGGCCCCTGCCCCTGGTCCTCGAGGTGGTCTAAGTACCTCAGAGTGGAGGCCCCAAAAAGGTTCCCGCGAAGCCCTAGCGGGCTGGCCAAAGAGCCTGGCGCCGGACTCTCCCATCTCCCAGGACGAAGGGGGAGATGGGGCCTTGGGGGGAGGGGGCTGGTATACTGCCAGGGATGAAAAGGCGGCCCGTGCGCTACACCCTCCTCCTGGCCCGAAGCGGCGGGGGGAGCCGCGCCCTTTCCCTGCCGGGATGGGCGCTTCTCCTTTTCCTCGCCCTCCTCGGCCTGTGGTCCGGGGCCAACCTCTACTTCTGGCACAAGAGCCGGGAGGCCCGGGCCCTGGAGGCCCGCCTTCGGGCCCTTGCCCAGGAGGCCAGGAGGCTTTCCCTGGCCTTGGAGGCGGAGAGGACCCAGAAGGAAACCCTTACCCAGGAGGCGGCCCGCACCAAAAAGGAGCTGGAGGAGCTCAGGAAGGCCATAGAGGAGCTCCGCCGCCGGGCGGGGCTTTCCCCCCTGAACGCCCGGCCCGTGCGCTACCAGGCGGGGGGGCAAGGGGGCGGGGCCATGGGGGCCTGGGCGGAGGTGCGGGCCGCGGTCTTGGACCTGAGGAACCAGCTTCAGGAGGTGGCCCCCGCCCTGGAGCGCACCCTGGAGGTGGAACGAAGCCGCCCCTTGGGCCTGCCCTTGCGGGGGCACGGGGGCGTGAGTTCCCCCTTTGGCCTGCGGAGAAACCCCTTCGGCCCCGGGTGGGAGTTCCACGACGGCCTGGACTTTGCCGCCCCCTACGGGACTCCCGTTTACGCCACGGGAACCGGGGTGGTGGCCCGGGCGGGGTGGATGGGCCCCTATGGCCTGGCCGTCCTCTTGGACCACGCGGAGGGTTACCAGAGCCTCTACGGCCACCTTTCCCGCCTGGCGGTGCGCCCGGGGCAGCGGGTGGAAAGGGGGCAGGTCCTGGGCTACGTGGGTTCCACGGGCCGCTCCACCGGCCCCCACCTGCACTACGCCGTTTACCGCCACGGCACCCCCTTGGACCCCAGGCCCTACCTGGACCCCCCCCTCGCCCACCGGTAAAATGGGGCGGATGTTTGGCAGGAAACAGGGGGTTCTCACCTACCTGGGCCCGGACACCGAGGTCCAGGGGGACCTGAAGGCCAAGGGCCAGGTCCGCATAGACGGCTTGGTGCGGGGCTCGGTCTACGTGGAAGGGGAGCTGGAGGTGGGCCGCACGGGCCGGGTGGAAGGGGAAAGGGTGGAGGCCCAGGCGGTCCAGATTCACGGGGAGGTCCGGGCCGACCTGGTGGCGGGGAGGGTCTCCCTTTCCAAGACCGCCCGCTTCACCGGCACCGTGCGGGCCCAGGCCCTGGACGTGGAGGCGGGGGCGGTCTTCATCGGCCAGAGCGTGGCCGGGGAGCACAAGGCCCTCGAGGCCCCCAAGGAGGCCTGATGGCCCTGGAGAGGCTTTTCCGCAGAAAACGCCCCAGCGGGGAGAACCGGGATGTCCCGGAGCTTTGGACCAAGTGCGAGGCCTGCGGGGCCCAGCTTTACAAGAAGGAGTTCCGGGAAAACCTCTACGTCTGCCCCAAGTGCGGCCACCACCACCGCCTTCCCGCCGGGGAGCGGGTGGCCATGCTGGCCGACCCGGGCACCTTCCAGGAGACCACAAGGCTCCGGCCCCTGGACCCCCTGGGCTTCGTGGACACCAAGCCCTACGCGGAGCGCCTCCTCGCCTACCAGAAGGAAACGGGCAGGCCCGATGCCATCCTGGGGGGCACCTGCCAGATCGGGGGGGTGCCCGCGGTGCTCCTCGTGATGGACTACGCCTTCGCCGGGGGGTCCATGGGGAGCGTGGTGGGGGAGGAGATCGCCCGGGGGGCAGAACGGGCGGCGGCAGAGGGGAGGGCCCTCGTCATCGTGGCCGCCTCGGGGGGGGCCAGGATGCAGGAGGCGGCCCTTTCCCTCATGCAGATGGCCAAGACGGTGATGAGCCTGGATCGCCTCTGGGAAAAGCGCCTCCCCTACGTGGCCGTTCTCACCGACCCCACCACGGGCGGGGTCACCGCCAGCTTCGCCGCCCTGGCCGACGTCATCTTCGCCGAGCCCGGAGCCCTGATCGGGTTCGCCGGGCCTAGGGTCATCCGCCAGACCATCCGGCAGGAGCTTCCCGAGGGGTTCCAGCGGTCGGAGTTCCTCTTGAAGCACGGCATGGTGGACCGGGTCACGGATCGCCGCCGGCTCAAGGTGGAGTTGGTCCAGGTCCTTCGCCACCTGCACCCGGGAGTACCCTATGCCCCTGGAGTTTGAGAAGCCCATCCTGGAGCTGGAAAAACGCATCGCCGAACTCAAGGAGACCGCCCGCGCCACAGGGGTGGACCTCGAGGCGGAGATCCGCCTCCTGGAGGAGCGCCTGGCCCGGCTCAAGCAGGAGACCTACGCCAACCTCACCCCCTGGCAACGGGTGCAGCTGGCCCGGGCCCAGGGGCGGCCCACCACCTTGGATGTCCTGGAGAAGGCCTTTCAGGACTTCATCGAGCTCCACGGGGACCGGGCCTTCGCCGATGACCCCGCCATCGTGGGAGGGCTCGCCTACCTGGAGGGGGAGAAGGTGGTGGTGGTGGGCCACCAAAAGGGGCGGGACACCAAGGAAAACCTCCAGCGCAACTTTGGCATGCCCCACCCCGAGGGGTACCGCAAGGCCATGCGCCTCATGGACCTGGCGGACCGCTTCGGCTACCCCTTCCTCAGCTTCATCGACACCCCTGGGGCCTACCCCGGGGTGTCCGCGGAGGAGCGGGGCCAGGCCTGGGTCATCGCCCAGAGCATCCAGCGGATGAGCCGCCTCAAGGTGCCCGCCATCGCCCTCATCCTGGGGGAGGGGGGAAGCGGGGGGGCCTTGGCCATCGGGGTGGCCAACCGGGTCCTCATCCTGGAGAACGCCTGGTACTCGGTGATCAGCCCCGAGTCCTGCGCCGCCATCCTCTGGCGGGACGCCAAGGAGGCCCCCAAGGCCGCCGAGGCCTTGAAGCTCACCGCAGAGGACCTCCTGGCCCAGAAGGTGGTGGACGCCATCGTCCCCGAGCCCGAGGGCGGGGCCCACAAGGACCCCGGGAAGGCCATCCAAAACATCAAGGAGGCCCTTCTAAGGACCCTGGAGGAACTCAAGGGCCTCTCCCCGGAGGCCCTCTACCAGGACCGCTACCGCCGCTTCCGCGCCTTGGGGGCTTACGCGGAGCCTTAAGGTTCCTTGTCCCTTCTCCCTCGGGATTTTCACAGGGATGCCCTAGGCTGAGGGCGGAGGTGAGGAAGATGCGGAAACTCCTTCTCGCGCTTCTGGGTCTGGGGGCGGCCTTGGCCCAGCAGATGAGTCCCCAGGGGATCATCGTGAACCCGGTGCCCACGGACCTTCAGGTGAGGGTCTGGGTGGACAAGGACCCGGGCAAGCGGGGGAACGCCCTTTACCAGGTGGGCGAGCCCATCTACATCTACGTGAGCGTCAACCAGGACGCCTATGTCTACCTCTTCAACATCAACGCCGACGGGCGCATTGACCCCATTCTCCCCAACGCCTTTGAGCGGGACAACTTCCTGCGGGCGGGGGAGACCCGGCGCTTTCCCCCGGAGGGGGGCCGCTACCGCTACACGGTAACCGGTCCCGAGGGGGAGGACCGCATCCTGGCGGTGGCCAGCCGCAGGCCCCTCTCCTTGGGGGAGATCCTGGACGTGGAGGGGAACCGGGTGCGGGTCCAGGGGGCTGAGGGCCTGGCCCGGGCCCTCTCCATCGTGATCGAGCCCGTGCCCGCCAAGGACTGGGTCACGGACGTGGCCCGCTACTTCGTGGGCCGGATCACGGCCCCGCCCCCCGCCCCGGCCACGGCCACCCTGGGGGTGGACTCCCGGCCGCAGGGGGCCGAGGTCTACCTGGACGGCCGCCTCCAGGGCCGCACCCCCCTGACCCTCTCCGTGAACCCCGGGCGGCACGAGGTGGAGCTCAGGCTTGTGGGTTACCAGCCCTACCGGGTGACGGTAAACCCCAGGCCCGGGGAGCGGGTGCAGGTCTTCGCCCAGCTGGTGCCGGAGGTGAGGCCGGGCACGCTTTCCATCGCCTCCACCCCTTCCGGGGCCGAGGTCCACGTGAACGGGGCCCTGCGCGGCCGCACCCCCCTCGCCCTGAGCCTCCCCGAGGGCCGGTACCAGGTGGAGCTTAGGCTTTCGGGCTACGAGACCTACCGGGCCCAGGTGGAGGTGCGCCGGGGGGAGACCACCCGGCTGGACGTGCGCCTTACCCCCCTTCCCCGCACCGGCACCCTTTTCTTGGAGTCCAGCCCCTCCGGGGCCGAGGTCTACCTGGAGGGCCGCCTCCAGGGCCGCACCCCCCTGCGCCTCACCCTGAACGAGGGCACCTACCGGGTGGAGCTCCGGGCCCCGGGGTACGAGCCCTATCAGGCCACGGTGCGGGTGGAAAGGGGCCGGGAGACCCGTCTTGCCGCAAGCCTCAGGCCCCTCCGCACCGGGGAGGTGTACCTGGAGGCCCGGCCTGAGGGAGCCGAGGTCTACATAGACGGGCGCCCCATGGGCCGGGCGCCCTTGCGGGTGGCCCTGGAGGCCGGCCAGCACGAGGTCCGGGTCCTGGCCCCCGGGTATGCGGAGTACCGGGCCCAGGTGGAGGTGCGCCCCGGGGAGAGCCTGCGCCTCTTCGTGGAGCTCCTTCCCGTGCGGGCGGTCCTGGAACTCTACCTGAACGTGGAGGCCCGGGTCTTCCTGGACGGGGAGGAGGTGGGCCTGGCCCGCGGGGGCTACCTGCGCCTCGAGGTCCCCCATGGCGACCACGAGCTCACCCTGGTGGCCAGGGGCTACCGCACCTGGGTGCAGAGCCTCCGCCTCACGGGCAACCAGGTGCTTCGGATCGAGCTTAAGCCCCTTTAGCCCCATGGCCCTCGAGGGCCCCCCATCCTGGCAGAGCCAGGATGGGGGGTAGCATGGGGGCATGGAGGCCATCGTCCTGGCGGGGGGCAAGGAGCCCTGGGCGGAGAAGTACGGGGTGAGGAGCAAGGCCTTGGTGCCCTACCGGGGGAGGCCCATGGCGGAGTGGGTGCTGGAGGCCCTGGAAAAGGCGGGCCTCAGCGTGGTCTACGTGGGGGAGAACCCGGGGCTTTCCCCCCCTCCCCGGCTAAGCCTCGAGGACCAGGGAAGCCTGCTCGCCAACCTCGAGGCCGCCTTGGCCCACGTGGAGGGCCGGGTGCTGGTGGCCACCGCGGACATCCCCCACCTCACCCCCGAGGCCGTGCGCTTCGTCCTGGAAAGGGCCCCTGCGGCCGCCTTGGTCTACCCCATCGTGCCCAAGGAAAGGGTGGAGGCCCGCTTTCCCCACACGAAGCGCACCTATGCCCGGCTCAGGGAGGGCACCTTCACCGGGGGCAACCTGGTGCTTTTGGACAGAGCCCTCTTCTTCCAAGCCCTCCCCTTGGCCAAGCGGGTGGTGGCGCTAAGGAAAAGGCCCCTGGCCCTGGCCCGAATGATCGGCCTGGACGTCCTTCTTAAGCTCCTTCTGGGGCGGCTCTCCGTGGCCGAACTGGAGGCGCGGGCGGGGAGGATTCTGGGGGTGGAGGCCCGGGCCCTCCTCACCCCCTTCCCCGAGGTGGGGGTGGACGTGGACCGGGAGGCGGACCTGGTAAGCTAAGCCCATGCGCACGGTGAAGGAGCTCCGCCTGGCCGGGCTTTTCGCCTACCTGGCCGCCCTGGTCCTAGGGCTTCTTTCCTCCTACCTCGTCCACGCCCTCCTGGGGGGCGGGGGCCGCTTGGGCTGGGGAAGCTTCAACTTCTTCGGCCTATTGGAGGGTCTGGCCTTCCTCCTCGTCTTTACGTTCTCCCTCTACCTGGCCAAGAAGGCGGTGCGGGTGCCCTGCACCACCCTGCTCACCGCCGGGCTGGTCTGGCCCACCCCGGCCCGGCGCCTGGCCAAGCCCCTGCCCCGGGTGGAGGCCCTCGAGGCCTACGAGGGCCGGGGGGTGGCCCTCCTGGTGCAGGAGGGGCGTCCTGTGGGGCTTTTGGGCCTCTCCGACCACATCCTGCCCCTGGAGGAGGTGCCCAGCGTGGAGGCGGAGGTGGCGGTGAGCGAGCTTTACCCCCTCTTTCTCCGGCAGCCCTTGGTCCTGGTGGTGCGGGGCGAGGAGGTGCTGGGGGCCCTTTCCCGCGAGGCCTTCTTCCGTCACCTCGGGGTCTAGGCCGTTGACAGGAGGCCGGCTGGCCTAAAATAGGGGGGAGCGGTTGCTCGGGAGGTGAAGGATGCCGCACGTGATCTGTGAGCCCTGCATCGGCGTTAAGGACCAGTCCTGCGTGGAGGTGTGCCCTGTGGAGTGCATCTACGACGGGGGGGACCAGTTCTACATCCACCCCGAGGAGTGCATCGACTGCGGGGCCTGTGTGCCCGCCTGCCCGGTGAACGCCATCTTCCCCGAGGAGGACGTTCCCGAGCAGTGGAAGTCCTACATCGAGAAGAACCGCAAGCTGGCCGGGCTAGGGTAGGCCCCTGCCCCTGGCTTTGCCCCCCACCCAAGGGGTGGGGTTTTCCCTTTTGGCCCTGTATCGGCTTAAGCCGACATGGGGTGGCATTAAAGCTCCCGCACGTACCAGCTCAGGGCTGGCCCCCCGTCCTTCACGTGGCGAAAGCCCTGGCCCTGGAAGAAGGCCTTGGCCCGGGCGTTGTTGCCGTAGACCACCGCGTAAAGCCGCGCCATCCCCGCCAGGTGGCCCACGAGGTACTTGAGGGCCCTCTGCCCCAGCCCCTGGCCCTGGCGGTCCTCGCGGATGAGGAGAAGGCTCAAGGTGGCGTCCTCGGGTTCGGGGTAGTGGAGCTTGTAGTCCAGGTAGCCCACGGCCTCCTCCTCCAGAAGGAGCAGGAAGGCCCGGCGGCGCTCGTCCTTTGCCAGGGTGCGGAGGTCCTGGACCACGTCCTCGAGGGTGGGGGGTTCCATCCCGATCAAGGCGAAATAGCCGGGGCTTTGCAGGAAAAGCTGGTGCAGGAGGGGAGCGTCTTCGGGGAGCACGGGGCGAAGGCTTAGGCGTAGGGTCTGCATCCCCCCCATGCTACCCTTCCTTCCCTGAGAGGTGGGTGATGAAAGGAGGCCGCCCCGGGGCTAGCCCCGGGGCGGCCTCGGGGGCTTTTTACCTGCGGGCCGGCTCCACCACGGTGACGTTCACCGCCTGGGGGCCCTTGCCGTTCTTGCCCGGCTCCACGTCAAAGGTGACGATGTCGCCCTCGTTCAGGGTGCGGAACCCCTTGGCGTTGATGGCGCTGAAGTGGACGAACACGTCCGTGTCCCCCTCGCGCTCAATGAAGCCGTAGCCCTTCTCCGCGTTGAACCACTTGACCCGACCCTTCTGCATACCGCTCCTTCTCTTCCGGACCCGAGGGCCCGTATCCGGGACTTTAGGGGTTGCTTTAGACCCTGTGGGGCCACCCTGAAGCGACCCGGAATACCTCACTATACCACGGGGGGCCTACTTGCGGAAGAACCCCTTGAGCCTTTCCCAGAAGCCCTCGGGGGCCACTTCCTCCCCCACCTCCTCCGCGTAGGCCCGGAGGAGTTCCTTGGCCCTGGGGGAGAGCTTCTTCGGCACCTTGAGCTCCACCACCACCCGCAGGGCTCCCCGGCCCCGGCCCCCGGGGTGGGGGAGGCCCTCCCCGGGGAGCTCGAACACCTCCCCGTGCCCGGTGCCGGGAGGGAGGTCCAAGGGGATGGGGCCTTCCAGGCCCGGCACCTCCACCCGGGCCCCCAGGGCCGCCTGGGCCAGGCCGATCTTCAGGCGGTAGACCAGGTCTACCCCCTCCCGCTCCAGGTGGGGGTGGGGGCGCACCTTAAGGCGCACGTAGAGGTCCCCGGGGCCACCCGGGCCCAGGTTGCCGTACCCGGGTACCCGGAGGAGGTGCTCCTCCCCCATACCCGGGGGGATCTTCACCGTGATCCGCTCCTCCCGGGCCACGCGGCCCCGGCCCCGGCAGGCGGGGCAGGCCTCGGCCAGGAGGTGGCCCTGGCCCTTGCAGTGGGGGCAGGTGGACCGGTGCACGAAGGCCCCGAAGAGGCCCTGGCGGTAGGTCTCCACCACGCCCCGGCCGCCGCAGGTGGGGCAGGCCACCCGCCTGCCTCCCTGGCCCTGGCAGGCCTCGCAGGGCACCAGGCGGGTGTAGGCCACCTCCGCTTCCTTGCCCCGCAGGAGGTCCGGGAGTTCCACCTCCACCTGGGCCTCCAGGTCCTCCCCCCTGGGGGCGGCCCGGGGGGTGCGGAAGCCGAAGACCTGGGCGAAGAGGTCAAAGAGGTCCTCGGTCTGGAAGCCGGGCTCGCCCAGAAGCCCCCGGTCGTACTGGGCCCGCTTCTCGGGGTCGGAGAGGACGGCATAGGCCTCGTTGATCTCCTTGAAGCGCTCCTCCGCCTCCTTGTCCCCGGGGTTTTTGTCGGGGTGGTACTGGAGGGCGAGCCGACGGTAGGCCTTCTTGATCTCCTCCTGGGTGGCTTCCCGGCCCACCCCCAGGATGGCGTAGTAGTCCTTCATCCAGCTAGCACTTTACAAGGGAAGGGGGTTTTGCTAAAGTACCCGGCAATGAGGCTCCTGCGAGCTATCCGGTAGGGGGCCCCTTCCTTCGGGAAGGGCCCCCCCGGGTTTGCCCGCGGGGGCCTCGGCTTTTGAGGAGGCACGAGGATGCTGCTCTTGACCCCCGGACCCACCCCCATCCCCGAACGCGTGCAAAAGGCCCTCCTGCGCCCCGTGCGCGGCCACCTGGACCCCGAGGTCCTGGCGGTGAACCGGGCCATCCAGGAGCGCCTGCGGGCCCTCTTTGACCCCGGCGAGGGGGCTTTGGTGGCGGCCTTGGCGGGCTCGGGGAGCTTGGGCATGGAGGCGGGGCTCGCCAACCTGGACCGGGGTCCGGTCCTGGTGCTGGTGAACGGGGCCTTCTCCCAGCGGGTGGCGGAGATGGCGGCCCTGCACGGCCTCGAGCCCACCATCTTGGAGTTTCCCCCGGGGGAGCCCGTGGACCCCGAGGCGGTGGGCCGGGAGCTACGGCGGAGGCGCTACCGCATGGTGGCCCTGGTGCACGGGGAGACCTCCACCGGCGTCCTGAACCCCGCGGAGGCCATCGGGGCCCTGGCCAAGGAGGCCGGGGCCCTCTTCTTCCTGGATGCCGTCACCACCTTGGGGATGCTCCCCTTCTCCATGCGGGGCATGGGGGTGGACTACGCCTTCACGGGAAGCCAGAAGTGCCTCTCCGCCCCGCCTGGCCTCGCCCCCATCGCCCTTTCCGCCGAAGGGCGCAAGGCCTTCACCGCCAAGCGGGGCTGGTACCTGGACCTCGCCAGGGTGGCGGAGCACTGGGAGCGGGGCGGGTACCACCATACCACCCCGGTTCTCCTCCACTACGCCCTCCTCGAGGCCTTGGACCTGGTCCTGGAGGAGGGCCTAGAGGCCCGGGAAAAACGCGCCCGGGAGGTCTACGCCTGGGTTCTTAAGGCCCTGGAGGAGCGGGGCTTCCGCCCCTACCCCAAGGCGAGCCCCCTGCCCACGGTCCTGGTGGTGCGCCCCCCGGAAGGGGTGGAGGCGGACCGCCTGGTGGGGGCCTTGTACAGGGAGGGGGTGGCGGTGGCCGGGGGCATCGGCCTCACCCGGGGCCAGGTGCTCCGGCTCGGCCTCATGGGGGAAGGGGCCCGCAAGGAGCGCTACCAGGCTTTCCTGGAGGCCTTAGACCGGGTCTTGGCCCTAGCGTAGGAAGAAGTAGGCGTAGACCAGGGCCAGGCCCATGCGGTAGTAGGCGAAGGGGCGGAACCCCCACCGCTCCACCAGGAGGAGCATGCCCCGCACGGTGAAGAGGGCGGTCACCATCGCGGCGACGAAGCCCAACAGGAGGAGTTCCCAGCCCTCCTTCGGCACCTCCTGGACGCTCCTTAGCAGGTCGTAGCCCACGGCCGCCAGCATGGTGGGCAGGGCCAGGAGAAAGCTGAACTCCGCGGCCGCCTTCCGCTTTAGGCCCAGGAGGAGCCCTCCCAGGATGGTGGCCCCGCTCCGGCTCGTGCCGGGGAAGAGGGCGGCGAGCCCCTGGAAGAAGCCGATCCAGGCCACCTGGAGGAGGGGGAGTTCCTTCACGTCCCCGTACCGGGCCCGTTCCGCCAGCCGGTCGGCCAGGAGGAGGAGGAGGCCCACGAAGAAGAGGAAGAAGACCACGATGCCGTCCTTGCCCAGGATGGCCCCCTTGATGAGGGGGTAGAAGAGGAAGCCCATCACCGCCGTGGGCACGAAGGCCACGCCGATGCGCACCCAGAGGTCCTTGTCCACCAGGAAGCGCCTTCCGTAGAGAAGGAGGACGGCCAGGATGGCCCCGAGCTGGATGGCGATGAGGAAGGTCTTCAGGAAGGCCTCGGTCTCTATGGGCAGGTCCAGGAGGTGAAAGAGGAGGGTCAGGTGGCCGGTGGAGGAGACGGGCAGGAACTCCGTCAGGCCCTCCACGAACCCCAGGAGAAGGGCTTCCCAGGCGCTCACGCGGCCCATGCTACCATGGGCAACGTGGAGGTTTCCGTTCTCATCCCCGCCGCCGGGAACGGGGAGCGGCTCGGCCTGGGCCCGAAGGCCTTCCTCCGGGTGGGGGGGAAGAGCCTTTTGGAGTGGACGCTTCAGGCCTTCCGGGAGGCGGCGGAGGTGCTGGTGGCCCTGCCGCCGGGGGCCAGGCCCCCGGAGGGCCTTAGGGCCACCTTCCTGGAGGGGGGCAGGACGCGGCAGGAGTCCGTGGCCCGCCTCCTGGAGGCGGCAAGCCTGCCCCTGGTGCTGGTGCACGACGTGGCCCGGCCCTTCGTGAGCCCCGCCTTGGTGGAGCGGGTGTTGCGGGCTACCCGGGCCACGGGGGCGGCGGTGCCGGTTTTGCCCGTCCCCGACACCCTGGTCCGCCCCGAGGAGGGGGCCTATGGGGAGGTGGTGCCCCGGGAGGCCCTGCGCCTGGTGCAGACCCCCCAGGGTTTCTTCACCGCCCTCTTGCGGGAGGCCCACGCCCACGCCCGCAAGCGGGGGCTTGCCGCCAGCGACGATGCCCAGCTGGTGCGGGCCCTGGGCTACCCCGTGGCCCTGGTGGAAGGGGAGCGGACGGCCTTCAAGATCACCTACCCGGAGGACCTCCCCCTGGCGGAGGCGCTGGCGAGGGCATGGAGCGGCTAGCCGTGGCCAAGGTGAACCTGGGCCTCTCCCTCTTGGGGAGGCGGCCCGACGGCTACCACGAGCTCCACACCCTCTTCGCCGCCCTCTCCTTCGGGGACCGGCTCCTTCTGGAGCCCATCCCCGAGGGCATCGCCTTCCGGGGCCGCTACGGGCGGAGAAACCTGGCCTACCGCGCGGCGGAGGCCTACCTCCAGGCCGCGGGATGGCCCGGGGGCGTGCGCATCGTTTTGGAGAAGGCCCTGCCCGAGGGGGCGGGCCTGGGCGGGGGTAGCTCGGACGCCGCCCAGGTGCTCTTGGGGCTGAAGGCACTCTATCCGGCGGAGGTGGACCTCCTGGCCCTGGCCCGGTCCCTGGGGGCGGACGTGCCCTTCTTCCTCCTGGGGGGGGCGGCGGAGGCCCGGGGGGTGGGGGAAAGGCTCAAGCCCCTCATCCTCCCGCCCTTGCCCGTGGTGGTCTTCGCCCCCGGCCTGCGCCTCTCCACCCCCAGGGTCTACGGGGAGGTGAAACCCCACGACTTCGGTCCCGAGCTTCCCGTGGCGGAGATCGTGGCGGCCCTGGAGCAGGGGCGGGAACCCCCCTATTGGAACGCCCTCGAGGCCCCCGCCTTCCGCCTCTACCCCGAGCTTAAGGAGGTCAAGGCCAGGCTGAAGGACCTGGGGCTTTGGGGCGTGCTCATGTCCGGCTCGGGCAGCGCCTTCTTCGGCTTTGCTGAGGGCCCAGAGCACGCTGAGGAGGCGGTGCAAGCCCTCAGGCACATGGGTTACGCCCGGCAGGGCGTGTTGGGAGGGAAGCGTGCGCCCCATTGAAGAGATGTTCGGCTGTTGCCCCGAGGCCTTGGAGGAGATCAAGGCCCTGCCCATCCGCTGGGACCGGGAGCGGTTTGTCTTCTGGCTAAAGCAGGACTTCCCCTTCGTGGAGGCCTTGTACCGCTACCAGGTGGGGCTCCTGGCGGACGCGCCCCAGGCGCACCGCCTCCCCCTGGTCCAGGCCCTCCTGGCCACGGTGGAGGAGCTGGACTGGCTCCTTGCCCAGGGGGCCGACCCCCGAGGGGCGGTCCACCCGGTGCGGCGGGAGTACATCGCCCTCCTCTCCGAGATGGCGGCCCTGCCCTACCCCTACCGCCTGGTCTTCTTCTACTTCCTGAACCGCCTCTTCCTGGAGGCCTGGAACGCCCACGTGGAGGGGGAAGGCCCCTGGCAGGAGCTTTCCGAGCACTGGTCTGCCCCCGAGTTCCAGGCGGTGCTCTTTGACCTGGAGGTCATGGCCCAGGGCCAGCTTCAGGGCCTGGACCTGGCCCTGGTCCGGCGCTACCTGGAGCGCATCCTGGAGATGGAGAAAAAGACCTGGAGCCTCCTCCTCTGATTTCACCCCGTGCCGGCGCGAGCCGGCATGGGGTGGCATCAGTTCAGCTCCTCGCCCCACGCCTCCTCAAAGAGGCGCTTGGCCTCCTGCACGCTGATCTCCAAGGTCTGGGAAACCTCCTCGGCCAGGAGGTAGATGGCCCGCCTCAGGGCTTGGCGGTCCAGGTCGGGCAGGCCCCGCTCCAGCTCCCAGGCCCGGAGTTGCCCCGCCATCTGGGCGATGCGGTAAGGGTTTCCGTCCGCCAGGATCTCGCTGGTCTTGCGGTGCCGGGCGGCCCACTGCTTGGGCAAGGGCATGCGCCCGTTCTTCAAGAGGTCCAGGATGACCGGCACCTCCTCCGGGGAGAGGGCCTTGCGCATGCCCACGCTCTGGGGGGCCTCCACGGGTACGTAGGCCTTGGAGCGGGAACCGGGGAAGTCCACCTGGTAGTAGGCCCGGTTGATGCCGCTCACGCTTCGCTGGGCGATGCCCGCCACCACCCCGACCCCGTAAGGGGGCAAGACCACCTTGTCGCCGGGACGGAACTCTTTCACGGCGCCACTCCTTTCCGGAGCACCAGGACGAGGTGCTCCAAGTAAGCATCCACCTCCAGCTGGGGGTTGCACCCCAAGGCCGCGATCACCGCGGCGGTGGCTTTGGGGGAGAGCTCCGGCCGCACGGCCCCTTCCGCCTGGCCGCTTCGCACCAGCTCCTCCAGGAGGTCCAGGTAGTGCTGGTGGAGCCCTTTAAGCCAGGGGGTGGGGTCCTCCATGGCCTCCCGGGCTACCGCGGCCCAGAGACCCCGCCACTCCGCGATCCAGTCCAGGCGCCTCTTGAGAAGGGCTTCTAGGCGCGTAAAAAAGGGCGCCCGCAGGCGCACCACCTCTTCCACCTCCCGGTAGAAGGCCCAGGTTCGCTCCTCCACCAGGTTCCTGAGGAGGTCCTTCTTGTCGCGGAAGTAGAGATAGATGGTGCCCTTGCCCACCTCCGCTCTCCGGGCCACCTCCTCCATCTTGAGCCCGGAAAGCCCCATCTCCCGGAGAACCTCCAAGGTGGCCTCGAGGATGGCCCGCTTCTTGTCCTTGGAAAAAGCCCCCGGGGGGGATACCATCGCGGCCACGCCCCCCAGTTTAGCACACCGCCCTTTCCCTTTCATGAGGAGCGCGCTACCCTAAGAACATAGGAGGCCAGCATGCGCCAGGGATTCTTCGCCTTGCTCACCGCCGATCCCCTGCGGGGGGCCTTGCGCCCCGTGGAGGCCAGGCTTCTGGAGGAGGCGAGGGGGGAGGCGCTTTTCCTGGTCCCCTTCCCCTTGCGGGACCTGGCGGAAGCCTGGAGGCTCGCCTACCGCAACCTGGGCCTGCGGCGGGGCCGGGTTCTCCACCTGAGGCGGCGGGAAGAGGCCTTTGACCCGGAGGTGGCCCGGGCCGTGGCGGAAAGCCCCTTGGTCCTCCTGGCCGCCCATGGCCTGCCGGAGTTCTTGGACCTCATCCGGGGGAGCCTGGTGCTCCAGGCCCTCCTGGAGGTCTACCGCCAGGGAGGGGGGGTGGTGGCCCTGGGGGAGGCCGCAGGCCTCTTGGGGGACGCCGCCTTTTACTCCCTGGAGGGGGAGGTGCGGGCCGCCTGGGGGCTTTCCCTCCTCCGGGGGTTGGTCCTCCTGCCCCGGGTGGAGGAGCGGGGGCGCTTCCTGGCCCTCTCCCGCCTGGTGGCCGATAACCCCGACCTCATGGGCCTGGGTCTTTTGGAGAACACCGCTCTCCGCCTTCTGAAGGGGCTGGGAGAGGTCTGGGCGGGAGGGGTGACCCTGGTGGACGCCGGGGGAGCGGAGTTCACGGGCCGCGGGGTGAAGGGGCTAAGGGTGGACGTCCTTTCCGCGGGGGAGCGCTTTGCCCTCCCCGCCCTCTAGGGGTACCATGGCCCCATGCCCTCGGGGCGCGTGCACGAGGCCATCAACCTGACGGTGCTGGGCGGGGGGGCCCTGGCCTACCTGGCCTACGGAGGGGAGCCGGAGGAGCCCAGGGCCCTGGCCTTCGCCCTGGCCTACCTGGGGGGCACCTTCCTCCTCTCCCCGGACCTGGACCTAGCGGAGAGGGGGGTTCGGGCCCAGCGCCGTTGGGGCCTCTTGGGCCTCCTATGGCTTCCCTACGGCTGGCTTTTCCGCCACCGGGGCCTTTCCCACACCTGGATCCTGGGGCCCTTGACCCGCTTGGGGTACCTGGTGGGCCTGGTTCTTCTGGCCTCCTTCCTGGTGCAAGGCCTGGCCGCCTTCCTGGGGATGGAGCTCGCCCTCAGGCCCCCCGCTTGGCCGCGGGAGGCCCTGGGGTGGGGGCTTCTCGGCTATTACCTCTCCCAGTGGCTCCACCTGGTGGCCGATGGCATCTGGCCCGACCACGACCTCCGGCGCTGGCGGCGGCCAAGGTGAGGGGGTTTACATATCCCCTCTCCCCGGGTGGGAAAATGGGAGCATGGGCAAGCGAGGCGCCCTCTACTTCCTCCTGGTTCTCTTCGCCCTGGCCTGGGCCGTGCAGCCGGGCCAGCTCCTCCCCGACTTCCTCCTCCTGGACCCCAAGGGCAACCCCGTAACCCCAGCCAACATGAAGAAGCCTGCGGCCATCGTTTTCTGGGCCAGCTGGTGCCCGGTGTGCAAGGCGGAGTTCCCCGGCCTCCACCGGGTGGCGGAGGAGACGGGGGTACCCTTCTACGTGATCAGCCGCGAGCCCAAGGACACCAAGGAGGTGGTCCTCGGCTACATGAAGGCCTTCCCCCGCTTCATTCCCCTTCTGGCCTCGGAGAAGGACAAGCCCCACGAGGTGGCCGCCCGCTTCAAGGTCTTGGGGCAGCCCTGGACCTTTGTGGTGGACAAGGAGGGGAAGGTGGTGGCCCTCTTTGCGGGCCGGGCGGGGCGGGAGGCGCTCTTAGATGCCTTCCTCCTGGCCGGGGTGGACCTGCCATAGCTCCGCCCGCCGAGCCTCCCCTTGGGGGATGAGGCGGAGGAGGTAGTCCGCCTCCAGGGCCTCGGGGTCCCCCCATTCCACCACCACGAGCCTGGCCCCTTCCCGGGCGGCCCAGAGCTGGGGGAGAAAGGCCTTGGCCTCCTTCAAGCGGTAGAGGTCGGCGTGGACCAGGGGGCCTTGCGGGGTGGGGTAGGTGTGGAGCAGGGTGTAGGTGGGGCTCGTCACCCGCCCCGAAAAGCCCAAGGCCTCGGCCAGAAAGCGGGCGAAGGTGGTCTTGCCCGCCCCCAGGGGCCCCTCCAAGACCAGGACCCCTTCGGGGGGGAGGAGGGGGAGGACCTCTTGGGCCAGGGCCCGGGTGTCCTCGAGGCGGAGGAGGGTCCTTTCCAGAAGCTTCCGCATAAAGGAAAAAGGCCCCCTGGGGCCTTCCTGGTGCCGGGAGCGGGACTTGAACCCGCACGCCCTTGCGGGCACCACCCCCTCAAGATGGCGTGTCTACCAGTTCCACCATCCCGGCAGGGCGCGCCTTACGCGCAAGCCTTAGTTTAGCAAAAGCCCCCTTCTTGTCAAGGTTCGCCGGGTGTCGGGACATTTGTCCCTTAACTTTGCGCTACCTTACCCTTAAGAAGCCCTGGCTAAAGGGTAGGCACCGGTGAGGTTGTCTTCCTTATGAAAGAACCCCTGGCCCTTGATTGAACCCCTGGAACCCTGCCCGTAGCCTTGGCCTTTAAGACCGGAGGTGGCATGCGGCGACGAAACCGTTGGGTTAGATGGCTCTTTTGGGGTGGCGTCCTTGGGGTTTTTACCCTCTTGGGGGTGGTTTTCTCCGGGGTGGCGGTGGGGGCCTTTGAGCAACGCACCCTGCCCGTGGAGCAGCCTGTTCCCTTCAGCCACGCCTTCCATGCGGGAGGCCTAGGGCTTTCCTGCCGCTACTGCCATGCGGCGGTGGAGCACGCGCCCTATGCGGGCCTTCCCCCCACCGAAACCTGCATGACCTGCCATACCTTCGTGAAGCCCGACAGCCCCAACCTGGCCCTGGTGCGCAGGAGCTGGGAGACGGGGGAGCCCATTCCCTGGAACCGGGTCATCAACCTTCCCGACTTCGTCTACTTCCACCACGGGGCCCACGTGGCCAAGGGGGTGGGCTGCGCCGAGTGCCACGGGCGGGTGGACCAGATGGTCGTGGTCTACCAGCCCCAGGCCTTCACCATGAAGTTCTGCCTGGAGTGCCACCGGAACCCCGAGGCCCGGCTTAGGCCCAGGGAGCAGGTCATGAACATGGCCTACGCCCCGGACCCGGCGCTGGGCAAGAAGCTTAGGGCGCTTCATCAGGTGCGTTCCGCCGAGGCCTTGACCAGCTGCAACACCTGCCACCGTTAGGGGGAAGCATGGAGACGCGACGTGGTTTTGAGGACGCCCTGGAGAAGGAGCTTTTCCGGGAGGAGTTTCCCTTTGGCCCCGTAAGCCGCAGGGGAGTTTTGGCCATGGGCCTTTTGGCCCTGGCGGCCTGCACCCCCGTGGTGCGGCGCAAGGGGGTGCCCTACGTGCGCCAGCCGGAGTGGGTGGTGGAGGGGGGTCGGGCGGAGTTCGTCACCGCCATCCCCCACGCGGGCTTCGCCGAGGCGGTGCGGGTCAAGGTCTACCAGGAGCGCCCCCTCTTCCTGGCACCCCTGGAGGCCGCCATGAGCCCTTACCCCCTGGCGGGCCTCTACGCCCTCTACGACCCGGCCCGTAAGGGCAAGGCCCCGGACTGGCCGGGGTTTTTCGCCGCCTGGCGGAAAGCCTTGGCGGAGGGGGAAACCCTCCTGGTCCTCCCCCGCACCACCTCGCCCCGCCTCGAGGCCCTCCTCCGGCGGGCCCAGGACCGCTTCCCCAACCTCCGGGTAGCCCGGTTTGAGGCCTGGAGCCTGGAAAGCGTCTACCAGGGGGCGGAGCTGGCCTTGGGAAGGCGGGCCTGGCCGGTGTACGCCCCGGAGAAGGCGGAGACGGTCCTCCTCTTGGACGTGGACCTCCCCGAGCACCCGGCGGCCTACGCCTGGTGGGCCGCCCTGAGCGGGCGGCGCCTTCCCCCCATGAACCGCATCTACGCGGTGGAAAGCGCCTCCACCCTCCTCGGGAGCATGGCCGACCACCGCCTTCCCCTGAAGCCGAGCGGGGTGGAGGGCTTCCTCCTGGCCTTGGCCCAGGCCCTGGGGGTCGTGCCGGGGGCCCCGGCCTCCGCGTACGGGGGGTTCCTCCCCGCCCTGGTGGAGGACCTGCGCCGGGGCGGGCTGGTCCTGCCCGGGGTCCACCTGAGCCCCGGGGCCCAGGCCCTGGCCCAGGCGGTGAACCGAGCCCTGAGGGCCCCCGTGCGCTACGTGGCGCCCCCCGAGGCGGAGGCAGCGCGCCCCGAGGCCTTCCGGGCGGCGGAGGGGGCCTCCCGCCTGGTCTGGGCGGCGGAGGGCCCCCTGCCCGACCTCAAGGGCAAGGCCTTCGCCGCGGCGCTTTCCCTCTACCCCCGGGAGGCCCCTTGGAGCCTGCCCTTGGCCCATCCCCTCGAGGCGGGCGGGCTCCACCGGGACGCCGGGGGAAGGCTTTGGCCTGCCCAAGCCCTGGTCCAGCCCCTCTTCGGCGGGAAGAGCCTGGAGGAGGTCCTGGCCGGGCTTTTAGGGGAGGAGCTTCCCGCCCTCTCCCCAGAGGAGAAGCGGGCCCTGGTGGAGGGGAGGCCCCTGGAGGAGGCCCAGGAGGTGGCCGGGGACCCCTTGCCCGGCCTGGAGGGCCGCCTTCCCCCCTTGCGCCGGGAGGCTCCCCTGGAGCTCACCCTGCGCCCCGACGCCAGTCTCTACGATGGCCGCTACCGGGAAAACCCTTACCTCCAGGAACTCCCCAGGCCCATAAGCCGCCTGGTCTGGGACGGGGCCCTCCTGGCGGGCGAGGAGGAGGTGGAGGCCTTAGGGCTCTTGCAGGAGGTACGGGCCCGGGAGCGGCGGGCCGACCCCAGGAGGCCCCTCCTCCGGGTGCGGGCCGGGGGGCGGGAGGCCCTTTTGCCCCTCTGGCCCCTTCCCGGCCTGCCCCAAGGAAGCCTGGTGGCCCCGCTTTCCCACTTCTTCCACCCCGAGGGGGTGGTCTTCCCCGCGGAGGTTTCCCCCACGGGCCGGGACTACCCCCTGGTCTCCACCCAGTACCACGGCTATTTGGGGGAGGTGGAGGCGGTCAAGGCCCTCGCCCAGGAGGAGGCCCTGAAGGCCGAGGCCTCCAAGGAAAAGCGCATCTCCTTCTACCCGCCGTGGCCCCAGGGGGAGCACGCCTGGGCCATGACCGTGGACCTCGCCCGCTGCCTGGGGTGCGGGCTTTGCACCCTGGCCTGCCAGGTGGAGAACAACATCCCCGTGGTGGGGAAGGAGGAGGTGGCGAAGGGCCGGGAGATGCACTGGATCCGCGTGGACCGCTACTTCGCCCAGGAAGGGGTGATGCACCAGCCCGTGATGTGCCAGCACTGCGAGAAGGCTCCTTGCGAGGCCGTCTGCCCCGTGGCGGCCACGGAGCACTCCGACGAGGGCTTGAACCTCATGGTCTACAACCGCTGCGTGGGCACCAAGTACTGCTCCGCCAACTGTCCCTACAAGGCCCGCCGCTTCAACTTCTTCCCCTACGCCGAGGCCTTCATAGGCCAAGGGGACCCGAGGCGGGCCAAGGAGAGCCCCCTCGCCCTCCTCATGAACCCCGAGGTCACCGTGCGCAGCCGCGGGGTGATGGAGAAGTGCACCTACTGCGTCCAGCGCATAGAGCTTACCCGGGCCCAGGCCGCACAGGAGGGGCGGAAGATCCGCACCGGGGAGGTGGTGACCGCCTGCCAGGAGGTCTGTCCGGGGAAGGCCATCCACTTTGGGGACCTCCTGGACCCCGAGGACCCCATCCAGGCCCACCGCCGGGAGGGGCGGCACTACGCCCTCTTGGAGGAGGCCAACACCTGGCCCCGCACCACCTACCTGGCCCACCTTAAGAACCCCAACCCCAAGTTGGCGAAGGAGGAAGGCCATGGCTAGACAACCCCACCCCGACAGCGACCTCATCCAGGGAGAGTGGACGGAAAAGACCTTGGTGGAAAAGCTCCTGGAGCCCGTGGAGAAGCCAGCTCCCAGGCCCTGGAAGGTGGTCTTGGCGGTGGGCGGGGCCTTGACCCTGGCCTGGCTTTACGCCATCTTCGTCACCTTCGTCAAGGGCCTCGGGGCCTGGGGCATCAACCAGCCCGTGGCCTGGGGGTTTGACATCGTGCACTTCGTCTGGTGGATCGGCATCGGCCACGCGGGGACCCTCATCAGCGCCATCCTGGTCCTCATGCGCCAGAACTGGCGCGACTCCCTAAACCGGGTCACCGAGGCCATGACCCTCTTCGCGGTGCTGGCGGCGGCCACCTACCCCCTCATCCACATGGGGCGGCCCCAGAACTTCTACTGGGTCATGCCCTACCCCACCCACATGGCCCTCTGGCCCCAGTACAAGAGCCCCCTCTCCTGGGACGTGCTGGCCATCATGACCTACCTCACCATCTCCACCCTCTTCCTCTACCTGGGGCTCATCCCGGACCTGGCCCTCCTGCGGGAGCGGAGCACGGGCTGGCGGAGGCGGCTTTACGGCTGGCTTTCCCTGGGCTGGACCGGGAACGCCGTGCACTGGCAGCGCTACCGGGCCGTGTACGTGCTCTTGGCGGGCCTGGCCACCCCCGTGGTCATCTCCGTGCACTCGGTGGTGAGCATGGACTTCGCCTACGGCCTGGTTCCCGGCTGGCACCTCACGGTCTTCCCCCCCTTCTTCGCCTCGGGGGCCATCTACTCGGGCTTCGCCATGGCCCTCACCCTGATCATCCCCCTGAGGCGGTGGTACCGGCTGGAGGGGGTGATCACGGAAAGGCACCTGGACTGGATGGCCAAGGTGACCCTGGCCAGCGGCCTCGGGGTGGCCTACATCTACCTCCTGGAGATCTTTATCGCCTGGTATGCGGGGGAGCCCGCGGAGTGGGCCCAGCAGATCTGGCGCATGACCGGGCCCTACGCCCCTTACTACTGGGCCATGATGCTCATCAACGTGGTCCTCCTGCAGACCCTCTGGTTCCCCCGTTTCCGCAAGAACCTCACCTGGCTCTTCGTCTTCTCCATCCTGGCCAACGTGGGCATGTGGCTGGAGCGCTTCGTCATCGTGGTCATCAGCCTGTCCCACGACTTCCTGCCGGGGAACTTCCACCTCTACTACCCCACCTGGGTGGACTGGACCCTCTTCCTGGGCACCATCGGCTTCTTCCTCTTCGGCCTGGCCCTCTTCATCCGCCTCTTCCCTCCCATCGCCGTGGCCGAGATGGTGCACCTGTTCCACAAGCTGAGGAAGCACTAGGAGGGCGGGATGCTCTACGGGCTCATGGCCTACTTTGACGCGCCGGAGAAGCTCCTTCAGGCTTTAAGGACCTTGAGGGCCGAGGGCTACAGGCACCTGGAGGCCCTCACCCCCAACCCGGTGGAGGGCGTGGAGGAGGTCCTGGGCGGGGATGGGCGCATCCCCTGGGTGGCCTTCGCCCTGGGGGTCTTGGGGGCGGGCCTGGGGCTCTTCCTCCAGGTCTACACCACCCTGGACTACCCCCACAACGCCGGGGGGAAGCCCCTTTTGGGCTGGCCCGCCTTCATCCCCGTCACCTTTGAGCTCACCATCCTCACCATCACTGTGGGCATCTTCCTCTACCTGCTCTACGTGAACGGCCTGCCCCTGGCGGCCCATCCCGCGGTGCGGGCGCGGGAGTACGTGCGGGTCCTCCTGGACGAGTACGGGGTCTTCCTTTACGCCTCCGACCCCAGGTTTGACCTCGAGGCCACCCGGGCCCTTTTGCTGAGCCTGGGGGCGGAGGTGGAGGAGGTGCGGCGTGACTAGGCTCTGGCTCCTCCTGCTTCCCCTCCTCTCCGCCTGCGGCTGGATGTGGGACCAGCCCAAGGTCCGGGCCTTCCGCGAGGCCCCCCTGAGGGTGGAGCCGGCCCCCGAAAGGGTCCGCTTCGGGGAGAACCTGAACCCGGAGGTGCGCCTGGGCCTGAGGCCTGAGGGGGGGTTCGCGGAGAACCCCTTCGCCTTCTCCGAGGCCGAGCTGGTCCGGGGGAAGGCCCTATACCGTTCCTTCTGCGCCATCTGCCACGGCCTGAACGGGGAAGGGGACGGAAGGGCCATCCCCTTTGGGGTGCCCAAGCCCCGCTCCTTCCACGACCCCGCGGTCCAGGCCATGCCCGAGGGGTACTTCTACTTCGCCGCCACCAACGGCTTTGGCCGCATGCTCTCCTACAAGAGCCGCATCCCGGAGAGGGAGCGCTGGCTCATCGCCCATTACGTCAAGCAGTGCCTCCTTCTGGAGGCCTGCCCCTTGGAGGTGGTGAATGCAGAGGTCTATTGAGGCCAACCGCTCGGGGTCTTGGTTCCTGGGCTTGGCGCTTTACGCCCTGGCCTTTCTCTTCGGAGCCCCTGCCGCCTACTTCCCCTTCGCCTTTTTCCTCCTCCTCTCCTTGGGGGCGCTTCTCGTCCTCCTCCTGCACAACGCCCTGCAAAGCCGCTGGGGGGTGCCCTTGGAACCCTACCTCTACCCCTTGGCCCGGCTCCTTCCCCTCATGGGCCTTTTGGGCCTGCCCTTCTTTCTCTTCCTCCCCGAGCTCTTCCCCTGGGCGCGGCCCGGGGCCAGCCTGGACCCCATCCTGGCCCACCGGGCCAGCTACCTGAACGCCCCCTTCATGCTCCTGCGCTACGTCCTCTTCTTCGCCCTGTTCGCCCTCGTCCTGGCCAGGCTTCGCCCGGGGGAACACCGCCCGGAGGTGGGGGCCTGGGGCCTGGCCCTTACCTTCGCCGCCGGCACGTTTCTCTGCTTTGACCTCTTCAAGAGCCTCGAGCCCCACTTCTACTCCGCCTCCTTCGGGGCCATCCTCCTCCTCTCCGCCGCCCTCCTGGCCCTCGCCGCGTCCGTGGCCTTGGCGGCCCGGAAGGGGACGGCGGCCCTCCTGGGCCAGGCCCAGAACCACACCAACCTCCTCCTCGCCCTTTCCATCATCTGGATCTACGTGGAGGCCACCACCCTCATCATCGTCTGGGGTGGGGACCTGCCCCACGAGGTGGAGTTCTACTTAAAGCGCCTCCACAGTCCTTGGGACGGGGTGGCCGCCCTCTGGGTGGTGGGGGGCTTCTTCCTCCCCTTCCTCTACCTCCTCACCAACCCGCCCAAGCGGGAGGCCCGCTACCTCCTGCCCGTGGCCCTCTGGATCCCCGTGTTCCGCCTCCTGCACCTGGCCTGGTACGTCCTGCCCGCCTTGGGGCGGGGCGTGGGGGTGGGGGAGGTCCTGGGCTTCTTGGGGCTTGGGCTTCTGTTCCTCCTGCGCCTACGCCAGGCCTAAAGGCCCCAAAGGGCCTGCCTGCGGCTTGGGGGCGGGTATTGGGCCCCGGAGGGGGGAGGGGCATTTGCACCTACCTTCACAAGCTGGGGAGGAGGAAACTAGCCCTAGGGGTACGAGGTACAGGTACCCAAGGAGGTCGGAGATGGCGACGAAGGTTTTGGTCCTGGGAGGTGGTTCGGGCGGTCTGGTGGCGGCCAACAAGGTGAAGAAGCTCCTGGGGAGGGAGGTGGAGGTCACCCTGGTGGACAAGAACGCCTACCACGAGTTCATGCCCGCCTACCCCTGGGTGGCCTTCGGCATGCGGGAGCCGGAGCAGGTGCGGCGCCCCTTGGCTAACCTGGAGAAGCGGGGGATCACCTACGTGCAGGCCACGGTGGAGGCCCTGGACCCGGCCAACAACAAGGTGAAGACCAGCGCCGGGGAGCTGGCCTACGATTACCTGGTGGTCTCCCTGGGGGCCGAGGCCTTGCCCAGCCCGGCCCAGGACGGCTACGCTCCTTGGAGCCTCGAGGGGGCCTTGAGGCTACGGGAAGCCCTCAAGGGCTTCAAGGGCGGAAGGGTGGTGGTGGGGGTTTCCTCGCCCTACTACCCCTGCCCCCCGGCGCCCTACGAGGTGGCGGGCCAGGTGGAGTTCGCCCTCAAGGTCAAGGGGGTGCGGGAGAAGAGCAGCGTGGAGGTCTTCCACCTGAACCCCCTGCCCCTGGCGGGCATGGGGCCGGTGATCTCCGGCAAGGTGATGGAGATCCTCCGCGCCAAGGGCATCGCCTTCCACGGGGAGTTTGAACCCGCGGCCTTTGCAGGGGGCAAGGTGAAGGCCAAGGACGGGCGGGAGCTCGCCTACGACCTCCTCATCCTCACCCCCCCCTTCGCCCCCAACAAGGTGGTGCGGGAGTCCCCCCTGGCGGGACCCCAGGGCTTCCCCGAGGTGCACAAGTCCACCTTCCGCTCCCCCAAGTTCCCCAACGTCTTCGTCATCGGGGACACGGTCAACCCCTCCCTCATGCTGCCTCCCGCCGGGGTGGTGGCCCACTTCCAGGGGGAGTACGTGGCCGGGGTCATCGCCTCGGACCTCAAGGGGGCCTACATCGGCGAACCCTTCAACCCCGTGGCCATGTGCATCATGGACTTCGGGGACAACGCCCTCCTGCCCCAGTGCTCCTTTGAGCGGCTTTTGGCGGGCACGGGCATGCCCTCCTGTGGGGTCATGGCCGTGGGCAAGTGGGTGCGGGTGACCAAGATGCTCTTCGAGGGGTTCTGGTTCGCCACCCTCATCGAGTAAGGAGGTGGACATGGAAACCGCGCTTACGGTGGAAGAGCGGCTTGCCCGCATAGAGGAAGTCCTGGAAAAAAGCGGTCTGGGCCTCCTGGCCCAGGTGGGGGCGGGGGAGACCCTTTCCGAGAACCTGGGCCTCCTTATGGACCCCAAGAACCTGCAGCTCGTCTCCCTTCTGGCCCGCTTCCTGGACCAGGCCGAGGCCCTGGAGAAGCTGGCGGAGACCCTGGAGAAGCTGGAGAAGTCGGGGGCTCTGGCCTTCTTGGGCCACCTCTCCGAGAACTTCGGCGAGGGCCTGGGGATGCTCATGGAGCCCCAGGTGCTGAGGCTCCTTTCCCACGGGGCCAACGTCCTGGACATCCTCTCCCGCATAGAGCCCGCGGCCATCGGCATGATGGCGAGCGCCATGCAGCGGGGGCTTTCCCAGACCTTCACCCCCGAGGTGATGCGAGACCCGCCCCGGGTGGGCCTGGCGGGCCTCCTGAAGCAGCTTTCCGACCCCGAGGTGCAGAAGGCCTTGGGCGTGCTCTTCCTCCTCCTCAAGGCCTTGGGCAAGGCCTTCGGCCACCTAAACGAGGACATGAAGGCCCTGGAGGCCCTCATGGCCAAGATGATGCCCAAGAAGTAGGCGGGGCGCCTAGGCCAGGGTGACCCGGTCCCGCCCCGCCTCCTTGGCCCTGAGGAGGGCGTAGTCGGCCCGGAGGATCCAGTCCTCCACCTCGGCCTCCCCCTCGGGCACCCTTCCGCCCGCGATGCCGGCGGAGAGGGTGAGGGGGTAAGGGATGGGGCTCACCCGCTCCGCGCGGAAACGGTGGCGGATGCGCTCCACCACCTCCTTGGCCGCCTCGCGCCCGGCCCCGTAGAGGAAGAGGAGGAATTCCTCGCCCCCGTAGCGCACCGCCAGGTCCTCCTGGCGCACGCTGGCCAGGAGGATGCGGCCCAGGAGCTTCAGGACCTCGTCCCCCACGGGGTGGCCGTAGGTGTCGTTCACCCGCTTGAAGCGGTCTATGTCCAGCATGACCACGCTCACCGGGGCCTTGTAGCGGCGGGAGAGGGCCAGGAGTTTGGGGAGCTCCACCTCGAGGCCCCGCCGGTTCAGGAGGCCCGTGAGGGGGTCGGTGAGGGCCAGGGTGCCCCACTCCACCTGCTTCAGCACCTGCTTGAGGCGCTCCCCCAGGAGGGAGAGGAAGCCGGGCGGGATGGGTTCCTCCAGGGGGCCTCCCAGGTAGAGGTAGGCGGCGTCCCCGTTAAGGGGGATGGTCAGGCTGCGGGCGGTGCGCTCCCCCACCAGGCCCCGCCTGCCCCGCACCTCGAGGCCCACCGCCTGGGGCAGGAGGTGCCTTGCCGCCTCCAAGGTTTCCAGGAGGACCGCCTCCGGGCTTAGGGTCTGGGTCACGCTGGGGGAGAGGCGGGCGAGCTTCTCTAGAAACTGCATCCAACGGCGGCGCCCTTCCTCGGTGCGCCGCCACTCCAGGTGGAGGGCGTAGAGGAGGCCCAGGGCGCCCACCAGGCCCCCGTACAGGGCCAGCACCCGGATTCCCCAGGGGGTGGGGTCCTGCAGGAGCACGGCGGGCATGGCAAAGAGGCTTCCCAGGCCCAGGGCCTGGCCCCAGAAGGGGGCCTCCCCTTGTCCTTCGGCCCACACCCCCAGGGCCAGGAGGAGGTAGCCCAGGGTCCAGAGGAGGTGGACGGGGTGGCCCGTGGGGTAGCCCTCCTCCGCCTCCAGGAAGGCGTAGGCGGTGTCCGCCACCAGGAAGAGGAGGAGCCCCACCCCCCAAAGGACCCGCCCCCCCAGGAGGCCCTTTTGAAAGAGGGGCTCCAGCCTGGGCAGGAAAAGGAGGAGAAGGAGGGCGTCCCAAACCACGTAGACCCGGTCAAACCCGAGCTCGGGCCGGAGCGCCGAGGCCAGGCCCAAGGCCCCTAGGGGCAGGAGGAGGAGGCTGAGCCGGGGAGGGTGCCCGGGGATGCGCAGGAGGGCCCAGGTGAGGGCGGCGTAACCCACCAGGTAGGGAAATTCCAGGTATAGCCCCCGGGGCCAGCCCCCGAGCTCCTCCAGGGTCCAGGCCAGGTCCCCCAGGCCCAGGAAGAGGAGGCCGAGCCCCCAGGCCCGCTCCTTTCGTGCCCAGAGGAAGGCGCCGCCCCCCAGGGCCACGAGGGGGGCGAGAAACCGCTCGCTCCAAGGGGCGGTGGGGGGGAATAGGGCGAGGCAAAGAATAAGGGCTAGAAAACCGAGCCAATAGGGCGCCACGACCCCAGTTTAGCCCAGCCTTCTAGCCCGGCGCGTGCGCCACGGCCAAGGCCTCGAGGGCCTCCCGCAAGGCCTCAATCCCCTTCAGGAACTCCCCCACCTCCACGTGCTCGTAGGGGGTGTGGTCCAGGGTGGAGTCCCCGGGGCCATAGGCCACCATGGGCACCTTCCAGTGCGGGGCCAGGACGTTCATGTCGCTGGTCCCGGTCTTCAGCTTGAAGACGGGCCTTCCCCCCGCCTTGCGGATCCCCTGGCGCAGGGCCCGGGTGAGGGGGGTGTCCTTGGGCCCCAGGTAGGGGACTTCCCGGCCGAAGAACTCCAGCTCAATCGTGGGGGGGGCGTAGGCGGTGAGGTGGCGGATGGCCTCCTCCGGGGGGAGCCTCGGGGGAAGGCGCAGGTCGAAGAACATCTCCGCCACCTGCTTGAGCTCGGCGGGGTGGACCTTGAAGTCGCGGAGGGTGTACTGCACCTGGTCAAAGGGGCGCTGCCCCACGTTCATGGCCTCGGCCCAGGCCTTGATGGCCACGAAGTAGCTGATGAGCTCCTCGGCGGCGTTGGGTTCGTGGTGGGCGGAGTGAAAGTGGTCCTTCTCCCGCCGGGCCTTCACCAGAAGCCTTCCCTTGTACCCCAGGGTGATCCCCTCCCAACCGGAGGGCTCGCCGATCACCACGTAGTCGGGCCTGAGGCGGGGGGCTATGAACCTTGCCCCCTTGGAGCTTGGCGCCTCCTCCTCCGTGGCCCCCACCAGGTGGACGGTGAGGCGCTTTTGGGCCTTTGGGGAAAGCCCGGCGGCGGCGAAGACCATGGCCACGAAGGGGCCCTTGGCGTCCACCGCCCCCCTGCCGAAGAGCTTCCCCCCTTCCAGGCGCACCGGCACCAGCCCGGGCACGGTGTCAATGTGCCCGAGGAGCACCACCTGGACGGGGCCTTCCCCCACCTGGCCCCGGGCGTTGTCCGCCTCGTCCACGAAGCCCTTCAGGCCGAGCCGTCGCATCCCTTCCGCCAGGTACTCGGCCACGGGGCGCTCCTCCCCGGAAGGGGAGGGAATCTCCAGGGCCCCTTTGAGGAACTCAACGGGATCCAAGGCGCTTTCGCTCATAGGTTTCCTTGTCCCAGCCCACGTCCTTTAGGATGGCGAGGAGGGTTCCCGGCCTTAAGGTCTCCCCTGCGTGCACGGGTACCGTGGTGGCCCGGCCGTCGGGGTGCCGAAGGCGCACGTGGCTTCCCCGGACCCGCACCACCTGGAACCCTTCTTCCTCCAGGAGGCGGAGGAGCTCCTGGCCGGTGATGGGGGTGAGGCGGGGGCTCACGCCGCTTCAATCTCCAGCTCGCCCTCCAGGCCTACGACTTCCGCCCTCTCCTCTTCCAGGGATACGGCAATGGCTTCCTGCAAGCGCTGGAGGAGCTCCTCAAAGCTCCGGGCCTGGGTGTGGGCGTGGAGCTCGGGCACGTGGGCCACGAAGTAGCCCTCCTCGTCCCGCTCTACCACCACGCGGTAGTGCCGCCTCATCCCCCTATGCTAGCACCGCCCTTACCGCCTCCACCACCCGCTCCAGGTCTTCCTTTTCGATGACCAAGGGCGGCAGGAAGCGGATCACCGTGGGGCCGGCCTGGAGGGTGAGGATGCGGTGTTCCTTCTCCAGCCTGGTGATGTAGGGGGCCACCTTTTCCTTGAGTTCCAGGCCCACCATGAGGCCCATGCCCCGCACCTCCCGGATCTTGGGGGAGGGGATCTCCCTCAGCCTCTCCATGAACCAGGGCCCAAGCGCCGCGGCCCTCTCCCATAGCCTCGTCCGCTCCAGGTAGCGCAGGGCTGCCACCCCTGCCGCCATGGCCAGGGGGTTCCCGCCGAAGGTGGTGCCGTGGCCGCCCTTGGGCATGCTCTCCGCCACCTCTTCCCGCATCACCGCGGCCCCAATGGGTACCCCACCCCCCAGGGCCTTGGCCAGGGTGAGGATGTCGGGCACAACGCCGTAGTGTTCAAAGGCGAAGCGCCTGCCGGTGCGGCCCATGCCGGTCTGGATTTCATCCAGGATGAGGAGGGCCCCCTTGGCCTGGGTCACCTCCCTGGCCGCCCGCAGGAACTCCTGCGTAGCCGGGCGCACGCCGCCTTCTCCCTGAACGGGCTCCAGGATCACCGCGGCGGTGTCCTCGTCCACCGCTTTCTTCAGGGCCTCCACGTCGTTGTAGGGGATGAACTCCACCGGGCCCAGAAGGGGCAGGAAGGGCTCCCGGTACTTGGGCTCCCAGGTGACGGAGAGGCTTCCCAGGGTCCTTCCCGAGAAGCCCCGCATGGCCGCCACCAGCTTGCGCCGCTTCGTGTGGGCCCAGGCGAACTTGATGGCCGCCTCGTTGGCCTCGGTGCCGGAGTTGGTGGGGAAGACCCGGTTGAGTTCCGGGGGCAGTACCGAGACCAGGGTGCGGTAGAACTCCCCCCGGGTGGGGGTGGGCAGGGTCTGGGGCATGGAGAGGAGGGTTTCCGCCTGCCTCTTGATGGCCTCCACCACCTCGGGGTTGGCGTGTCCCAGGTTGGCCACCCCGTAACCCCCCACGCAGTCGATGTACTCGTTGCCCTCCGCGTCCCAGACCTTCGCGCCTTGGCCCCGAACGATGAGGAGGTCATGCTTGGTGTAGACCCCGGTGTCCAGGGTCTTTTCCGCCTCCAAAAGGGCCCGCCAGTCTTCCAGGGTTCTTGTCTCCACGCCTGCACCTCCATGAAAGAAAAGCCCCGGGGCTTGCCCGGGAAGCGCCGCTTCCCAGGCGGACTCAGGTTTTGCCCCGGGCGCGCATCTCCCCCTAAGCCTAGGGGGAAGGCGTCTAGCGTGTCAACCGCGGCCCCGGATAGTATGGATTTATGCGAAGGTGGGCGGCGTTACTCCTCTTGCTGGCCGTGGCCCAGGCCCAGTCCTTCTTCAGCTTGAGCGCGGTGGACAAGAGCGTCTTCGGTTTCGGCCAGGCCCTCCCCGCCGGGGTGTGGTGGCGGGTGGGGGTGGACCACAACCTGGAGGCGAGCGCCCACCTCTACCTGCGCCGGGAAGGGCTTACCAATCCCCTCTTTCCCCTTTTGGGCTTTACGGGGCTCGGCTTCCCCGGGGCCTACTACCTGGGGCTTGGGGTGGAGGGGGATGCTTCTGGGGTCCATCTTTCCGGTCTTTTGGGCCTCGAGGCCTTCCTGGGGGAAGGCTTCGCGGTTTTCCTGGAGGGCATGGCCCCGGTCTCCAGGTTTTCTGGGCCCCACTTCGGGGTCGGCCTCCGCTACTACCCTTCCGGGCGGGAGGCCTTCACGCCCGTCTTTGACCCGGAGCGCCGCTTCCGCCTGTACGTGCCCGGCCCTGTCCTTACGACCGCGGCCTTGGCCTACGAGGGGGAAGGCTACGCCCTCTGGCTCGGCGGCTGGCCTTTCTGGCCCTCCAGGGCCCCCTGGCCCGCCCTGGGGGGGCAGGCCTACCTGGGGGACGCCTTCCTGGGGTTTGGGGTAAGCTACACCCCTTGGGGTTGGGACCTTTCCCCTTACGTGGGATACCGCTTCCCCTTGGGGGAGGGGGTGGAGGCGCACCTTCGCCTCCAGCCCGTCTTTTGGCTCCTGAGGGAGGGGGGCCTGGGGGGCTTGATGGGCTTTGTGTACAGCCTCCTGGGCTTCAGCCTGGTCTTCCCCCTTTAAGGGCGGGGCGGTCCGCCCGGAAAGCCCAGTTCAGGAAGCGCATATTGCTTGAGCATTTCATTGGCATATGTGCTATCCTCTTTGAATAAGGGGGCGTATCCCCTTGCGTAGACCGGAGGTCGGGCATGCTGACCCTAGTGGGCACCTATCCTCCTATCCGCTGCGGCATCGCCACCTTCAACCGCGACCTACGGGGGGCCCTCCTGCGGGAAGGGGTGCCTTCCCAGGTGGCGGTGGTGGCCCACCCCGAGGAGGTGCGCCTGCCCTTCCCTGAGGAGGTGGTCCGGGTGGTGGCCAAGGAGGACCGGGAGGGGTACAGGGCCTTGGCGCGCCTCCTCCGGGGGCCGGTGATCCTCCAGCACGAGTACGGCCTCTACGGCGGGAAATGGGGCGATTACGTTCTGGACCTCCTCGAGGCCCGGGGTCCCAAGGTGGTGGTCCTCCACACCCTCCTCCAGGCCCCGCCCCCGGGGCTTGGCGAGGAGGACCTTCGCTACATGCAGGGCCTCCTCCGGGCCATGGCCGAGAGGACCCAGGCCTTCGTCGTCCTCCATCCGGAAGGGGAAAGGTTCCTTAGGGCCCTCGGGGTGCGGACCCCCGTGGTCCACATCCCCCACGGCGTCCCCGATCTTCCCAGACCCCCTAAGGAGGCCTTGAAGCGGGCCTTGGGGCTGGAAGGCGCCTTCCTCCTCTTCACCTACGGCCTCCTTGGGCCCGGAAAGGGGCTGGAGTTCGCCCTAAAGGTGCTCGCCCGCGTCCTGCCCCACAACCCCAGGGCCCGCTACCTGGTGGCGGGCAGGCTCCACCCCAACCTGGAGCGGCAGGAGGGGCGGCGGTACCTGGAGGGGGTTCTGGCCCTGGCCGAGGGGCTTGGGGTGGGGGAGGCCTTCCTCCTGCGGGAGGGGTACCTTGCCGAGGAGGAGCTCTACCGCCTGGTGGGGGCGGCGGACCTCTTCCTCCTCCCCTACCCCAACCTGGAGCAGGTTTCCTCCGGGACCCTCTCCTACGCCCTGGCCCTAGGCAAGGCGGTGCTCTCCACCCCCTTCTGGCACGCCCGCGCCGCCCTGGCTGAGGGCCGGGGGGTGGTTTTGCCCCTGGAGGAGGAGGCCTGGGCCCGGGCCATCCTGGAGCTTGCGGAAAGCCCCGGGCGCCTGAGGGAGCTGGAGGAGCGGGCCTACGCCTATGCCCGGGACTTCACCTGGCCCCGGGTGGCCCGGTCCTACGCGGCCCTGCTTAGGGAGGTGGAGGGTGTTCGGCCTCGGGTGGCTTAAAGGCTTGACCGACGCCCGCGGGCTTCTGGAGCACGCCCACCACGGGGTGCCCCGGCTTGGCGAGGGGTACACCACCGACGACAACGCCCGGGCCCTCCTCTACCTCAGCCTCCTCCCCGAGGGGGCCCGGGACGAGGGGCTTCTTCGCACCTACCTCGCCTTCCTCCTCCACATGCAGAGGGAGGACGGCCGCTTTCGGAACGGCCTCACCCCGGACGGCCGCTTTGAGGACGAGGGGGGGGCGGAGGATCCCACGGGCCGGGCCGTCCTCGCCCTCGCCGCTGCCCAGGGGCTTGCCCCTCCCTACGCGGGCCCTGCCCGGGAGGCCCTCCTTCGGGCCCTTTCCCCCCTCGAGGGCTTCACCTCCCTAAGGGGGCGGGCCTACGCCCTCCTCGGGCTTCTCGCCCTGCCCAAGGAGCCTTTCCTGGAGGCGGCCGAGGCTTTGGGGGAGGGGCTCCTTTTGGCCTTTAGGGAGGCCGAGCCCGCCTGGCCCTTTCCCGGCCCCCTGACCTATGCCAATCACCGCCCGGTGGAGGCCCTTTACGCCTACGGCCTCGCCTTCCGCCGCAGGGAGGCGGTGGCCCTGGCCAAAAGGGCCCTCGCCTTCCTCAAGGAGCACTACTTCACCCCGGGGGAGGAGGGCCTCTTCTTTGACCCCGTGGGCAACCGCTTCATGGAGCGGGGCAAGGACAAGCCTCTCTTTGACCAGCAGCCCATAGAGGCCAAGGCTGCCCTCCTCGCCCACCTGCGCTTCGGGGAGCGGGTGTTGGCCGAGGTGGCCTTTCTCTGGTTCCACGGGCGGAACCGCCTCCGGGTTCCCCTGGTGGATGCCTTCGGCCCCATGGACGGCCTCACCCCCCACGGCCCCAACCAGAACCGCGGGGCGGAGGCCCTCCTCTCCTACCTCCTCGCCTGGCAAGCCCTCGTCCAGGGGGTCTTCCCGCGGGTGGAGGAGGGCGTGGCCCTGGGGCGGGTCTTCGCCTTGGGAGGGGGACCGTGAGGGTGGCCATGCTGGCGCCCATCGCCTGGCGGGTGCCGCCCAGGCGGTACGGCCCCTGGGAGCAGGTGGTCTATGACCTCACGGAGGCCCTTTTGGACCTCGGGGTGGAGGTGGTCCTCTACGCCACCTGCGACGCCGAGACCCGGGCCCCTCTGCGGTGCACCGCGGAGAGGCCCCTTTGGGAGGACGAGGAGGCGGACTGGAAGGTGGAGGAGTTCCTCCACATCGCCCGCGCCATGGAGGAGGCGGGGGAGTTTGACCTGGTCCACAACCACTACGACTTCATGCCCCTCTACTTCACCCCCTTCGTCAAGGTTCCGGTCCTCACCACCATCCACGGCTTCTCCAGCGAGAAGATCAAGAAGGTCTACCGCCGCTACGCCGCCCTTCCCCACGTCCACTACGTGGCCATCTCCCAGGCGGACAAGGACCCGGCCCTCCCTTACTTGGGCGTGGTCCCCCACGGGGTGGACCCCAAGCGCTTCCGGGTGGGGGAGGGGGGGAGGCACCTCCTCGTCCTTTCCCGCATCCACCCGGATAAGGGCGTTAAGGAGGCCATCCTTTTCGCCCGAAAGGCAGGGCTTCCCCTGAAGATCGCCGGGCCCGTCCAGGACGAGGCCTACTTCCAGAAGGAGGTGGCTCCCCTGCTCGGAGAAGGGGTGGAGTTCTTGGGCCCCGTGGACCCCGAGACCCGGCAGGCCCTTTTGGAGGGGGCCATTGCCCTTCTCCACTTTGTCAACTTCAAGGAGCCCTTCGGCCTCGCCCCGGTGGAGGCCATGATGAGCGGGGTCCCCGTGCTGGCGAGGCCCTTAGGGGCCCTCCCCGAGACGGTGCGCCACGGGGAGACGGGGTTTTTGGCGGAAGGCTGGGAAGAGGCCCTGGGCTACCTGGAGCGGCTTAAGACCCTGGACCGCAAGGCCATCCGCCTCTATGCCGAGGCCCGGTTCTCCAGGAGGCGGATGGCGGAAGATTACTTGGCCCTTTACCAAAAGGTGGTGGGAGCGTGAAGGCGTATGCCCTGGTCATGGCGGGAGGGCGGGGAGAGAGGCTTTGGCCCCTCTCCCGGGAGGACCTTCCCAAGCCCTTTCTACCCCTCCTGAACGGTAGAACCCTGTTGGAGGCGACTTTGGAGCGCATCGCTCCCCTGGTACCCAAGGGGAACACGCTCATCATCGTCCGGCAGGACCAAGAAGCGGTGGCCCGCCCCTATGCCAACGGGGTTCGGCTTCTCCTCGAGCCCTTGGGGCGGGACACCGCTGGGGCGGTGCTCCTCGGGGTGGCCCAGGCGCTGAGGGAAGGGGCGGACCGCCTCCTGGTCCTGCCCGCCGATCACTACGTGGGGGACGAGGAGGCCTACCGTGAAGCCCTCGAGGCCATGCTGGAGGCGGCGGAGGAGGGGTATGTGGTGGCCCTGGGCCTGAGGCCCACCCGCCCGGAAACGGAGTACGGCTACATCCGCCTTGGGCCGCGGGAGGGCCTTTGGTACCGGGGGGAGGGTTTCGTGGAAAAACCCTCCTACGCCAAGGCCTTGGAGTACCTGAAAGGGGGGTACGTGTGGAACGGAGGGGTCTTCGCCTTCACCCCCTCCACCATGGTGGAGCTGTTCCGCCGCCACCTGCCGAGCCATGCCGAGGCCCTCACGCGCCTCCTCCGCGGAGAACCTGTGGAGGCGGTCTACACGGGGCTCCCCAAGATCTCCATAGACTACGGGGTGATGGAGAAGGTAGAGGCCTTAAGGGTGGTTCTGGGCCGCTTTCCCTGGGACGATGTGGGCAACTGGCGGGCCCTGGAGCGGGTCTTTTCCCAGGACGAGCAGGAGAACGTGCGCCTGGGAGGGGGGCGGCACCTGGCCCTGGACACCTTCGGCTGCGTGGTCTACGCCGACCGGGGCACGGTTGCCACCCTAGGCATCTCCGGCTTGGTGGTGGCCAAGGTAGGGGATGAGGTCCTGGTGGTACCCAAGGACCGGGCCAGGGAGGTGCGGGACCTGGTGCGGCTCTTGGAGGCACCGTGAAGGCCTACGTGGGCCTGGGGAGCAACCTGGGGGACCGGGCAGCCTACCTCCTTTCGGGGCTTTCCGCCCTCTCCCGGCTGCCCAGGACCCGCCTCCTCAGGCTTTCCCCCGTTTACGAGACCGAGCCCGTGGGCCCGCCCCAGCCCACCTACCTGAACCTGGTGGCGGAGGTGGAGACCCGTCTTCCCCCGCGGGCCTTCTTGGAGGCCCTTCTTCGCATAGAAGAGGGGTTGGGGCGGGAGCGGAAGGAGCGGTGGGGCCCCAGGACCATAGACCTGGACCTCCTCCTCTACGGGGAGCGCGTGGTTCGGGAGGAGGGGTTGGAGGTGCCGCACCCTCGCCTTCACGAGCGGCCCTTCGTCCTGGTGCCCCTCTGCGACCTGGTGCCTCAAGGAAGGCACCCCGTCTTGGGCCGCACCTTCGCCGACCTCCTGGCCGCCTTGGACCAGAGGGGGGTGCGGCCCCTTGTGCTATAGTGGGGGCATCGCGGCAGGTCCGCGCGAGGAGAAGGAAAGTGGAGATAGAAGCGGGAAGCATCGTAGAGGGCCGCGTGGTGCGGGTGACGGACTTTGGGGCCTTTGTGGAACTCCCGGGCGGCGAGCAGGGCCTGGTGCACATCTCCCAGATCGCCCACGAGTTCGTGAAGAACGTCCGGGACTTCCTCAACGAGGGGGACATCGTCCAGGTGATGGTGAAGGGGCGGGACGCCAAGGGGCGGCTGGACCTTTCCATCAAGGACCTGACCCCTGCTCCCGAGGGGGCCCCACCCCCCAGGCCCAGGCGCCTGCCCAAGCAGTCCCCGGAGTTTGAGAACAAGTTGAAGAGCTTTCTCCGCGGCACGGGGGGCTTTGGCGGGGGCAAGGGCAAGAAGGGCGGCAAGAAGAAGCGTTAGCCTTAAGGGCGACTCCCGGGGTTTATGCCCCGGGGGTTTTGCTTTAGAGTGAGGGGGTATGGCGAAGCCCATAGAGGTTACCGACGCCAACTTTGACGAAACCCTGGGCGGGCACCCCCTGGTTCTGGTGGACTTTTGGGCGGAGTGGTGTGCCCCGTGCCGCATGATCGCGCCCATCCTGGAGGAGCTGGCCCGGGAGTACGCGGGAAGGCTGGTGGTGGCCAAGCTGGACGTGGACGAAAACCCCAAGACCGCCATGCGCTTTAGGGTCATGAGCATCCCCACCGTCATCCTCTTCAAGAACGGCCAGCCCGTGGAGGTGCTGGTGGGGGCCCAGCCCAAGCGCAACTTTGAGGCCAAGATCCAGAAACACCTGCCCCCAAGCGCATGAGGATCGCCCTGGATGCCATGGGGGGGGACCGGGCCCCTGGGGTCACGGTCCAGGGGGCCGTCTGGGCAGCCCGAGAGGGGGTGGAGGTCCTCCTGGTGGGCGACGAGGCCCGCTTGCAGGCGGAGCTCGCCCGCCAGGGGGCTTCCTTGCCCCTCTGGCACGCTCCCGACTGGATCCGCATGGAGGAGCACGCCACCGAGGTGAGGAAGCGCAAGGACACCTCCATCATGGTGGCCATGGACCTGCTGAAGCGGGGCGAGGTCCAGGCGGTGGTGTCCATGGGGCACACGGGGGCGGCCATGGCCGCGGCCCTCTTCACCCTGGGGCGGGTCAGGGGGGTGGAGCGGCCCGCCCTCCTGGTGGAGTTTCCCAGCCAGAGGGGTCGTACCTTCCTCCTGGACGGGGGAGCCAATGCCGACTGCCGCCCCAGCTTCCTGGTGCAGTTCGCCGCCATGGGCCTGGCCTACGCGGAGGCCCTGGGGGCACCGGCGCCCAAGGTGGGCCTCCTCTCCATCGGCGAGGAGGAGGGGAAGGGGAACGCCTTGGTTCTGGAAACCTTCCCCCTGCTGAAGGCGGCCTTTGGTGAGCGCTTTTACGGCAACGTGGAGGGGCGGGACATCTTCTTGGGCACCACGGAGGTGGTGGTCACCGACGGCTTCACCGGGAACGTGGCCCTGAAGCTAGCGGAAGGGGAGGCCAAGGTCCTCTTCGGCTGGATCAAGGAAGCCCTCACCTCTAGCTCCCTGGCCAGGCTGGGCGCCCTTCTGGCCAGGGGGGCCTTGCGCCGGGTGCGGGAGCGGGTGGACCCCGCCCAGTATGGGGCCATGCCCCTTCTCGGGGTGGAGGGGGCGGTCTTCATCGGCCACGGCTCCGCGGACGCCTTGGCGGTGAAAAACGCCCTGCTTAGGGCTAAGCGCCTGGTGGAGGCGGGGATGCTTTCGCGGGTGAAAGAGGCCCTGGCCGCCCTACACGTCTAGGATGACCTGGGCCCGCCAGCGCCCGTCCTCCTGCCGCACCTGTAAGCCGTGGAAGGTGGCGCTTTTCACCTCCCCTTGGAAGCCGAACCCCTCCTGGAAGGGCTCCCCCCACAGGGTGGCCTCTAAGCGGTAACCCTCCCCTTTGGGCCCCACCCGTATCCGGGCTTTTCCGGGCACGAAGCCCTTGGTCTGAATGAGGTAGAGGAGCTCGTTGAGGTAGCGCACCAGGAGGGTTTCCAGGTCCTCGGCCTCGAGGGTGAGCCGCCTCCGTCTTGTGCCCCCTTCGGGGGGCGACCGGAACATGACTTCCAAAAGACCCTTGAGGGCGGCTTGGAAGAGGTCCTCCAGGCTTTCCGCCTCCAGGACGAAACCCACGTCTGCGGTGTGGTCTAAGGGTCTCACCACCATGGCCCCTCCTGGGTTCCCCCGCTTCCCGGCAGGTGGAAGCTCTCGGTCCAGAGTCTTTCGGGTTGCCTTTCCAGGAAGTCCAGCAGCGAGAGGGCCTGAGTCTTGTGTTGGGCCAAAGCCTTAAGCTTTCCCGCCAGGGCCCACTCGGGCAGGCGCAGGCGGTGGGTTACGGGCCAAGGACCCTCGGGCCGCACGAAGTAAACCACCTGCGCGAGCCCAGCCGCCGCCTTGGTGGCGTAGCCGCTGGTGGCCACGTGGTCGGGGTGGCCGTTGATGCCGTCGGGGGGAAAGGTGAGGACGAAGCGGGGCCGTAAGGCAAGAAGCCTTTCCCGGATGGCCCCTTCCGCCTCCGGGTGGTCGGGGAGACCCCGGCCCGTGGCGGGCCCGCGCAGGCCCTCCTCCGCCTCGGAGGGCAGGGCGTTGGGGAAGGAGAGGACCTCGAGGAAGTCCACCCCCAGCACCTCCGCCGCCCGCTTGAGTTCCTCGCTCCGCACTTCCCCCAGGCGCTCTGGGGGGCAAAGCCCCAGGGTCCTTCCTGCCTCCCCCCGGGTGAGGGTGAGGATGCCGGTCCTAAGCCCCGCTTTCTTGGCGAGAAGAAGCGCCCCCCCGGCGCCAAAGCTCTCGTCATCGGGGTGGGGTACCACCACCAGCAGGTCCACCATGCCCCTATCTTGACAGAAAGCCCTTCCCCTGGTAGATTCAATGGTGCGCCGGTTGAAACCGGCGGGGGATCTTGAAAGCGCGGGAATTGGGCAGACGCACGAAGCCAAACGCCTTTTAGGCGTTTTTGTTGGAGAGTTTGATCCTGGCTCAGGGTGAACGCTGGCGGCGTGCCTAAGACATGCAAGTCGTGCGGGCCATGGGGTTTTACTCCGTGGTCAGCGGCGGACGGGTGAGTAACGCGTGGGTGACCTACCCGGAAGAGGGGGACAACCTGGGGAAACCCAGGCTAATCCCCCATGTGGACGTGTCTTGTGGGGCACGTTTAAAGGGTTTTACCC
>NZ_BAAHSC010000215.1:0-105533 GCF_054655095.1 Thermus sp. FJN-A
CTGCAACCCGACCCCATGAAGCCGGAATCGCTAGTAATCGCGGATCAGCCATGCCGCGGTGAATACGTTCCCGGGCCTTGTACACACCGCCCGTCACGCCATGGGAGCGGGTTCTACCCGAAGTCGCCGGGAGCCTTTGGGCAGGCGCCGAGGGTAGGGCTCGTGACTGGGGCGAAGTCGTAACAAGGTAGCTGTACCGGAAGGTGCGGCTGGATCACCTCCTTTCTAAGGAGCTGAAAGCCCTGCTCTCCCCTTTTCAGGTCCTTGGGGGCGCCTTCGGGCGCCCTTTTTTGTTGCCGGGGGGTGAACCGGGCCAGGTGCGGAGGAAGCGGCAGGTTCGTGTGGCGAGGAAACGGGTGGTCTCCGCGGGGGGTGTGGTCTTGCGCGGGGAGGCCCCTGAGGTGCTGGTGGTTTCCCTGAAGGGGGGGCGGGTGGTCACCCTGCCCAAGGGCCAGGTGGAGCCCGGGGAGCGCTACCCCGAGACCGCGGTGCGGGAGGTGCGGGAGGAAACCGGGGTGGAGGCGGCGGTGCTCTCCCCTTTGGGCAAGGTGCGCTACTACTTCACGGTGCGGGACGAGGACGGGCCCGTGACCGTGAGCAAGGAAGTGCACTACTTCCTCATGGCCTACCGCGGGGGTGAGCCCAAACCCCAGCTCTCCGAGGTGGAGGCCGCTTTCTTCCTCCCTGCTCCCGAGGCCTTGGAGCGCCTTTCCTATGCCAACGAGCGGGAGATGCTCCTGAAGGCCCTGGCCCGCTGGCGGCCGCCTCGGATGGGGTCGGCATCACCCTGAGCCCACACGCCCGGTAGAGCATCGCCGGGGTCGACCTCCCCGCAGGGCTTGCTAGGAGGGCGGGGGCCAAAGCGTCAACGCCCGGAGCGAAGCTAACCGCGAGCGGTTCCAGCTCAATCCTGGCGACAGGGTTCAGGGCTGTATCTTTCGGGATATTGGGTTGGATGTCGCCTCGGATCTCGGGTTGCTCGCTGAGCCCATTTATTCATCCCGGCCGCAGGGCGGCCAGCAGGCGCTGAGCTTTCTGGCGGCAGGCCTGCCTCCCGGGGAGCTCGGATTGACTCAAGAGCACCAGCGCCAGGTCATAAGCGTGCCCCAGCGACTGAAAGACGACCTCGGCTTGAGCGTAAGCAGAATGCGCTTCTGCAAGCTCACCTCGGGCAGCCCATACCCGGCCCTCCACCCACCTCGCCTGGGCCAGACCGGGTTGGTTCCCGAAGGCTTCGGCGAGCTTTTGAGCCTTCTGTGCGTAGGCCATGGCGTTCTCGTGCTCGCCCTTCTCGAGCAGGAAGGCAGCCAGGGCGGGGTAAAACTGCACGCTGCAGACCGGGCAGAGGGCGCCCTCGGCCTCCAGGCCTAGGCCCGCTTGGGCCAGGCGCGCGGCCCGCGGGCGGTCCCGGGCTTCCAGCCGGTTCCACAACCCGGCGGCATAAAGGCGCATTAGGCAATGGTCGCGCACAGCGGCTTCTCGGGCGGCCTCGAGACCCCGCTCCACCGCATGCCAGCCGGCTTCCAACTCCCCCCGTGCGGTGTGCAATAGGGCTTTGCGGGCCAAGGTGTAGGCTTCTCCAGCCGGGGAACCGATCTTGTGGTGAAGCTCGAGGGCGTGCTCCAGGTGTCGCGTAGCCTCCTGGAGGTTGGTGCGCAGAAACTCCATGCTCCCCAGTGCGTAGTGGCATACCGCCAGGCAGCGCAGGTTGCCCATGGCTTGGGCTTGCTCCTGCACCTGGCCGATGAAGCGTTGGGCTTGCTGATAGGGGTCTTCGCCATAGAGGTGGTACTCCCACAAGCACAGGTGGGCATCGGTGGCCAAGGCCACGTCAGGCGACCAGCCAGCCAGCCCGCGCTTGAGCTCGTAGCGCAAGCCTTCCTCCCAGCGGCCAAGGGGCAGGTAAGAGAGGGCGAGTAGCTCGTAGGCCTGCTGGACCTCCACCATGGAGCCCTGGGCCTCGGCGAGATGCAAAGCCTCGTGGGCTTCGGCGGCAGCCTGCTCGAGTTCGTGCCCGTGCCAGTGGTAGAGGGCCTGCACCAGCAGGAGCCGGGCGCGCTCCAGCGGGTCGGGGCCGGTGCGGGCCTGGGCCTGCCCCAGGTAGCCGGCGGCGCCGTCCATGTCGGTGGCAAGGATAGCGGTGAGGGCCAACTTGCGGTAGAGCGCGGCTGGGGCCGGTGCGCCCACGAGGGCTTCGCGGTAGGCGGCCAGGGCCTGCTTCACGTCGCCAGTAGCCCGGTGCGCGTCGCCAATCCGCTCCCACGCCTGCGCCTGTACTTGGCCGGTGGGCCCCAGCTGCAGCGCTTCGCGGTAGCGCTCGATGGCAGCGGGGTGATCGTAGACCGCAGCAGCCCGCTCGCCCGCTTTAAAGAGGTACGCCAGCGCCTGCTCGGCCTGGCCAGCCTGGCGGTAGTGGTGGGCCAGGGCCTCGGTGTGGGGCGCAAGGTCAGCGCGGTAGGCGGCCTCGAGCGCCCGTGCCACCTCCCCGTGCAACGCCGCCCGGCGGGCCAACGAGAGCCCTTGGTAAAGGGCCTCGCGGTAGAGGGGGTGCCGGAAGCGATAGATTGAGCCCTGCTCGAGGAACAACTTGGCGGCCAGCGCTTCGTCCAGGAGGTCGGCCAGCCCCGACCCTACCGCCGCCTCAAGCACGGCGCATGTGACCTCTCGGCCTACCACCGCAGCTAGTTGGAGTAAATGCAAGGTCGGAGGGCTTAGGCGCAGGAGCCGCCCGGAGAGCAGCGTGGTCAGCGAGGGGGGTAGGGGTAGTGGCCCCGGAATGGCCAGCTCCCAGTCCCCCCCGGTGCGGCTCAACTGGCCCCCTTGCTCGAGCTGGTGAACGATTTCAAGGGCGAACAACGGGTTGCCTTCTGAAAGCCGGTAGACCTCCTGTGCCAGGGCGGGAGCCACGTTTGCGCCGAGCCGGTGGGCCAGGAGCTCGCGGTGTTCGCCCTCGGCTAGGGGGGTCAGGCACAGGTGCACCAGGCCGTGGCGTTCGAGGCTTTGGACGAGTTCGAGCAGGGCGTGGGGCGGCTCGGGCTCGCTGCGCCAGATGCCCAGCAGCAGCACGGGGCAGTTGGCGGTCTGCCGGGCTAGGTAGTGAAACAGGCGCAGGGTACCCTCATCGGCGTCGTGCAGATCGTCAAAGGCCAACACCATCGGGCTGTGCACCGCCCGCTGGGCCAGGAAGCGCCAGATGGCGGCGAAAAGCATCCCCTGGGCGGCTAGGGGGTCGCTGGATAAGATGGGGGCGGTGTCGGGTGGTAGCTCAGGAATGTGAGCACGCAGCTCGGCGGGAAGAAGCTCTGCGTCCTGGGGATATAGGCGCACCATCTGCCGTAAAATCTCCACGAAGGGACCGTAAGGAAGTTGGCTTTCGGCAGCGTATGCGTTGGCCAGAAAAGCCTGGTAACCCTTCTGGCGGGCCAACTTGAGGACCTCCTGGCCCAGCCGCGTCTTGCCTATGCCAGGGGGTCCTTCGAGGCCTACCACGGTCCCCCGCCCTAGGGAGAGCTGGCCCAGGGCTTGTTTCACTTGGGCCAGCTCGCCTTCTCTTCCCACCAAGGGTTGGAGCGGCCAGAGGGGGGCTGGAAACTCCTGGGGGGGAGGGGCTGGAGGGACTGCTAAGAGCCGCCTGTACAGGGCCTCAGTTTCCCGGGAAGGCTCCGCGCCCAATTCCTCGCCAAGGGCCTGTCGGCATCGGCGGTACTGGCGTTCTAGCCCGGTTCGGCTACCTTGGAGCGCATATGCCTGCATTAACCCTCGGTGGGCCTCCTCCTGGGCGGGGTCCAGTTCCAGCGCTGCGCGGAAAGCCTCGGTGGCTTCTTGGGCTTGGCCCTGGGCCAGACGCCCTTGCCCCAGGGCTAGGAGCAGGGAGATCTGGAGTTCTTGCAGGGCTTCCCGGCGTTCCTGGGTCCAATCCTCGTAGCGGTCTGTGGGGAGCAACTCGCTGTAAGCGGCGACGGCTTGTTCCACCAGGTCAATCCGTCCCAGGGCCAACGCTTCCTTGGCCTGGGTTACGAAGGCCTCGAGGTCGGTGCTCACCCCACCTGGGGCTTGCAGGACCAGGACTTCGTCTCGGAATGCCAGAAGTTCCTCGGGGGGAAGGCCGGGGTTCACCGAGGCTAAAGCGGCCCGGACTTGGTGTACGGCTTTGTAGAGCTGGCTGAGGGCGGCAGGTGGGGACAGGTCGGGCCAGAGGATCTCCAAGGCCTGGTCTCGTGGCATGCGGTGGTCCTTCTGCAGGGCCAAGAGCTTCATGAGGCTGCGGGCCTTGCGCCGCTCAAAGGCCCCTTCGGCCAGCTGGAGCCCCCCGACCCGGACCGCAAACCCCCCCAACAGCTGCAACTCTATCGCCACTGGCGACGGGGTCATGAGCCTGACCTTCCTCTTAGGCTAGCCCCTGCATTCCCCTCCGCCCGGGTGTAGGTCACAAAGGAGGCTGAGTGGCCCTCAGAGCAACCCCTAGGCTACGCGGGGCCGGCCCTGGCGAGTGCCTTTCCATGGCTTTCGGTTTTCCGCCTACCTGTTCATGGGGGCCGATAACCGGAACTGCCTGGAGTAGAAGCGGCAAGGGGATAACCTACTTGCCGCGGGAAGATCGCGCAACTGAGGCCCTATCGCGTGCGTAGGGCCTCAGGCGACCGGGTTACGTAACGAACACCTATTCCTCGGGTCGCAGGACGGCATCTGCGAGCTCGATCAAGACGTTTGCTTCCTCGCCGACAACCCAAGCATCGTGTCCAGGCTGGATGATCGCCACATCTCCGGGACCGAATTCCATCTCGGTGCCGTCATCCATGCGGACCCGCTGACGCCCGGCGAGAAAGATCTTCACGTGGAAGCGCTGGCAGCTTTCTCCCCCAACGATCGGCTTGACGTGCTTGGACCATTGCCAGCCGGGCTCGAGGGTTAAGCGGTAGAAGGTCAGCCCCCCGACCCTGACCACCTCGATCTTGCCCTTCTCAAATGGCCGCCGCGTTTCGTCTGGGGTATCGAAGCTCTTGCCGGTAATCTTTTCCGCTTGGTATGGCATGGGCCTCCTCCCAGGTTTTACCCAAGCAACCCCCCGTGGGGGCGGCTAGCGGGTGATGGTGAGTACAGCGCCCTTGGGCAGCAGGAAGGTCACCGCGATTACCGCCCTGCTGGAACCGGGGTTGCCCACCACGGCGTACTCGCCAGGGAACTCCGCCCAACTCTCTCCGGGTTTGTAGGCCTTCTCGCCCCCCTTCTCCCGCACCACCATGCTGCCCTCCACCACCGTGGCGTAGCCCACGCCGCCGTGGGTGTGCTCGGGGGTCCAGGCCCCAGGGGCGAACTCCAGCACCACCTGGATCACATCGAACTCGGCGGGGAGCTTTACGTTCTCAAAGCGGCTCTGGTAGAGCGCGGTCGGCCCAGGCGGAAGGGTTTGTCCGGCGGTGGCGGTGGGCACCACCAGGGTGAGGGCGGCGCCTTTGGGGAGCAGGAAGGAGACGAAGAGCCGGGCCTTGGCCTGGGTGGCGTTGCCCACCTCGGCGGCGGTGCCAGGGTGCTCGGTCCAGGTCTCCCCGGCCCTGTAGGTGGTGGCCTTGCCCTGCTCCCTCACGGTCATGGTGCCCTCCAGCACGCTGATATAGCCCACGCCCCCGTGGGTGTGCAGGGGGGTCCAGGCCCCGGGCGCGAAGTCCAGGAAGAACTGCACCAGGTCAAAGCGGTGGGCGTCGGCGAAGGTGTGGGAGGCCAGCGCCTTGGGCCCCGGCGGGAGCTGCTGCGCCTGGGCCAGGACCAGGACTAGGCCGAAGAGCCCGCCCCAGAGCGCCTTGCTGAGTTTTCCTACCATAGAACCCCTCCTTTAGCCCTCGAGGATCACCTTCACCGGCACCGGGTTGCGGATGATGTCCAGCACCGGCGAGGTCTTCTGCACGTAGTCGCACAGCTCAACGAGCTTCTCCCTGGGGGCATCGGCCTTGCACCGGTAGCGCACCGTTATGCCCTCGTAGCCGGGGCGAACCTTGTCGGAGAGTCCCAAGAAGCCCCGCAGATCCACATCGCCTTCCAGGTCGAACTCCAAGGCCTCCACCCGGATTCCCTGCGCGGCGGCGTTGTAGATGAAGCCCACCGCCAGGCAGGAGGCCAGGGCGTGCAGCACCGCCTCCACCGCGTTGGGGCCCTTGTTGGTCCCCAGCAGCACGGGGGGCTCATCGCCCTCGAGGGTGAAAGGGGTGGTCCTCGAGATGTCCTCCTGCGCCGCGCCGTAGAAGCCCTGGATGCGGGTCTTGGCGTGGCCCCCGGAGACCCAGTCGGTGTGGGCACGGAAGCGGAAACGGGCCAGGTCAGGGTCGGCCTGGATGGCCTGAACGGTGGCCACCATTTGGTCTACATCTACCCCGTTGAGCATCTGCATGTTCTCCTCCTCCGGTGGGGCCAGCCTTTCTACCCCACCGGGTGTAGTGTGCAAAAGACATCCTTCCCGGGGCCTTCCCGCGATCTTCCCAGGGCTTGGGGTCTAGGGGGAGAAGGGCTCCCGGGTCAGGAGGGAGAGGGCGGCCTCCTCCGGGGAAAGCTCGCCCCGGGCTACCCGGGCCACCAGGTCGCCGGCGGCCTGGGTTCGCCTGCGCCCCCATTCCTGGATGACGCTTTCCACCTCAAACCTGGCCCGTTCCAGGCGGTGGGCCTCCAGGAGGCCGTGCTTCAGGAGATGTTCGTGGTGGGCCTCGAGGCCCGCAAAAAGCGCCTCCACCCCTTCCCCCGTGGCCGCCACCGTGGGGTAGATGGGGGGGCGCCAGCCCCCCGGGCGAGGAGGGGAGAGCTCCAGGGCGCTCTTCAGCTCCTGGACGATCCTCTCCCCGCCCGGGAGGTCAAACTTGTTGACGGCGAAGAGGTCGGCGATCTCCATGACCCCGGCCTTGAAGGCCTGGACGGCATCCCCCGCAGCCGGGGTGAGGACGAGGAGGGTGGTGTCCGCCACCCGGGCGATGTCCACCTCGCTTTGGCCCACCCCCACGGTCTCCACGAAGATGCGGTGGAAGCCGAAGGCTTCCAGAAGGCTTAAGGCGGCCACCGTGGCCCCGGCGAGCCCTCCCAGAGCCCCCCTGGAGGCCAGGGAGCGGATGTAGACCCCGGGGTCCTGGTGGTGGCGCATCATGCGGATGCGGTCCCCCAGGATGGCCCCGCCCGTGAAGGGGCTCGAGGGGTCCACGGCCAAAACCCCCACCCGCTCCCCCCGCCTCCTCGCCTCCAGGATCAGGCGGTCGGTGAGGGTGCTTTTGCCCGCCCCCGGGCTTCCCGTGACGCCCACCACCTTGGCTTGGCCGCGGCCTCTCACCCGCTGCAAGAGCGCCTGGCCCAGGGGGTGGCCCGACTCCACCAGGGTTAAGGCGCGGGCCAGGGCCCGAACATCCCCTTCCCAAAAGCGGGCCTCCAGGTCCTTGAGGGTGCTTTCCGCCACCTCGGCCATGGGGGTATTCTACGCTTTTTCGCCCCCCTGCCTTAATCCGCCAGGGCGATGCAGGCCACCTCCACCCCCACGCCCCGGGGCAGGGCCTTCACCGCCACCGTGGCCCGGGCGGGGTAGGGGGGGTGGAAGTAGCGGGCATACACCTCGTTGAAGGCGGAGAAGTCCCCCATGTCCGCGAGAAAGCAGGTGGTCTGCACCACGCGGTGGAGGCCGGAGCCCGCGGCCTCGAGGACGGCCTTTAGATTTTCCATCACCTGCTCCGTCTGGGCGCGGATATCCCCTTCCACCAGGGTGCCGTCGGGGCGCAGGGGGATCTGCCCGGAGACGAAGACCAACCCCCCCGCCCGCACCGCCTGGGCGTAGGGGCCCACGGCCTTGGGGGCCTTTTCCGTGTGGATGGCTTCCATGGCCTCATCCTACGCCAAAGCGGAAGAGCTTCCCCGAGAGGTTCACCACCAGAACCTCCCCCGGCAGGGGCAAGGGGGGTACCTGCACCGCCCCCAGGCCCGTGGCCTCAAAAACCACCTGGCCCCGCCGGTCCACGGCCAGGAAGCGGCCTTCCTCCGTGGCCACGTACACGTGCCCCGCCGCGTAGGAGAGCCCCGCGGTCACCTTCCCCACCTCGAGGCTCCAAACCTCCTCCCCCGTGGCCTGGTCCAGGGCCCGCAGGACCCCGTCCCAGCCCGCCACGTAGACCCGCTCCTCGTCCAGGGCCAGCCCTCCCCAGACCTCCCCCTCCAGGGCGGTGTTCCAGAGGGTGTCCCGGCCAAGGGGGTCAAAGGCGTAGACCTCCCCCTCCCAGGTGGGGATGAAGAGCACCCCCCGGTAGGCGGCCACGGGGGCGTGCACGGGGCCTGTCTTGACCTTGTAGCGCAGGGCGCCCGAATCCGGGTCCAGGGCGTAAAGCCAGCCGTCCTCCGAGCCCAGGAAGAGGAGGCCCCGGTAAAAGGTGGGGCTGGCGGAGAGGTGCCCCCCGGCGCGGAACTGGAAGAGGGGCCTATCCCCCGCGAAGGCGTAGAGGACCCCGTTCCGGCTGGCCACGTAGACCCGGTGGCCCAGCACCAGGGGGCTCGCGGTGATCTCGGCCCCGGTCTCGGCGCTCCACTCCAAGAAGCGGCCCCGGAAGCGGCGCACCTTGCCGTCCCAGCTTCCCACGTACACCCCGCCCCGCGCCACCGGGGGGGCCGTCACCTCGTCGGGGAGGCTTTCCCGGCGCACCTCCCCCGAGAGGAGGTCCACCTCCACCAGGCTCCGCCCCACCCCCAGGTAGACCCGCCCCCCCGCGTAGACCATCTCCCCGGGCCAGGCCGCCTCCCCCTCGAGGTCCAGCCGCCCCTTCAGGGCGAGCCGCCTGGGATCCGGGGCCAGGGGGTAGTGGCCGCTGCGGCTGTTCCCCGCCCTGGGGGTGGCCAGGCGCAGGGTCCGAACCTCCTCTAGGGTGGCCTTGAAGAGGCCTGGATGGGAGGGCCGTTCCTCGGGGTGCTTGGCCAAAAGCCCCATCACGGCTTCCCCTACGCTTTTGGGGACGGCGGGGTTCAGGGCCTCGGGGGGCTTGGGGGGTTCGTAGACGTGCTGGAAGAGGACCGCCTGGTCGTTTTCCCCCTCGAAGGGGGGTCTGCCGGTGAGGGTGCGGTAGAGGACCGCCCCCAGGCTGTAGAGGTCGGCCTTGGGGGTCAAGGGGAGGCCCTTGGCCTGCTCCGGGGCCATGTAGGTGGGGGTGCCTAGGGTGTAGCCCGTGCGGGTGAGGTGGCGGCTCTCCTGCAGGAGGTAGGCCAGGCCGAAGTCCATCACCTTGGGGTATCCCTCCTTGGTGAGGAGGATGTTCTTGGGGGTGAGGTCCCGGTGGAGGATGCCCTGGGCGTGCAGGTGGGCCAAGGCCTCCATCACCTGGATGGCGGCCTCCAGGATGCGCTCCCCCTCGGGGCCCTCCTCGTAGGGGCCCAGGCGGTCAAAGGTCCCTCCCTCCACCAGCTCCATGACGAAGTAGGGCCGCCCCTCCTCCTCCCCCAGGTCCAGCACCTGAACGATGCCCGGGTGGGAGAGGCGGGAGAGGGCCCGCACCTCCAGGAAGAACCGCTCCCTCTCGGGGGGTAAGGCCCGGGGGTGGAGGAGCTTCACCGCCACCTTGCGCCCCAGGCGCTCGTCCACCGCCCGCCACACCTCCGCCGTGCCCCCTGAGCCCAGGAGGGCCTCGAGGCGGTACCGCCCGGCCAGGACCACGCCGGCCATTCTAAGCCGCTCAGGCTTCCGGCTCCAGCTGCTTCAGGAGTTCGGCCAACTCCTCCTTGCCCGTCTCCAGCTCGCGCACGATCTTGGCGATGGCCAGGCGCACCACCTCCGACTTGGACACCAGCCGCTCGGGGCTGGAGAGGGCGTAGGCCGCCCGGGTGAGGAGGGCGTCCTGTTCCTCGGAGATGACCACCTGTAGCCGCTTTTTTTCCTTCTTGGGCATACCGCTCCTTGGCAGGTAGTGTAGCAGAGGGCGCATCGCCTTGACAATGTGAATTCTACTGGATATCCTCACCTTGAGTAAGGTGTGTATGATGCTCACGGACTCGGGGAAGGGGAGGAGGATCCTGCGGATTGAAGGGGGCTTCCCCTTGTCCGGGGAACTCCGGGTCTACCCGGCCAAGAACGCCGCCTTGCCCATCCTGGCGGCAAGCCTCCTCACCCCTGAGCCCATCACCCTCCTGGAGGTGCCGAGGCTTAGGGACGTGGAGGTGATGCTGGAACTCCTCGCCCACCTGGGCACCCTCTACGCCTGGGAGGGCCGGGCCTTGCACCTCCACACCCCCGAGATCAAGAGCACCCACGCCCCCTACGAGCTGGTGGGGCAGATGCGGGCCAGCTTCATCGTCTGGGGAGCCCTCCTCGCCCGGGTGGGGGAGGGGCGGATCTCCTTGCCCGGGGGGTGTGCCTTTGGGGCCCGGCCCGTGGACCAGCACGTGAAGGCCCTGAGGGCCCTGGGGGCCGAGGTGGTGGAGGAGGAGGGCACCTTCTACGCGAGGAGGACGCGCCCCTTGGCGGGCCGGGTGGTCTTTGACCTGCCCACGGTGGGGGGAACGGAACAGGCCATGCTGGCCGTGGCCCTGGGGGGGGAGGCCACCTTGGTCCAGGCGGCCATGGAGCCCGAGGTGGAGGACCTGGGCCGCTTCCTGCAGATGCTGGGGGTAGAGGTCCGGGGTCTGGGCGGCGCTGTTCTGCACGTGCGGGGGGCCAAGCGGCTGGGCGGGGGCACCTACCGCATCATCCCCGACCGCATAGAGGCGGGCACGTACCTCCTGGCGGCGGCGGCCACCCGGGGGGCCATCACCCTCCGGGAGGTGCGCCCGGACCACTTGGACGCCCTCTTGGACAAGTTGCGGCAGTCGGGGCACCGCCTCGAGGTGGGCGAGGACTGGGTGCGCTTCACCGCAACCCCGCGTCCCGAGCCCGTCCAGGTGGAGGCCCGGGAGTACCCGGGGTTTCCCACGGACCTGCAGCCCATCGTCAGCGCCTACCTGGCCACGGTGCCGGGGCAGAGCGCCGTCAGCGACCGGGTCTACCCCGACCGCTTTACCCACGTGGGGGAACTGGCCCGCATGGGGGCCGAACTCTACCTGCGGGACCGCACCCTCCTCATCCACGGCAAGCCCCTCCGCGGGGCCCAGGTGAAGGCCCTGGACATCCGCGCCGGGGGGGCCTTGGTGGTGGCCGCCCTGAGCGCCGAGGGGGTTACGGAGATTGAGGGCGTCTACTTCCTGGAGCGGGGGTACGAGCACCTGGAAGAGCGCCTCGCCCTGCTGGGGGCTAGGGTGGGCGTGGAGGAGGTCCAGCTGGCCGCCGCCGACTGAGTACCCCATTGGCCGAAGCCCCCATGCTGGCTTGGGCCAGCATGGGGCGGCGTTAGAAGGGGCGCAAGGCCTCGGGGAAGCGGAAGTAGAGGCGGTTCCGGGCAAGCTCGGGGCTATAGAGGCTTTCCACGTACCCCGCAAGCTGCAAAGCCTCCAGCACTTCTTGGGCCGCCTCCCGGTCTCCTCCCAAGCGGGCGGCGAGGAAGGCCAGGGCCTCCTCCTCCTCGTCCCCTTCGCCCACGAACTCCCGGTACTCCTGGTCCAGGGCCCGCATCAGGGCCCTGAGGTCCAAAGGCCTGGCCGTGAAGTACCAAAGGCCCTTCTCCCCGGGGAGGAAGTGGGCGTAGCCCTGGGCCTCCAAGGCCTGGGCGAGGCGCACGGCCTCGGGGGGATCGTAGCCCTGCTTCTGCAAAAGGGTCACCAGGTCTTCCCGTTTCCCGGGAAGGCCCTGGGGGTGAGCCGCCCGCAGGTTCTGGGCCAGTTCCTTGGGATCCATAGCCACCTCCCATATACAATCATAAAAGATGAGCGTATTGATATCAAGTTCGCTTGCTTTTCCCTTGGCGGGTGGGGTACACTAAAAGCGGTATGGACCTGGACCTGCTCGTGAAGCGATTGGAAAGCCTCCGGGGGTATCTTTGACATCCCCGGTAAGGAAGCCCGTTTAGAGGAACTGGACAAGCGCCTGGAAAACCCCGCCCTCTGGCAGAACCCGGAGGAGGCCAAGAGGGTGAGCCAGGAGGCCACCCGCCTCCGGCGCACCGTGACCACCTTCCGCTCCTTGGAGGGCGACCTCCAGGGCCTTTTGGAGCTCTGGCAGGAGTTTCCTGCCGAGGCGCGGGAGGCCCTTCGCCCCGAGCTGGAGGAGGCCGCCCGGAAGCTGGAGGAACTCTACCACGAGACCCTCCTTTCCTTCCCCCACGCGGAGAAGAACGCTATCCTCACCATTCAGCCCGGGGCTGGGGGCACGGAGGCCTGCGACTGGGCGGAGATGCTCCTCCGCATGTACACCCGCTTCGCCGAGCGCCAGGGCTTCCAGGTGGAGGTGGTGGACATCACCCCCGGTGCGGAAGCCGGCATTGACTACGCCCAGATCCTCGTTCGGGGGGAGAACGCCTACGGCCTCCTCTCCCCCGAGGCGGGGGTCCACCGCCTGGTGCGCCCCTCCCCCTTTGATGCCTCCGGCAGGCGCCACACCTCCTTCGCCGGGGTGGAGGTGATGCCCGAGGTGGACGACACCGTGGAGGTGGTCATCCGCCCCGAGGATCTGCGCGTTGACGTGTTCCGCTCCCAGGGGCACGGGGGGCAGGGGGTGAACACCACCGACTCGGCGGTGCGCATCGTCCACTTGCCCACGGGCATCACCGTCACCTGCCAGACCACCCGGAGCCAGATCAAGAACAAGGAACTGGCCATGAAGGTGCTCCGCTCCAGGCTCTTTGAGCTGGAGTGGAAGAAGAAGCAGGAGGAGCTGCAGAAGCTCCGGGGGGAGGTGCGGCCCATCGAGTGGGGAAGCCAGATCCGTAGCTACGTCCTGGACAAGCAGTACGTAAAGGACCACCGCACGGGCCTCATGCGCTTTGACCCCCAGAACGTTTTGGACGGGGACCTGCTGGACCTCATCTGGGCTGGGCTGGAATGGAAGGCGGGCCGCCGCCAGGCGGTGGAGGCGGAGGCGGAGTAGGCCGTGAGGCCCTCCCGGGTCTGGTTTGTTCAGGCCGCGCTGGGCCCGTCCAAGGCGCGGCGCACAAGGGCCCGTATCCTTGTCCCTTCCTCAAGGGTGAGCTGGGTGAGGGCAAAGGCCACGGGCCAGAGGACCCCCTGCCTTAGCGTAAGCTCCGAAGCCTCAGCCCGGACCAAAGCGTGGAGCCCTAGGAAAAGGGAGCGGTCTGGCTCGGGCCATGCCTCTACTTCCGCCAGAACGGCGTCCTCCCCCTGGGCTGTCTTTCCCTCTTGGGTGGGCCTGGGGCGCCCCATCAGTAGACGTCCTCCGGGGCCTTATAGGTTTCCCCGGTGAGCCAGTAGATGACCCGTTCGGCCACGTTCTCCAGGTGGTCCCCAAGCCTTTCGTAGCTCCGGGCCACCCGCATGAGGGTGAGGGCCTTGGTGATGGTCCTTGGGTCTTCCATCATGTAGGTGATGAGCTCCCGGGTGACCTCCTCGTAGAGGCCGTCCACCTGGTCGTCCATCTCCAGGACCTTGCGGGCCAAGGCGGCGTCCCGCTCCGCAACGGCCTTGGCCAGGGTGTCCATCATTTCCAGAAGCCTGCGGCCCATCTCCGGCAGGGTCACGTAGCGCTTCAAGGGGGGTTCCTTGGCCAGGAGGAGGGCGTCCTCGGCCACGTGCATGGCGTAGTCCCCCGCGCGCTCCAGGTCGGTGAGGGCCTTGATGACGGTGAAGATGAGGCGGAGGTCGGAGGCCACGGGCTGGTGGCGGGCGATGAGGGCGATGGCCTCGTTCTCCACCTTGAGCTCCAGGGCGTCCACCTCCTTGTCCTTGGCGATAACCCCTTCGGCCTTGGCGCCGTTGCTGCCCACCAGGGCCTCCGTGGCCTCCTGGGTCATCTCCCGCACCAGGGAGAGCATGCGCAGGCTTTCTTCCACCAGGTGGTTTAGGGCTCGGTCCAGGGCTTCGCGCATAAACGCCTCCTCGTTCAGTCTAGGGGAAAGTGGACGCCGAAAACGTTCTCCGGCGCCTCCCGCCGGGCGTAGGCCTCCCCCCCCAGGCCCCGGGCCAGGCGGCGCACCAGGTAGAGGCCCAGGCCCTGCCCGGTTCCCCCTTGGAATCCCCGGTGTCGGGGGAGGAAGAGGGCCTGGTAGTCGGGGAGTTCTGGCCCCCGGTCCCGCACCTCCAGGTGGAGCCGGTTGGCCTCCGTCCGGGAGAGGAGGCGGATGGGGTCGTGACCGTACTTGAGAGCGTTGTCCAGGAGGTTGAGGAGGATTTGGAAGAGGGCCTCGGGGTCGGTGTGGAGGGTGTGGGGGAGGTGGACCTCCACCTTTCGGCCCTGGAGCCTTTCCTGGAGGAGGCGCTCCAGGCGAGGCCAGAGATCTTCCAGGGCCAGGGTGCGCCGGGGGCCCGGCTGGGTGAGGGAGAGGTCCTTCACCAGGCGGGCCAGGCGGGCCACCTCCCCCTTGAGGAGGTCCAGGACCTCCTTTTCCTGCGGCGTCCTGGGGGTGAGGGCCTCGAGGAGGGGGGCCATGCCGGCAAGGGGGGTGCGGAACTCGTGGGCCAGGACCTGGGTGGCCTCCTCCAGGGCCTCGAGGCGCCGGTGGGTTTCCGTCTCGTCCCACAGGTAGAGCCTTCCGGGGAGGGCCCGGGCCCGGAGGAGGCGGCCCCGCACCTCCAGGGTGCGCTCCCCCCCGTGGAGGGCCAGGGCCTCGAGGCGGTGGTCCCTGAGGGCCAGAAGCAGGGGGCGGCCCACCACCTTTTCCCGGCTCACCTCCAAAAGCTCCGCCGCCTTGGGGTTCAGGTAGACCACCCGCCTATCCTGGTGGCACACCAAGCCCTCCAGGGCCTCCTCCCAGGCTTCGGCCAAAACCTCCTTCACCCCTCCCCCTTGAAGCGGTACCCCAGGCCCCGTACGGTTTCCAGGAAGCGGGGGGCCTTGGGGTCCTCCCCAAGTTTCTCCCTGAGTTGCAGTACGTGCTGGTCCACGGTCCTGGGGGTGCCCAGGTAGTCCTGGCCCCAGACGGCCTCCAGGAGTTCCTCCCGGGTGTAGACCCGCCCCGGGCGGGCCGCCAGGAAGGCCAGGAGTTCAAACTCCCGCCGGGTTAAGGGGAGGGGCTTGCCCTCCAGGACGGCCTCCATGCGCTCCAGGTCCAGGAGGAGGGGGCCCCTTTTCAGCACCTTGCGCTTGCCCGCCCGGCGCAGGAGGGCCTCGAGGCGGGCCAGGAGTTCCTCGGTGGCGAAGGGCTTCACCAGGTAGTCGTCGGCTCCCCGGGCCAGGCCCTCCACCCGGTCGCGGACCTCGGCCCTGGCGGTGAGCATGAGGACGGGAAGCTCGGCGTAGGGGCCTTGGCGTAAGCGCTCCAGAAAACTTGTCCCGGGCTCGCCGGGGAGCATCCAGTCCAGGAGGACCACCTCGGCCTCCTGGAGGAGGGGCCAGGCCTCCTCGGCCGTGGGGGCCTCGAGGACCCGGTGCCCGGCCCGCTCCAGGGCCAGCCGCACCCCGAGCCGCACCGCGGGTTCGTCTTCCACCAGGAGCACCGTGGCCACGCCTTCAGTCTAGCCTGGGGCCTGTCAGAGAACGGTCAAGCCTTTGCTTGACAGGCTTCCTCCGGGCGTGCTACCCTTCAAAAGGCCGGGGGCGGCTAGCTCAGCGGAAGAGCGCTCGCCTCACACGCGAGAGGTCGTAGGTTCAAGTCCTACGCCGCCCACCAGAAAGGCCCCCACCCCTAGGGGTGGGGGTTTCCTTTTCCCCCCTGGACCGTATACCCTGGGGAACATGTACGAGGGGAAGATCCTCTACGAAGGCCTCACCTTTGACGACGTCCTCCTGCTACCCGGCTACTCCGAGGTCCTGCCCAAGGAGGTTTCCGTCAAGACCCGGCTCACCAAGCGCCTCACCCTGAACATCCCCATCCTCTCCGCGGCCATGGACACGGTCACCGAGGCGGATATGGCCATCGCCATGGCCCGGGAGGGGGGCCTTGGGGTCATCCACAAGAACCTTTCCATAGAGGCCCAGGCGGCCATGGTGCGCAAGGTGAAGCGCTCCGAGGCGGGGATGATCCAAGACCCCGTGACCTTGCCCCCCACGGCTACCCTGGAGGACGCGGAGCGGCTCATGCGGGAGTACCGCATCGGGGGCCTGCCCGTGGTGGACCTCTACGGGCGGCTGCTGGGCCTGGTGACGAACCGCGACCTGCGCTTTGAGCGGGACCTCAAGCGCCCCGTCACCGAGGTCATGACCCCCTTCGCCCGCCTGATCACCGCTCCCCCGGGCACCACCCTCGAGGAGGCCGAGGAGATCCTGCGCCGCCACAAGGTGGAGAAGCTCCCCCTGGTGGACGAATCGGGAAGGCTCCGGGGGCTTCTCACCCTGAAGGACATCGTCAAGCGCAAGCAGTACCCCAACGCGGCCAAGGACTCCCTGGGGCGCCTCCTGGTGGGGGCGGCGGTGGGGGCGAGCAAGGATCTCCCCGAAAGGGCCCAGGCCCTGGCGGAGGCCGGGGTGGACGTCTTGGTCCTGGACTCGGCCCACGGCCACTCCAAGGGAATTCTGGAGGCCCTCACCTACCTGAAGGAGACCTTCGCCGAGAAGGTGGAGGTCATCGCCGGGAACGTGGCCACCCGGGAGGGGGCCAGGGCCCTGGCGGAGCGGGGGGCGGATGCGGTGAAGGTGGGGATCGGCCCCGGCTCCATCTGCACCACCCGGGTGGTGACGGGGGTGGGGGTGCCGCAGATCTCCGCCATCCTGGAGGCGGTGGCCGGGGTCCAGGACCTGGACGTGCCCGTCATCGCCGACGGGGGGGTGAAGTACACCGGGGACGTGGCCAAGGCCTTGGCCGCCGGGGCCCACACGGTGATGCTGGGGAGCATGCTGGCGGGCACCGACGAGGCTCCAGGGGAGGAGGTGCTCAAGGACGGGCGCCGGTACAAGCTCTACCGGGGGATGGGCTCCCTGGGGGCCATGAAGCAGGGCTCCGCCGACCGCTACTTCCAAGACCCCGGCAAGGGCGGGGAGACCGAGGCCAAGAAGCTGGTGCCCGAGGGCATAGAGGGCATGGTGCCCTACAAGGGCCCCGTGGCCGACGTCCTCTACCAGATCGTGGGGGGCTTGAGGAGCGCCATGGGCTACGTGGGGGCCCGGGACATCGAGGAGTTCCGCCGGAAGGCCCGCTTCGTGCGCATGACCATGGCCGGGCTCATTGAGAGCCACCCCCACGACGTGGTGGTCATCAAGGAGGCCCCCAACTACTCCCGCTGAGGGCTTGGCCGCCCGGCGGGTTCCCGGGGCCCTCAGTCTTCAAAGAGCTTGGCGAAGGCCTCCCCGCCCCCCCGCTTGCGGGCTAGGCGGTAGGTGCCTTCCTTTTCCTCCAGCTTCCCCTCCTGCACCAGGGCCTTCAGGGTGTCCTCCAGCTCCTTCTTGGAGAAGGCCTCGCCCTCCTCGTCCAGGTAGCGCTGGATGTCCTTGAAGGTGGCGAAGCGCAGGGCCTCCACGGCCCGCATGACCCAGCCCTTCCGATCCATGGCACCATCCTACCCCGCTTCCCGTGGCATCCTCGTACCCGTGGACCCCTACCGGGAGTACCAGGACTATGTGGTGGCCTCGAGGCTCCTCATCGCCCTCGGCCTTTCCCGGGAAATCCTTTCCCTGGCCCAGTACGCCAGGCTCCGCCTCCGCCGCCTGGACTTGGTGCGGCAAGGGCGCTTCGCCTTCCTGGAAAGCCTGGACGAGCGCCTGCGCTTGGGCTTTTGGACCAACCCCTTGCGGATGTGGGACTTCCTGCGGCGGGCGGGTAGCACCCCCTACCTGGACTCCCCCCTGGCCTTCGAGGCCCTCCTCTTCTCCGAGGAAAGGGCCCGCCTCCGCTACCCCGGGCAGGCGGGGGAGTACTACCTGGGCTTTCTCCCCCTGCCCACCCTCCTCATGGACCCCGTGGCCTTTGAGGAGGTCTTGAGGGCCCAGGAGCGGAGGGCGGAGGCCCTGCCCCTTTTCCTCAACGCCTTCCACCGGGTTCCCGGGCCCTAAGTGCCTTTCTTCCCGAGCTCCTTGACCCTATCCCCCGGGGGGTGTATAATCCGGGGAACGACGCGCATATCTTTGCCTACACCAAACCCCGAGTGCCAAGAAGGAGCCCCGAGATGACCTGGAAGGAAGCCTACCCGGATATCCCCCTAGGCCAGGATGCCTGCGGCATCATCGCCATGGCGGAAAAGAGCGGCAAGCCCTCCCACCGCATCGTGCGGAGAACCCTGGAGAGCCTGTACCGCATGGCCCACCGGGCGGGGGCCATCCGGGGAGAGGGGGACGGGACGGGAATCCAGACCGACATCCCCCGGGAGCTATGGGCCCGTTTTCTGGAGGAGGCGGGGCTTGAGCCGGAATTGGCCTTTAACCCCCGCTTCTTCGTGGGCCACTTCTTCCTGCCCAAAAGCGAGGAGGGGCGCCTGGAGGAGTTCTTCGCCTTCCTGAAGGGGGAGGGGCAGCGCTTAGGGGTGCGGCCCGTCCACTTCCGCCGGGGAGAGGTGGTGAGCGAGGTCCTGGGCCCGGTGGGGCGCCGCACCGAGCCCATCTTTCTCCAGGTGGCGGGCCTCGCCCCGGACGGGGATGGCCCCCTCTGGGAGCTGGGCCTGCGCCTGGAGGCGAGGTTCCCCGTTCACGTGGTCTCCCTCTCCACCTCCAGCGTGGTCTACAAGGTGCGGGGCGCGGCGGAACTCCTCAAGCGCTACTACCCCGAGCTCTCCCGCCCGGAGTTTAAAAGCACCATCGCCTTGGGCCACAACCGCTACTCCACCAACACCCTTTCCACCTTCGAACAGGTCCAACCCTTCGGCCTCCTGGGCCATAACGGCGAAATCAACACCATTGAGCGCCTGCGGCGGGAGATGGATTACCTGGGCATCCCCCGCACCGGGGGCTCGGACTCCCAGGACCTGAACCGCATGCTGGAGGGGCTCATCTACCGCTACGGCCTCACCCTGCCCGAGGCCATGGACCTGGTCTTTCCCCCGGTCCTGGGGGAGGTGAAGGGGCTTTCCCCTGAACTCCAGGACCTCTACCTGGCCCTGCGCCAGCGCTTCGGGCCCCTGGCCCAGGGGCCTGCCGCCATCGTGAGCCGCCACCGGGACGAGGCGGTCTTCGCCACGGACGCCATGGGCTTAAGGCCCCTCTGGCAGTTTGAGACCCCTTACGAGATCGTCTTCTCCTCGGAGCGGGGGGTCTTCAGCGCCGAGGAGTTCGTCTCCGAGCCCAAGCCCCTCGCCCCGGGGGAGAAGGTCTACCTGCGCCTCACCCCGGAAGGGGCCCGGGTGCTTCCCTTTGACCGGCACCAGCGCCTGGTCTTGGAGCGGGTGGCCGCCCGCACCCCCGTGGAGGGGTACCGGGTGCACCTCCAGGGCCCCATCCGCCAGGCCCCGCCCCCGGTGGCCGGGGGCGGGGAGGTGGAGGTGGAGGAGCGCCCCGCCCCGCCCCCCTTGGGGCTGGAGCGGGCCTACGGTTGGGACCGCTGGGATGCCGCCTACCTCGAGGCCCTGGCCAAGACCGGGAACGAGCCCATCGGCTCCCTGGGCTACGACGGCCCCCTGGCCGCCCTCAACCCGGAGAAGCCCAACCTCTCCGAGTTCTTCAAGGAGACGGTGGCCGTGGTGACCAACCCGGCCATTGACCGGGAGCGGGAGGTGGAGCACTTCTCCACCCGCACCCTCCTGGGCCGCCGCCCCCTGCCCGATGGCCGGGGCGGGGGGAGGGTGGAGGAACTCCTCCTGCCCCTCGTCCTGGAGGGCGACCGGGGCTTGGCGGAAAGCTTCGGCACCCTCACCCTCGCCGAGGTGCGGGAGCGCTTCAAAACGGAGACCCTCATCCCCCAGTTCACGGTGGAGGAGGGGCTTTTAGCGGGGCTCAAGCGCCTGGAGGAGGAGGCGGTGCGGGCGGTGGAGGAGGGGGCGGAGGTCCTCATCCTCTCCGACCGGGAGGCCTTCCACGGGGGGGTTTGGATTGACATCGGCCTGGCGGTGGCCGCGGTGAACCGGGCCCTCCTGAAGCGGGACGCCGAGGGGGTGGCCCTCAGGCGGCGCACCTCGGTCCTGGTCCACTCGGGGGGCGTGCGGAACCTCCACGACGTGGCCTTCCTCCTGGGCCTGGGGGTGGAGGCGGTGGCCCCCTGGCTTTTGGAGGAGAAGGCCCGCGCCCTGGAGGGGAGGAAGGGGGTGGCGGGGGTCCTCGAGGCCCTGCGGAAGGGCCTGGAAAAGGTCATCTCCACCATGGGCATCCACGAGCTCCGGGGCTACGGCAAAATCTTCAGCGCCATCGGCCTCAAGCCCGAGCTCGCCGATTACTTCGGCACCCGAAACTTCCTGGGCTCCGAGCAAGGGGGCTATGGCTTTTTGGAGCTGGAGCGCACCCTCTTGGAGCGGGAGGGGTTCCTCAGGGCCGAAAAGGTGCTGCCCGCCAAGGACTTCCGCTTTAACCCCCGGATCTACAAGGCGGCCCAGGAGGTGGCCGGGGGCCAGGCCCCCTACGCCCACTTCCAGGAGAAGGTGCGCTCCTTGGAGCGGGAAAGCCCCGTGGCGGCCAGGCAGCTTTTGGAGGTCCGCTTCCCCGAGCGGAGCGGGGTCTTGCCGGAAGAGGTGGACCTCTCCGTGGGGGCCCACTCCCTCCCCTTCGTCATCAGCGCCATGAGCTTCGGCTCCCAAGGGGAGGCCTCTTTTAGGGCCTACGTGGAGGCGGCCAAGCGGCTCAACATGCTCTGCATCAACGGGGAAGGCGGGGAGATCCCCGACATGCTGGGCAAGTACACCCACTGGCGGGGCCAGCAGGTGGCCTCGGGCCGCTTCGGGGTCCACGCCTACATGCTGAACTCCGCCAGCGTCATTGAGATCAAGATCGGCCAGGGGGCCAAGCCCGGGGAGGGGGGGCACCTGCCGGGGAAGAAGGTCTCCCCCAAGGTGGCGGCCGCCCGGAACGCGGTGCCCGGGGTGGACCTCATCAGCCCCTCCAACAACCACGACCTCTACTCCATCGAGGACCTGGCCCAGCTCATTGAGGAGCTGAAGACGGTGAACCCCAAGGCCCTGGTGTCGGTGAAGGTTCCCGTGATCCCCGGCATCGGCACCATCGCCGTGGGCATCGCCAAGGCGGGGGCGGACGTCATCACCCTTTCCGGCTTTGAGGGGGGGACGGGGGCGGCCAGGCTCCACGCCCTCAAGTACGCGGGGCTTCCCGTGGAGATCGGGGTGCGCCGGGCCCACCGGGCCTTGGTGCGGGCGGGGCTTCGGGACAAGGTGGAGATCTGGGCCGACGGCGGCCTCAAGACCGCCTACGACGTGCTCCGCATGGTGCTTTTGGGGGCGGACCGGGTAGGGATGGCCACCATGGCCATGGTGGCCATCGGCTGCACCATCTGCCGGGGGTGCCAGCTGGACACCTGCCACGTGGGCATCACCACCCAGATAGAGACCCTGGAGGAGGCCTTGGCCCACGGCCTGAAGCGCTTCGTACCCCAGGATGTGGACCGGGCGGTGGAGCACCTCACCCGGTTCTTCGAGGCCAAGGCCGAGGCCTTGCGGGAGCTGGTGGCCGCCCTCGGGGCCCGCTCGCTCCGGGAGCTCCGCGGCCGTTCCGACCTCCTTTACCAGCGGGACCACCTGGAGGCCTTGGACCTGGCCTACTTCTTCCAGCCCGTGGAGGAGCCGGACTGGCTTAAGGACACCGCGGCCCACGTGCTGAGGAAGCCCCTAAACCAGCTCACCCGCACCATCACCGAGGTGGTGATGGGCGCCTATGCGGAAGGGGGGAGGAGGCTCCTCTTCCAGGAGGGCCCCGTGGACTCCACCGACCGGGCCCTGGGGGCCCACCTGGCGGGGGAGATCGCAAGGAGGCGGCTCTACGGCAAGGGGTTTGACGCGGAGGTGGAGCTCCGCTTTGACGCGGGGAGCGTGGCCGGGAATGGCCTCGCCGCCTTCAACCTGGAGGGCATGAAGGTGGTGGTGGAAGGGGGCGCCCAGGACGGGGTGGCCAAGAGTGCCTTTGGCGGCATGGTGGCCGTGCTCAAGGGCCGGAACCCCTACGGGGCCTATGTGGACGGCTCCGTGGGCAAGAGCTTCGCCTACGGGGCTATCGGCGGCCTCCTCATCGTGGAGGGCATGGCGGACAGCCGCTTCTGCATCCGCCTCTCCGGGGCCGACGTGGTCCTGGGCGGGGAGCCCGAGCGCCCCCTCAGGGACGACCTCGGCAACCTGGCCGCCCGGGCCCAGGCCAAGGGCTTCGCCTTTGAGTACATGACGAGGGGGCGGGCCCTGGTCCTGGGGGACCCCGGGCCTTGGATCTGCTCCGGCATGACCGGGGGACGGGTCTACCTGCGCCACTGGCCGGAGATGGGCCTCACCGAGGAGGCCATGCGCCGCCGCCTGGCCAAGGGGGCCAAGGTGGCGGTGAAGCCCCTGGACGCCCGGGGGGTGGAGGACGTGCGGGAGCTCCTTTCCGCCTACGTGCAGGTCCTTCGGGAGGCCAAGCGGGAGGAGAAGGCGAGGAGGCTGGAGGGGCTCTTGGAGAACCCGGTGGAGCACTTCCGCATGGTGGAGCCCGTGAACCAGCAGGTGGACCAAGGGGTGAGCACGGAGTAAGGGCCTTCTAGACGGCCCCGGGGTTTCGGCGGTACATTTGTCCCGTGGACCCCGGGGCTTTGCTCTCCCTCCTCAAGCGGCGTACCGGTTTCACCGAGACCCATGCCCTGCTCCTTAAGAGGCTGGGGGAGGTCATGGTGCCCATCGCCCCCGAGGTGGCCTTGGCCTTTTACGACTACCTGGGGCGGGATCCGGAGCTGGCGGAGATCCTCCATGCGGTGCCGGGGAGGGTGGAGCGGCTTTACGGGACCTTCGCCCGGTGGTACGGGGAGCTCTTCGCCGGCACCTACGACCGCGCCTACGCGGAGAGGCGCCGGCGCATCGGCCTGGTGCACGCCAGGCTCGGCATCGGCCCCCGGGCCATGATCCCCGCCATGGGCATCGTCCAGGAGCTTTCCCTGGAGCACCTGCGCACCGCCTTGCGGGGCTCGGAGGTCTTCAGCGCGGTGGAGGCCTTTGAGAAGATCGTGGCCCTAGAGATCGGCCTCATTGAGGAGAGCTACCTCGAGGCCCTCTCCCTGGGCCTCTCCTTGGGCCACCAGGACCTGGGGCGGGCGCTTGCCGAGGGGGCGGCGGCCCTCCTTTCCCAGACCTAGGGCTCCTTGGCCAGGTCGTTGAAGCGCACGTGCTGGGCGTGGAACTGGAGCTCCACGGTGCCCGTGGGCCCGTTCCTCTGCTTGCCCACGATGATCTCCGCGATCCCGGCCTTTTCCGAGTGGGGGTTATAGTACTCGTCCCGGTAGATGAACATGACCAGGTCAGCGTCCTGCTCGATGGAGCCCGACTCCCTTAAGTCCGAGAGCATGGGGCGCTTGTTGGGCCGGGCCTCCACCGCCCGGGAAAGCTGGCTCAAGGCCACCACCGGGACCTCCAGCTCTCGGGCCAGGGCCTTGAGCCCTCGGGAGATGGCGGCGATCTCCTGCTGCCGGTTTTCCCCCTGTCTGCCCCCCCCGGGCCCGGACATGAGCTGCAGGTAGTCTATGATAATGAGCCCCACGCGGTTTTGGTTTTTGAGCCTGCGGGCCCGAGCCCTGAGCTCTAAAAGGGTCAGGTCGGGGGTGTCGTCGATGAAGATGGGGGCCTCGGAGAGGCGTCCCGCCACGTCCACCAGCCGGGAAAAGTCCCGGTCCGTGAGCTGGCCCAGGCGCACCCGGTTCATGTCGATGCGGGCCTCGGAGCACATCAGGCGCAGGGTGAGCTGGGCCGCGGGCATCTCCAGGGAGTAGATGCCCACCCCCACCCCCTCCTTCAGGGCCGCGTGCTGGGCGATGGTGAGGGCGAAGGCGGTCTTGCCCATGGCGGGGCGGGCGGCGATGATGTTCAAGGAGCCCGGGGACAAGGTGCCGATGAGCTGGTCCAGCTCCCTAAACCCCGTGCGCACCCCGGCCACCTCTCCCTTTTTCTGGAAGAGGGCCTCGATGTGCTCGAAGGTCTCCTGGACCAGATCCCGCATGGCCCGGGCCTCGGCCTCCGTTTGGGTGAGGGCCACCTCCAGGATCTTCTTGCCCGCCGTGTCCAGGATCTCGTCCAGGCTCCCCGCCTCCTCGTAGGCGAGGCGCATGGCCTCCCCGGCGGCCTGGATGAGCCTGCGCAGGGTCCACTTCTCCGCCACGATGCGGGCGTAGTGCTCCGCGTAGGCGGCGGTGGGGGTGGCTTCGGAAAGCTGGACCAGGTAGCTCACCCCCCCCACCACCTCCAGCTCCCCCCGGCGGGAAAGCTCCTCGGCGAGGGTCACCAGGTCCACGGGGCGCCCCCCAGCCCTCAGGGCCTGCATGGCGGTGTAGATCTTGCGGTGGGCCTCGGCGTAGAAGGCCTCGGGGGTGGGAAGAAGGCCTTCCAAGTCGTCCAGGACGTCGGAGTCCAGGAGAACGGACCCCAGCACGCTCTGTTCCGCCTCGAGGCTGTGGGGGGGAATACGGCCTTCCGGATACCCAAGGGAACCCATAAGCCCTACCAGGCTACGCCCAACCCCCCTCCCGGCGCCAGGGGACTTTCCTCGAGGGAAGCTTTGTCTTCTTGGGGAGTTCTCAGGGGGCTCTGGTAGGGTAGGGCTGTGCGCTGGCTCCTCCTTTTCCTGCTGGTGGGCTGCCGGGCGCAACCCCTGGCCGAGCCTTACGCCCACCTGGAAGGGGGCCCCCTGGAGGCGGTGCGCCAGGTGGCCTTGGGGGGCGAGGGGTACGCGAGGCTCCTCGCGGGCTGGCTCCTGGTGGACAAGGAGGAAATCCCCTTGGCGGAGCGGGCGGAGTACGCCTGGCGCTACGCCCTCTTCCTGGAGGGGGTGAGGGCCTTTGAGCCGGGCTGGGGGGCGGAGACGGCCTGGCGGGTGGCGGCCCCCCTTCTGGAGGCGGCCGGGGACCCCAGGGCCTTCTCCTCCTGGGCTAGGCTCCTCCCCGGGGAGGAGGCCGTCCAAGCCCTCCTCCGCCTGGGCCAGGGGGAAAGGCTTTGGGAGGCCCTCTTCCGGGGCCGGGCTTACGAGGCCCTCCTAAAGGCCCTTCCCGAGGGGGAAAGGCCCGACCTCCGCGCCCAGGCCCTTTTCCGCCTGGGGCGGCACGGGGAGGCCCTTCCCCACTACCGGGCCTGGGCCGAGGGGGACCCCAGGGGGTTTCTGGGCCTGGGCTACGCCCTTTGGCGGCTGGGGCGGCGGGAGGAGGCCCTGCAAGCCTTTGCCCGCTACGACCACCCGGAAAGCCGCCTCGCCCAAGGCCGCCTCCTGGAGGCCATGGGGAGGCTGGAGGAAGCCCTTTCCCGCTACCTGGAGAGCACCCCGGAGGGGCTCTGGCGGGCCACGGGGCTTCTGGAGCGCCTAGGGCGGAAGCGGGAGGCCCTGGGGCTTTACCTGAGGCTGGCCCGCACGGATAGCCCCCAGGCGGACGACGCCGCCCTGAGGGCCTACGGGCTGGCGGGGGAGCTGGGTTTGGCGGAGGCGCGGGAGGAGGCCTACCGCCTCCTCCAGGGAGGGCTTGGCCTCCTCGTGGGGAAAACCCCGCCCCCTCCGGCCCCGGCCCCCCCGGCCTCCCTACCCCCCGAGGCCTCCCTGGTGGAGGCCCTGGTGGGGGCGGGCAAGGAGGCCTGGGCCCGGGGGGAGGTGCGTTACGCCCTCTGGACCCGTCCCCAGGACTGGCCCGCCCTGGTGCCTTTCCTCTACCGCCTGGGGGCCTATAGGGAGGGGATCCGGGCCGCCTGGCCCAGCGCCCTCGCCTACCCGAGGGCCTACCGGGCGTGGGTGGAGGCTTACGCCAGGGGAGAGGGCCTGGACCCCGACCTGCTCTTCGCCCTCCTCCACGTGGAAAGCCGCTTTGACCCCCTGGCGGTGAGCCCCACCGGGGCCTTGGGCCTGGCCCAGTTCCTCAGGAGCACCTGGGCGGACGTGGCCCGGATGCTGGGGGAGCCCCCCGCCGACCCCTTTGACCCCGAGGCCAGCATCCGCTACGCCGCCCGCTACCTCGCCTGGCTTACGGAGCGGTGCGCCGCCTTTTCCGGGATGGAGCAACTGGCCTGTGCCCTCACCGCCTACAACGGGGGCATCGGCTATACCCTGCGGGGGGTGGAGCGGAAGGGGGGGCTTTACCCCTTCCTCCGCTTCCAGGAGCGGGACGAGCCGCGGGAATACCTGAGCAAGGTGCTTTCCGCCTACGCCGCCTACAAGGCTATCCCTTAGCCGGCCTCGAGCCCTTCTCCGTCCAGGCGATGAGGGGTTTGAGGGCGAAGGGGGCGAAGAGGGTGGTGAAGACCACCATGAAGAGGACGATGGCGTACTCCTCCTCGTTCACCGCCCCCGCGGCCAGGCCCAGGGCGGCCACGATGAGCCCCACCTCCCCCCGGGGGGCCATGCCCGTGCCCACGGTGAGGGCGCTCCGCACCCCCTGGGTGAGGGCGCCCAGGAAGCCGCCCAGCACCTTGCCCAGGATGGCGATGACCGTCACCACGCTACCCGCGAGGAGCACCGCAGGGCTCGCCAGGGCCGCAAGCTCCAGCCTGACCCCCACCATGGCGAAGAAAATGGGGGCGAGGAAGCTCTCAATGGCGAAGACGGGCTCCTCGAGGCGGTACTTCTCCCGCACCTCGGAGAGGAGCATCCCCCCCAAGAAGGCCCCCACGATGGGGGCGAGGCCGATGCTGGCCGCCAGGGCGGCCATGCCCACTCCCAGGGCCAGGGCGAAGCCCAGGGGGCTTCCCACCGGGAGCCTTTCCAAGGGCAGGCGGGCCACCAGGGTGGAGAGGAGGACGGCCGCGGCCACGAAGGCCACGGAGAGGAGGACGAGCTGGAGGATGGCCCCCGTCTCCACCTGGCCCGTCTTGGCCACGCCGTTGACCACCGCCAGGACGATGAGGCCCAGCACGTCGTCGATGACCGCGGCCCCCAGGATGATGCGGGCGTAGGGCCGGGAGAGGACGCCTAGCTCCTGCAATACCCGGGCGGTGATGCCCACGCTGGTGGCCACGAGGGCGGTGCCCAAGAAGAGGGCGGGCAGGGTGGCGAAGCCGATCTGAAGCCCGTAGAAGTACCCCCCGAGGAAGGGGAAGGCCACCCCTAGGACCGCCACCAAGAAGGCCTCCTTGCCCACGGCCAGGATGTCCCTAAGCCGGGTTTCCAGGCCCACCATGAAGAGGAGGAAGATGGCTCCGAGCTCCGCCAAGAACTCCAGGATCTCCCCCTCGTGCACCAGGCCCAGGAGGGCGGGCCCCATCAGGATCCCGGCCAGGACCTCCCCGATGACCACGGGCTGGTTGAGGCGCTTGAAGAGGTAGGCCATCACCTGGGCGGCCAGGAGGAGGTAGAAGACCTCGAGGATGTGCCCGGCCCCGTGCATCAACCCCTCCTTAGGATGAGTTTTAGGAAATCGCTCCGGGTGAGGATGCCCACCACGCGGTTGCCCTGGTCCACCACGGGCAGGTGGCGGACCTCGGAGGTGAGGAGGGCTTCCAGGGCCTTGCCCACGGGGTCCTCCGGGTGCAGGCGGGGGATATCCGTGCGCATGACGGCCTTGACCGGGGTCTTTTGGTAACGGCGATAGATGCTTTCCAGGAAATCCCCGTCCACCCACTCTCCGAAGAGCTGCAGAGCCTCCACGTCCGAGAAGGGCACGTTCTCCGGGTGGGGTAGGAGTTCCTCCACCTGGAGAAGCCCGAGGAGGCAACCCTCCTTGTCCACCACGGGAAGGCTACCGTAGCGCTTTTCCAATATGCGCTGGGCGGCTTCCTCCAAGGTGGCCTCGGGCCCAATGGTGTCGGGGTTCTTGGTCATCAGATCGGCTACCTTCATGGGCCAAAGTCTACCAGCGCCGCCATCTTGGGGCCAAGCGGGGGGCCAGGAGAACCCCGAAGAGGAAACCCCCCAGGTGGGCCCACCAGGCCACGCCGGGTAGCCCCAGGAGCCCCTGCAGGAGCTGGAGCAAGGCCCAGTAGCCCAGGTAAACGGCGGCGGGGAAGGTGAGGAAGAGGGGGAAGACGAGAAAGACCACGGAGACCACGTAGGCCCGGGGGAAGAAGGCGTAGTAGGCTCCTAAGACCGCGGAGACCGCCCCGCTTGCCCCGATCATGGGCGTAAAGGAGGAGGGCATGAAAAACCCTTGGGCCAGGGCCGCGGCCACCCCTCCCAGAAGGTAGAAGAGGAGGAAGCGCCCGTGGCCCATGCGGTCCTCCACGTTGTCCCCGAAGACCCATAGGAACCACATATTAGAAAGCAAATGAAAAAGACCCCCGTGGAGGAACATGCTGGTGAGGAGGCGGTGCGCCTGGCCCACGGGGTCCTGGAAGAAGAGGGCAGGGACGAAGCCGTAGGCCTGGACCACCTCCTCGGGGCCGGCGGCGAACTCCAAGAAGAAGGCCAAGGCATTGGCCAGGACCAGGCCCTTGACCACGTAGGCGGGCCGCCTGGCCCGGTTCAGGTCGTAAAGGGGGAACACCTAGCGCCCTCCGGGTTCCTGGCGGTAGGGCAGGGGAACGTACTGCACGCTGGGTTTCCCGCCCTGGGCTTGCGGGTAGAGGTCCATGAGCTCGTAGACCTCGAGGGGCATGTCGGTGCTCACGGGCAGGCCCATCTCCCGGGCCTGGGCCACGTCGATGGGGTAGTCGTGGGTCCAGGTGCCCTGGGAGAGGAGGGTGGCCACCTCCTCCGCCTTCTCCTCGGGCATGCGCTTCTTGAGGAGGTTCTTGACCGTGGCCTTCACCTGCCTGAGGGCCTTTTCCGCCACGTCGGCGAGGATGAGGGTCTGGTCGTCGATCTCCGAAAGGGGCTTCCTCTCCAGGACCTTGAGGATGCTCGCCGCCGGGTACTGGCCGAGCTGGGGGTCCACGGGGCCAAGGACGGCGTTTTCGTCCATGACGATCTCGTCCGCGGCCAAGGCGATGAGGGTGCCCCCCGACATGGCGTAGTGGGGCACGAAGACCGTGACCTTGGCCGGGTGGCGGAGGAGGGCCTCGGCGATCTGCTCCGCCGCCAGCACCAGCCCGCCGGGGGTGTGGAGGATGAGGTCTATGGGCACGCTCTTGTCCGTGAGGCGGATGGCCCGGAGCACCTGCTCGGAGTCGTCGATGTTGATGTAGCGGCTGATGGGGATCCCCAGGAAGCTTACCGCCTCTTGCCGGTGGATGAGGGTGATGACCCGGCTCTTCCGTTTCCTTTCCAGCTCCGCCATCTTTCGGGCCCGGGCCCCCAGGAGCATCTGTTGCTGGAGGTAAGGGGTCAGGGCCGAGAGGATGAAGAAGAGCCAGAAGAGTTGGAAAAAGATCTCCATACTACCACCTCCTCCAGGGTCATTCTATAGTGCTCCTCCCGGTCCGCCTCGCCCTCTTCCCTGGGTGCTTCTCCGGGAAGAGGGTCTGGGCGATCTCGGGGGCGTAGCGGATGAGGAGCGCTCCCAAAGGGATGGAGACCAGAACCAAGAGGACGGCTACCTGGGCCACCAGGGGGTACCCCTGGTCCAGGGCCAAGGCCCCAAGGACCAGGTTGAACTCCCCCCGGGGCACCAGGTAAAGGGCGCTGTAGAGCCGCCGCTTCCGGCTGAGGCCGGCCCTCGCTCCGCCCAGGTGGTTCAGGGGAAGCTTCAAGAGGAGGCCAAAAAGGACAAGCCCTACCGCCAAGGGAGAGAGCCCCTGAAGCAGGCCCAAGGCCTTTGCGCCAACTACGAGGAAGAAGAGGGCCATTCCCAGGTCCCGCACCGGGGCGAGGAGGCGCTCAAACCGCTCCCTCAGGCCGAGCCCTCCTGCAATGACCCCGGCGAGGAAGGCCCCCACGGCCGCGGAGGCCTCCAAGCTCTGGAAGAGGAGGGCAGAGCCCATGGCGAAGGCGGCCCCAAGGAGGAGGATGATCTCGTCGGAGAAACCCTCCATGAAGCGGGCGAGCCCCGGGCCTAGGAAGCGGGCGAAGAGGAGGTAGGCGAGGGCCAGGGCCACCCCCCCGAGGAAGCCCGTGGGTCCCTGGCCCCCCAGGAGGGCCAGGAGGAGGGCCACCAGGAAGTCCTGTAGCACCGAGACCCCCAGCACCACCTCGCTTTCCGGGTTGGCCGCCCGGCGCAGGTCGATGATGAGCTTGGCGATGACGGTGGTGGAGCTCCCGTAGATGACCCCCGCAAGCAGGAGGGCCCCCCTCCAGTCCAGCCCGGCGAGGAGGCCCAGGAGAAAGCCCAAGGGCAAGGCCAGGGCGTCGTAGAAACCCGCCCTTAGGGCTTTCCCCGAGAGGCCCCGGAGCCGGTCGGGACCGAACTCCAACCCCACGGAAAAGAGGAGGAGGAGGAGGCCCAAGGAGGGGAGGGGTTCCAGCGCCTCCACGGGGAGCCACCCTCCCACCAGAAGCCCCGCGAGGAGGTAAACGGGTAGTGGCGGGAAGCCCAGGCGGTGCACCAGGGCCGCTCCCAGGGCTAGAACCCCTGCGGCCAGGGCCAAAGCCTCCATCGAGGGGTGTATCACAGGCTCCTCTCCAAGGCTTCCACCGCCTCCCGCGTTCCCGCCACCACCAGGGTGTCCCCCACCTCCAGGACCACGTCCGGGCCGGGATGGGGGATGAGGGGGGCCCCGGGCCGGTCCACCGCGAGGAGGTGGGCTCCCGGGGGCAGGGCCAGGTCCCCGACCCTCTTCCCTACAAGCCTGGAGCCGGGGAGGACCTTGACCCACTCGATCACCTTGGCCCCCAGCTTGCTCCGCGTGTCCCCCACCGCCTCAGGGTGGAAGAGGACCCCGGCCAGGATGGCCCCAAGCTCCCGGGCCTCCTCGTCGGTGAGGTCCAGGGCTGCGGTGGGCTCGTCCTCTTCCCCGGCCTCAAAGTACTGGAGTTCCCGCTTTCCCGAGCTGTGGACCACGATCACGATGCGGTCCCCGCTCCCCATCGTGATGGTGAACTTCCGCCCCACGCCCGGCAGCACCACCTCCTCTACCTTCATCTCTGCCTCCTGGGAGAAAACTGCACGGCCAGGGTGCGGCCCGCCACCAGGGCCAGGATGCCCAGGGTCCAGAAGAAGAGGTCCAGCCCCGAGAGTTTCTCCGCGAAGAGGAGGAGGAGAAGCTCCCGTAGGGCCAGGGCCACCCCGATCTCCAGCAGGACCTCGAGCCGCACCCGTTCCAGCTCAAAGTACTCCACGAACACCCGCACCAGCTCCAGGACGATCACCAGACTGAGGACGTTGGTGACGAGCTCCTTGAGGCCCAGGCGCACCGTGGGCTCGGTGAGGGTGAGGCCGAGCTCCAAGAAGGTCCGCCCCGCCCCCACGAAGAGCCCCACGAGCAGGGCCACCACCACCAGGTTGAAGACCAGGCGGGTGGCCCTCCGGTATAGGGACAGGAGAAGGTCCTGGGTCATGCTAAAGGAGGAGGTTGAAGACCCGCTCGGCCCGCTCGTGGTGCTCGGTCTGGGGGTTTTTAAGGGCGGGGTCTAGCTCCTTGAGCACCCGGGCGTAGGCCACCACCAAGGCCCCAGCCAGCTCGGGCAGGAGGTTCTGTACGTCTTCCGTGACCTCCAGATCCAGAGGGGGCAGGGCGGCTAGGGCTTCCAGCACGGGTTTAAGCTCCAGGGCCACGTCCATCTTGCGGAACTCTTGCAGGGTTTCCTGCAGGCCCTTGGGGATGGGCAGGTCCGGCTCCATGATGAGGTCCCGGCCGTTGTACTTGGCATGGCGCTCGGCCACCACCAGGAGGTCGTAGAGCTTGCCCCGGAGGAAGTCCGAAAGGCGTTTGAGGTCGTCTTTGTCCACGTCCAGCCCCGCCGCCAGGCGGAAGAGCCTTTCAAACTCGGCGATTTTCATGAGCATAGCCGCTCACCTCCCCTTAGGGCCAAAGGGGTGCGGGGGGCACCTAGCCCTCTTGCACGGGGATTTTGACCGGGGGCTCCTGGGGGCGCGCCTCCCGCAGGATCTTGACCTCCAACACCCCTTTGACCAGGCGGGCCTCTATCCCTTCCTTCTTGGCGTCCTTGGGCAGGAGGTAGGCCCTGTAGACCCTGCCGTAGACGATTTCCGCCAGGTGCTTGGTCCGCTTCTCCTCCCGCTTTTCCCCTTCGATGACGAGCTGGTCCCCCTCCAGGCGCACCTCCAGGTTTTCCGGCCCCAGGCCGGGCACCTCCACCCGGAGGAGGTAGTGGTCCTCGCGCTCCTGGAGTTCGGAAAGGGGCTCCAAAACCTCGCCCGTGTCCTTGAAGGCCTTCTCCAGAGCCTCCTCAAAGGCCTTGCGCACCCGGTTTTTGCCAAAAGGCCAGAGTTTCTCCAGCATATTTCGCCTCCTTCCAAGGTTCAGCCCTTCGGGCTTGGGGCTGTCTCGGACCCCGGGTAGCCCCAGGGGGGCTACCCGGGGGCGCTTAGCGTACGTTCCCCGTCTCCAGCTTCCTGGCCCTCAGGTCCAGGAGGCTGTATTCGCCCTCGGAGAGGTCCCCCGGGACCACCACCCAGCTCGCCCCCAGCATCTCGTGCTTCTGGCCCTTGCCGGCCACGAGGGCCAGGAGGGGGTTGTGGGTCTTGATGAGGTGGGCCACCTCGTGGGAGCCCTGCTCGTTCAGGCCCTTGTGGTAGGGCATGGTGTGGAAGAGGAAGATCTTGGGGTAGTCCTTGAGGTCCCAAAGGGCCTTCAGGTGGTACTCCGCCACCCAGGCGGGGTAGCGGAGGGCTTCGTGCTCCTCGGGCTCGCCGTCATCGGTGATCTCCCCGCCCATGCCCGCCACCAGGTAAGGGCCCCTCCAGAAGGTGAAGGTCTCGTGGACGTTCCGCATGGCGGGGTGGACCAGCTCCACGTTGGCCGCTTCCCTTAGGTACTCCCAGATGGGGGCATCCTGGGGCCCGGGGATGTAGGCGGTGGGCAGATGCGCCTCGGCGAGGATGCGGAAGAAGGCGGCATAGTCCCGGCTTTTCGCCGTCTTGGGCATGAGGTTGCCGATGAGGGCCATGGCGTCCGCCCCGGTGTCGGGGGCCACCTTGACCAGCTTCTCCAGGGCCTCGAGGTCCCCCATGGGGTTGGAAGTGGCCAGGATGTACCGCACCGTGCGCCGCATACCTCACCTCCTCATCCTTCCACCTGCACCTGGATCCGCTTGGGCTTGGTCTCCTCCGCCCGCGGGATCAGGAGGTGCAAGACCCCGTGGCGGAAGCGGGCCTGCACCCGGGAAAGGTCAAAGGTGCTGGGCACGTTGAAGCTCCGGGCGAAGGCGCCGTAGGAACCTTCCAGGCGGTGGTAGACCACCCCCTCCTTCTTCTCCAAGGGGCGCTCCGCCTTCAGGGAGAGCACTCCCTCCTCGGCCACCACCTCCACCTTCGCGGGCTCCACCCCGGGCAGGTAGACCAGGATGTGGAGCCCCTCCCCGTCCTCCATCACGTCCACCGGGGGCGCATACACCCTGGGCCCCTGCTGCGGGGTGGCGAAGGCCCGCGAAAGCCTTTCCTGCAACTCCTCCAGCTCCTTGAAGGGGTCAAACCGGATCACGCTGCCTCACCTCCTTTACCACCTCAAGAGCGCGGCCATCCCCCCGCGCTCTAGAAGCCTTCTTTCCGCCTCCCCCCGGACGAACTCCAGCTTGGTGGCGTAGCCCTCGGCGAGCTCGGGGAGAACGATGGCCAAAGGCTTGCTCTCCGGCCTCTCGCAGGCGGCCAGGGCCTGGGCCTCTTCGGCAAAGTAGAACTCCTGGCAGGCGTAGACCCCCTGGTCCAGGTGCCACGGGAGGACCCAGAGTTCCACCCGGCCCTCCTGGACCCGGGAGAGCACCTCGGGGCCGAAGGCCGCCTTGGGGTAGGCCTCCTCCAGCTCTTTGAGGAGCTTCACCTCCTCCTGCCGCTCCACCTCCTCCAGGACCGGCTCCAGGCGCTTCAGCACCTCGCCGGGTGTAACCCCGGGGTGGGGGAGGGAGGGCAGGAGGGCCACCACCCTTTCCTTCAGGCGCATGGGCAGGTAGCCCTGGAAGAGCTTGGTGTGCTCCTCGGGGCCCATGAGGATAACCCGGGTGAACCCCCTGGTCTCCCAAAGCCTTTCCAACTCGTGGGCCAGGGTCTTGTAGAACCGCTCCTCCCAGGCGGCCAGGCGCTTGGCGAAGAGGTCCTGGCCTGCCCCGCCCCGGGAGATCCCGGCCAGGTTGAAGCGGCGGCCGGGGGCGTCCAGGCTGAGGCGGCGCCAGGCCTCGGTGTCCAGGGCCAGGAAGGCGTCCTGCACCTCCTGGGCTTCTCCCATAAAGATCTCAAAGACCCGCCAGCGCTCCTGGTCCACGTAGACCACCCCGTAGCGCTCGTACTCGTCCAGGGCGTAGACCAAGGGGAGGAGGAAGGGTTCCCCGTAATGGGCCAAGACCCCGTCGGTGAGGAGGCGGCTTTCCCTCTCGTCCAGGAAGGCGGTCTTCACCGCGCTCACCAGGGGGAGCTCCACCTGCAGGGGGTAAAGCTCCAGGTGCTTGGCGTCGGCGAAGAGGGCCAGGGTTTTGGCCTGGACGACCTCGTGCTTCAAAAGCTCCAGGACCCTTTCCGCCAGGGCCTCGGGCACCTCGAGGGCCTTCATGGCGTCCTTGGCCCGGAGGGCGTAGGCCCGGTTGGCGTTTTCCGGCTTGGCGGGGTTTACGTCCAGGTAAAGGGAAAGCGTGGGGACGGAAAGGTGGGCCAGACTTTCCTTGATGCGCCGGACCTCTTCCTTGCCGATCATAGGTTACCTCCCGTAAGGGCCACCACCTTGCGCACCGCCTCTTGGTTGAGCCTTTCCTCCTGGCCAATACGGGTGAAGAGGGCCTCGAGCTCGGGGTCGGGGAAAGTGCTCTCCAGGTAGTAGGCCCGGTCAAACCCCTCCTCGGAGAGGAGCCGGACCAGGGCCTCCCAACCCTCCTCCTCCGCCTTGGGGGAGGAGGGGAGGGGGGCCTTGAGGCGGCGGAGGGCCTCGGCGATGGCCTCCGCGTGGGCCCGCTCCCTTTGGGCCACCTCCTGGAGGAGGGCCTTCAGGTGCGGGTAGGGCACCTTTTCTGCCGCCCGCTCGGCCCGTAGGGCGTCCAGAAGCTCGTCCTGGTAGGCCTTCTTGAGCACCTCCACCACGTCCATACCTCCTCCTCTCTAGGCCTCTATGCGCTGGGCGGCGCGGAAGATGAGGCCTGTGGGCCCCGCGTCCACCACCACCCCCTCGCCCTCCTTGACCTCCCCGGAGAGGATCTTCTGGGCGAGGGGGGTTTCCAGCTCCCGCTGGATGACCCGCTTTAGGGGCCTCGCCCCAAAGACCGGGTCATAGCCCCGCTCCGCCAGGAAGTCCTTGGCGGCCTCCGTGAGCTCCAGGGCGATGCGCTTCTCGGCGAGGCGGGCCCGGAGGTAGGAGAGCTGGATCTCCACGATCTGGCGGATCTGCTCCTTGGTGAGGGGCCGGAAGACCACGATCTCGTCCAGGCGGTTCAGGAACTCGGGGCGGAAGTGTTGCTGCAAGACCCTGAAAACCTCGTCCCGGATCCGCTCGTAGGGCCAGCCCTTCTGGATACCCTCCAGGATCAGGGGGCTTCCCAGGTTGGAGGTGAGGATGACCACCGTGTTGCGGAAGTCCACGGTGCGGCCGTGGGAGTCGGTGAGGCGGCCATCGTCCAGGATCTGCAGGAGGATGTTGAAGACGTCGGGGTGGGCCTTCTCGATCTCGTCAAAGAGGATGACGGTGTACGGGCGCCGCCGCACCGCCTCGGTGAGCTGCCCCCCCTCCTCGTAGCCCACGTAGCCCGGCGGGGCCCCGATGAGGCGGCTTACGGCGTGCTTCTCCATGTACTCCGTCATGTCGATGCGCACCATGGCCTCTTCGGTGTCGAAGAGGGTGGCCGCGAGGGTCTTGGCGAGCTCCGTCTTCCCCACCCCCGTGGGCCCCAGGAAGAGGAAGCTCCCGATGGGGCGGTTGGGGTCCTTAAGCCCCGCCCTCGCCCGGCGTATGGCGTCGGCCACGGCCCTTATGGCCTCGTCCTGCCCCACCACCCGCTTGTGGAGCTCCTCCTCAAGCCTTAAGAGCTTCTCCCTTTCCCCTTCCAAAAGCTTCGCCACGGGGATCCCGGTCCAGCGGGAGACGATCTCGGCGATGTCCTCCTCCGTGACCTCCAGGCGCACGAAGCGGGCGCCCTTGAGCTTCTCGGAGAGGGCCTCCACCTCGGCCTCCAGCCTGGGAAGCTCCCCATAGCGGAGCTCGGCGGCCCGGTTCAGGTCGTACTGGCGCTCGGCCAGCTCAATCTGCCGCCGCACCTCGTCCAGGCGGTGCTGGGCCTCGCGGAGCTTCCTCAGGACCTCCCTTTCCCCCTCCCACTCCGCCCGGAGCTTGGCGATCTCCTCCGTGAGCTTGGCGATCTCCGCCTCAATGGCCTTGAGGCGCTCCTGGGAGTCGGGGTCCTTCTCCTTCCTCAGGGCCTCCCGTTCGATCTCCAGCTGGAGCTTCTTGCGCTCCAGGGCGTCGATCTCCTCGGGGGCGCTTTCCAGGGCCATGCGCAGGCGGGCCGCCGCCTCGTCAATCAGGTCGATGGCCTTGTCGGGGAGGCGCCTTTCCGTGATGTAGCGGTGGGAGAGGACGGCCGCCGCCACGATGGCGGGGTCGGAGATGCGCACCCCGTGGTGGACCTCGTACTTCTCCTTGAGGCCCCGGAGGATGGAGATGGTCTCCTCCACCGTGGGCTCGTCCACATAGACGGGCTGGAAGCGCCTTTCCAGGGCGGGGTCTTTCTCGATCTCCCGGTACTCGTCCAGGGTGGTGGCCCCGATGAGCCTGAGCTCCCCCCGGGCCAGGGCGGGCTTCAGCATGTTGCCCGCGTCCACGGCGCCTTCCGCCTTGCCCGCCCCCACCACGGTGTGGAGCTCATCTATAAAGAGGATGACCTCCCCTTGGCTTGCCACCACCTCCTGGATCACCGCCTTCAGGCGCTCCTCAAACTCGCCCCGGTACTTGGCCCCGGCGAGGAGCGACCCCATCTGCAAGGAGATGAGGCGCTTGCCCTTGAGGCCTTCGGGCACGTCCCCCTTGACGATGCGCTGGGCCAGGCCCTCCACGATGGCGGTCTTGCCCACCCCGGGCTCCCCGATGAGCACGGGGTTGTTCTTGGTGCGCCGGAGGAGGATCTGGATGACCCGCCTGATCTCCTCGTCCCGGCCGATCACGGGGTCCAGCTTGCCCTCGGCGGCGAGCCGCGTGAGGTCGATGCCGTACTGCTCCAAGGCGTTGTAGGTGCTTTCCGCGTGTTCCGTCTGCACGCTCTTACCTCCTCTCAGTTCCTTTAGGGCGGTCTTCAGGGCCTCCAGGCTCGGAAGCCCCGGGGTAGCCTCGGCCAGGGCCAAAACCAGCGTGTCCACCGCCACAAAGCGATCCTTCAGCTCCTCCATCAGGGCCTCGGCCCGGTTCAAGGCCCCGGAGAGGCGGCCCGTGAGGTACTGCCCCCCCTCGGCCCCCTCCACCTGGGGCAGGCGGGAAAGCTCCCGTTCCTGGAGCTCCTTTAGCCCCTTGGGGTCGGCCCCCGCCTTCTCCAAGAGCCGCCAGGCGAGGCCCCCCTCGTCCCGGAGGAGCACGGCCCACAGGTGGGGCAGGTCCATGGCCTGGTGTTTTAGCTTCCGGGCCAGGACCTGGGCCTGGGCTAGGGCTTCACGGGCGGCTTGGGTCCACCGGTCCAGGTTCATACCCCTTCCTCCAGCTAGTTAAAGCATATCACTTGATAGCGTTATTGTCAAGACACTTGAGATAAACAGCTACATTGAGGGGGGAAGAACGCGCTAGGCGGGGAGGAGAAGGCGCTTCAGCTCCAGTTTAGCGGGGAAGGCTGGGGAGGAATGTCCCGGATCAGCGGCGCTCCAGGATCTCCACCACCAGGGCGGCCCCGATCAGATTGGCCCCGAGGTCGCGCCGGATGCGCTCGGCCTGGGCCATGCGCAAGAGGTCCCGTTCCCGGAAGTACCAGGTTCCGCCCACCTCCAAAGGTTCCACGAAGCCGATCTCCACGTAGCCCCGCACGGCGGCCAAGGAGAGGCCGTAGTCCGCCACGGCCTCGAGGGAAAGCCATTCGCTACGCGCGAGCATGGTGAGCCTCCGCCAGCTTCCTCCAGAGGGCTTCTTCCTCGGGGGTCAGGCGCTCCGGGATGGTGAGGCGGACTTCCAGGTAGAGGTCCCCCCGGCCCGAAGGCCCCGGGAAGCCCTTGCCCTTTAGCCTCAGCTTCCTCCCCGCCTGGGTCCTGGGGGGGATGGTGACCTCCACCGGGCCCTCGAGGGTCTGGGCCCGCACCTTCCCCCCCACCACGGCGATGGGGGCGGGAACGTCCAGGGTGGCGTAAAGGTCCTGGCCCTCCAAGCGGAAGACGGGGTGGGGGAGGAGCCTTACCGTGAGGAGCAGGTCCCCGGGAGGTTCCCCGGGACCCCCCATGCCCGCAAGGCGCAGGACGCTTCCCTCCCTTGTCCCCGGGGGGATCCTCACGGATACCCGCCTCCCCCCCACCTCCAGGACCTTTTCGCCCCCGTGGAAGGCCTCCTCCAGGGTCAGAAAGAGCTCGGCCTGGAGGTCGCGGCCCCGGCGGGGGCGGGCCCTGTGGCCCCGCCTCCCGAAGAGCCCTTCCCCGAAGAGTTCCTGGAAGAAGTCGGAGAAGTCTTCCACGTCAAAGCCGGAGAAGTCGTAGCCCCCAGGAGGCGGTGGAGGCGGGGCCTCGGTGGTGCCGTAGGTGTCGTAGATCCGGCGCTTCTCAGGGTCGGAGAGGACGGCGTAGGCCTCGTTGATCTCCTTGAACCGCTCCTCGGCCCCGGGGCTTTTGTTGACGTCAGGATGGTACTGGCGGGCCAGGCGCTTGTAGGCCCTTTTGATCTCCTCCTGCGTGGCGTTCCTGGGCACCCCCAGGATGGCGTAGTAGTCCTTCATGGCCTATTCTAAGCCCGCTTCCTCCGGGCTCTTCTCCCCTCCCACCGCCACCCGGGCCGGGCGCACCAGGGCCTCTCCCAGACGGAAGCCCCGCTGGAAGACCTTGGCCACCTTGCCGGGTTCCCCAGGGAGGAGGCCGATGGCCTCGTGGTACCGGGGGTCGAAGGCCTGGCCCTCCCCGGGTACTTCCTCCACCCCGAGGCCCGCCAGGATGCGGAAGAAGCCGTCCCGCACCGCCCTCACCCCCTGGAGGATGCTTTCGGGGTTGGCCTCGGCAAACTCCAGGGCCCGGTCCAGGTCGTCCAGGACGGGAAGGAGGGCCCTAAGCGCCCGCAGGACGCCCTCCCGTTCCCGCGCCTTGAGTTCCTCCTCCGTGCGCTTGCGGTAGTTGTCAAAGTCGGCAAGGAGGCGCAGGTACCGGTCCTTGAAGGCGCTTAGCTCCTCCTCGGCGGCCTTCAAGCGCTCCTCCAGGGCCAGGGCCTCCTGGGCCACCGCCTGGAGGTCCTGCTCCAGCTCGGTTCGAATGTCTTCCCGCTCTTCTGCCATGGTGCCTCTCGGGGGTCTTCTCACTCGGCGGGCTTGTAGTCGGCGTCAATCACGTCGTCCGGTCCCTTGCCCGAGGCGGTGGCCGTGGCTCCCCGCTCGTAGGCCTCCACCGCCTTGAGGAGCTCCTCCGTGGCCGCCTTCAGCTCGGGGTCGGAGGCGTCCTTCTCCACCAGCTCCTTGGCCCGCGCTACCGCAGCCTCGAGGCGGGCCCTGGCCTCGGGGGTCCCCTGCTTCTCCTGCAGGACCCGCTCCGCCTGGATGCGGGCGGTGTCCAGGGTGTTCTTGAGCTCCGCGTGCTCCTTGCGGCGGCGGTCCTCCTCCGCGTGGCGCTTGGCCTCCTCGATCATCCGCTGGATCTCCTCCTCGGAAAGGGTGGTGGTGTTCTGGATGGTGATGGAGGCCTCCCTTCCCGTGGACTTCTCCCTGGCGGTCACGTGGAGGATGCCGTTGGCGTCAATGTCGAAGCAGACCTCGATCTGGGGGACGCCCGCGGGCATGGGGGGGATGCCCTCGAGGCGGAAGCGGCCTAGGCTCTTGTTGTCTTGGGCCATGGGACGCTCCCCCTGGAGCACGTGGATCTCCACCGCGGTCTGGTTGTGCTCGGCGGTGGTGAAGATCTCGCACTTGCGGGTGGGGATGGTGGTGTTCCGGGGGATGAGGACGGTCATGACCCCGCCCTTGGTCTCCACCCCCAGGGAGAGGGGGGTCACGTCCAGGAGGACCACGTCCCGCACCTCGCCCATCAGGACCCCGGCCTGGATGGCGGCCCCCATGGCCACCACCTCGTCGGGGTTCACGGAGCGGTTGGGCTCCTTGCCCAAAAGCTCCTTCACCACCCGCTGCACCGCGGGCACCCGGGTGGCCCCGCCCACGAGGATCACCTCGTCAATCTGATGGGGGCTGAGCCCCGCGTCCTTAAGGGCCTGCTCCACCGGGCCCCGCAGGCGCTTCAGGAGGGGCTCGATGAGCTCCTCCAGCTTGGCCCGGGTGAGCTTCTTCTCCAGGTGGAGGGGCGTCTTGCTGGCGGGGTCCAGGGCGATGAAGGGGAGGCTGATGGTGGTCTCCAGGGTGCTGGAGAGCTCAATCTTGGCCTTCTCCGCCGCCTCAATGAGGCGTTGGAGGGCCTGCCGGTCCGCCTTCAGGTCCACCCCGTACTCCCGCTTGAACTCCTCGGCCAGCCAGTTCACGATGGCGTGGTCCATGTCGGACCCGCCCAGGTGGGTGTCCCCGGAGGTGGCCTTCACCTCGAAGACCCCCTCCCCGATCTCCAGCACCGTCACGTCGAAGGTCCCGCCGCCCAGGTCAAAGACGAGGACGGTCTCGTTCCCCTTCTTGTCCAGCCCGTAGGCGAGGGCGGCGGCGGTGGGCTCGTTGATGATGCGCAAGACCTCCAGCCCCGCGATCCTCCCGGCGTTGGCCGTGGCCTCCCGCTGGGCGTTGTTGAAGTAGGCGGGCACGGTGATCACCGCCTTGGTGATCTTCTCCCCGAGCTTCTTGGAGGCGTCCTCCACCAGCTTGCGGAGGACCATGGCGCTGATCTCCTCCGGGGTGTAGAGCTTCCCCTTGACCTCCACCCTCACCCCTCCGTCGGGCCCGGGGACCACCTTGTAGGGCACCCGCTTGGCCTCTTCCTGGACCTCCTCAAAGCGGCGGCCGATGAAGCGCTTGATCTCAAAGATGGTGCCCTCGGGGTTTAAGACCGCCTGGCGCTTGGCCATGCGGCCCACCAGGGTCTCCCCGTCGCGGAAGGCCACCACGCTGGGGGTGGTGCGCTCCCCCTCGGCGTTCTCCAACACCACGGGCTTGCCGCCCTCCAGGACAGCGATCACGCTGTTGGTGGTACCCAGGTCAATGCCTACTGCCTTCGCCATGGCCTCACCTCTCGCCCCAAGCATAAACCAGGCGATATGGGCACGTCAAGAGAATTGAGCCTGGTTATGTCATGGTGCCCTGGGCTACCCGGAACCCCGGCCCGGCGTGTACCCTAAGGAGAGACATGCCCCGGCTTCCGTTGAACTTCCTGGTATTTGTCCTGGGCTTGCTCCTTCTGGCCTGGGCCTTCAGCCTCGCGGGCACCACGGGGAGCCCCGGCGGGGTCGTCAACTACACCACCTTCCTCGAGGACCTCCAGGCGGGCAGGGTCAAGGAGGTGGTGGTGCGGTCCGGGGAGACCCGCATCCAGGGAACCCTGGAGGATGGATCCAGCTTCACCACCTACGCGGCGGGCCCCCTGGCCAACGAGACCCTGGAGGCCTGGACCAAGCGGGGGGTGAGCGTGCGGGTGGAACCCCCCCCGGGCCAAAGCCCCCTGGGCTTCCTCTGGCCCCTTCTCTTGGTAGGCCTCCTCATCGGGGCCCTCTTCTACTTCTCCCGCAGCGGGCGTGCCGGCCCCTCGGACTCCGCCTTCAGCTTCACCAAGAGCCGGGCCAAGGTGCTCACCGAAGCCCCCAAGGTGACCTTCAAGGACGTGGCCGGGGCCGAGGAGGCCAAGGAGGAGCTTAAGGAGATCGTGGAGTTCCTGAAAAACCCCAGCCGCTTCCACGAGATGGGGGCCAGGATCCCCAAGGGGGTTCTCCTGGTGGGCCCGCCCGGGGTGGGCAAGACCCACATCGCCCGGGCGGTGGCCGGGGAGGCCAAGGTGCCCTTCATCACCGCAAGCGGCTCCGACTTCGTGGAGATGTTCGTGGGGGTGGGGGCGGCCCGGGTGCGGGACCTCTTTGAGACCGCCAAGCGCCACGCCCCCTGCATCGTCTTCATAGACGAGATTGACGCCGTGGGCCGCCGCCGGGGCGGGGGCGTGGGGGGCGGCAACGACGAGCGGGAACAGACCCTGAACCAGCTCCTGGTGGAGATGGACGGGTTCGAGAAGGACTCCACCATCATCGTCATGGCCGCCACCAACCGCCCCGACGTCCTGGACCCGGCCCTCTTGCGCCCGGGGCGTTTTGACCGCCAGGTGGCCATAGACGCCCCGGATGTGCGGGGCCGGGAGCAGATCCTGCGCATCCACGCCCGGGGCAAGCCCCTGGCGGAGGACGTGGACCTGGCCCTCCTGGCCAAGCGCACCCCCGGCTTCGTGGGGGCGGACCTGGAGAACCTCCTGAACGAGGCCGCCCTCCTGGCGGCCCGGGAGGGGCGGAAGAAGATCACCATGAAGGACCTGGAGGAGGCGGCCGACCGGGTGATGATGGGCCCGGCCAAGAAGAGCCTGGTCCTCACCCCCCGCGACCGCAGGATCACCGCCTACCACGAGGCGGGGCACGCCTTGGCCGCCCACTTCCTGGAGCACGCCGACGGGGTGCACAAGGTGACCATCGTGCCCCGGGGGCGGGCCTTGGGCTTCATGATGCCCAGGCGGGAGGACATGCTCCACTGGAGCCGGAACCGTCTCCTGGACCAGATCGCCGTGGCCCTGGCGGGGCGGGCGGCGGAGGAGCTGGTCTTTGAGGACGTGACCACGGGGGCGGAAAACGACTTCCGCCAGGCCACGGAGCTGGCCCGGCGCATGATCACCGAGTGGGGCATGCACCCCGAGTTTGGCCCCGTGGCCTACGCCCTGAGGGAGGACACCTACCTGGGGGGCTACGACGTGCGCCAGTACTCGGAGGAGACGGCCCGGCGCATTGACGAGGCGGTGCGCCGCCTCATTGAGGAGCAGTACGGGCGGGTGAAGGCCCTGCTCCTGGAGAGGCGGGAGGCCCTGGAACGGGTGGCCGAGACCCTCCTGGAGCGGGAAACCCTCACCGCGGAGGAGTTCCAGAGGGTGGTGGAGGGCCTGCCCCTGGAGGAGGAGAAGGTTCAGGAACGGGAGGAACGGGAGGCGCCCCGGGTGGTGCCCAAGATTAAGCCGGGAGGGGCCCTGGGCGGGGCCTAGGGCCCCAAAGGAATAACCTGGGGAGGGCCTCCTCCCCAGGGGAAGGGAATACCTTACTTCTTGACCTTTTCCTTGAGGGCCTTGCCGGGCTTGAAGGCCGGGTACTGGGTGGCCGGGATCTTGATCTTCTCCTTGGTGCCGGGCTTCACGCCGGTGCGGGCCTTGCGCTTGCGCACCTCGAAGGTGCCGAAGCCCGTGAGCTGCACCTTGTTGCCCCCGGAGAGGGCCTCCTCCACCTTGGAGAGAAAGGCATCCACCGCCGCCTTCACGTCCTTCTTCTTGAGGCCCGTGGCGCCCGCCACCTGGTCTACCAGATCCGCTTTCGTGACCGTTTTCTTTGCTGCCATTCTTCACCTCCCTCGTCTTTTCCCTTCCGCAGGGACTATATCACGCCTAAAGCCATGCCCGCAATACCCGGAGCCATTTCTAGCACTATATATAGCAATATGTGATAACGAAAGCATTGGCTCTAGCGGTACCGGGGGGGGAGAAGTTCCCGTACCCGAGCCTCTATATCCCGGGTAAGGGTTTCCAGCTCCTGGTGGGAGATCTTGGTGACCCTTGGAACGGGAATGGGCTCGCCGTAAATGACGCGGATGGGCCTACGCAGGCGGAAGAGTTTCCGCCCCACGGGCCAGGCCTGGTCCGTGCCCACCACGGCCACGGGCACCACGGGGCTACCGGTGCGCAGGGCGATGGCCGCCACCCCGGTTTTGAAGGGCTGGAGCCTGCCCGTGCGGCTCCTGGTGCCCTCGGGGAAGATGCCGAAGGCCATGCCCCGCTCCAGGGCGCGGATGGCGCTTTTGACGGCGGAGAGGTCGCTTTGCCCCCGCTCCACGGGAATGGCGTAGAGCCGGGGCAAAAGCCACGAGAGGAAGGGCAGGCGGAAGACGTCGGCCCGGGCCAGGAAGCTCACGGGCCGCCTGACCCCGGCCCCCACGGCGATGGGGTCCAGGATGGAGAGGTGGTTGCTGGCCAGGATGACCGGGCCTTCCGCGGGCACGCGTTCCGCCCCCTCCACCCGGTAGCCGAAGAGGAGGGTAAGGAGAAACCGGGCCAAGAACCAGCAGGCCCGGTAGACGGGGTTGGGCCGGTGCGCTTCCACGGCCTCCAGTTTACGGGTCCACCTGGGCCAGGGCCTTGCCCGCCTCGAGGTGGGCCAGGCGCAGGGGCTCGGGGAGGCGGAACCGGGTGGGAAGGGCCTTCACGAAGGCCAGGGCCTCCTCCAGGCCCACCCGGTGCCCGGGGGAGACGTAGAGGGGCCTGACCCCGGTGCGGCTCCGGTAGGCGTAGCCCAGGGGGAGGCCCTGGGGGGAAAGGAGGCGCACGGCGCTCCCCGCCGCCTCGGGGAGGGGGGCTTCCGGGCGGCCGAAGAGGAGGCTTTTGGCCACGCCCACGCTGGGAAGGTCCAGGTGGACCCCCAGGTGGCTGGCGATGCCCAGGCCCCTGGGGTGGGCGATCCCCTGGCCGTCCACCAGGAGGACCTCCGGGGCCTCGGGGAGCTTTCCTAAGGCTTCCAGGTAGGCGGGGGCCTCGCGGAAGGAGAGGAGGCCTGGGATGTAGGGGAAAAGCGCCTCCTCCGGCACCTTCCCCCGGCTTACAAAAAGGGGGCCCCGTTCCAGGTGGTAAAGGACGGCCACGGCCACAAGGGGCTTTCCCTTTTTGTGGGAGGCGTCCAAGGCGGCCAGGAGCTTAACTCCTTCCAGGCTTCCTTCCCGCACCACCTGGGTGGCCAGGGCCTTTTGCAGGGCGAAGGCCTCCTCCAGGCTTTGGGGTCTGGGAAAGGGGGGGATCCGCAAAGGCCTCCTCCTAAACTTTAAACTTCGGCCCACCTCCGTTTTGGGTCTGCGCTCTATGCCATCCAAAATCCGGCACCCGGGCCTTTTACCGGGGACCCATGCTGGCTTAGGCCGGCATGGGGTGGTATCAGGTGGCCTCCCGGAGGCGCTCCAGCACCTCGGGGTCGGAGGGGTCCACCCCGTAGAGGAGGGCCAGGTAGTAGGCGGTCCAGGCCAGGCGGTACCAGAGGGCCATGGCCTGCGCCAGACGGCTCCCCTCGGGGGCGGGCACCTCGGCGATGGCGTCCACCCGGGTTTCCAGGATCTCCTTGGCCAGCCGCACCCCTTCCCCTTCCCCCAGGAGGACGGCGGCCAGGGGGTCCCCCTGCTCGTGGCGGGCCTCGAGGGCCGTCAGGAAAAACTCCAGGGCGCTGAAGGGCGGGGTCAGGGAGAGGCTTTTGCCGATGCGGGCGAAGAGGCTCTGGGCGGCCCCCTCTAGGGGGCGGAAGAAGGGGGCGTAGAAGAGGGGAAGCCGCTCCAAGAGGGTATAGGCCAGGAACTTGGCGGGGTTCTCCTCCAGGGGGATCTCCGGGGAGAGGCGTCGCCTTTCCAAAAGCAGGGCCTCGTCCACCTCCTTCAAGGCCTCCTCCCGGCCTGTGGCCAAAAGGAGAAAGCGCAGGTAGCGGTAGGGGCTTAAGGGGCTTGGGGGAAGGTAAAGCCCCCCTTCCCGGAAGCCCACCCGGACCACCCGCACCCGCTCCGTTTCCGCCACCAGGGCCAAGGCCGCCGCCTCCCCCAGGTCGTACCCCCCTTCCAAGACGAAGAGGGTGCCCTCCTCCGTCCAGTCGGGGAGGCCCGAGAGCTCCGCGGCGAACCAGCCTTCCCCGTAGCCCAAGGCGGCGTGGGGCCCGGGGTAGGCCTCCGTGGGCACCGGCCCCGATCCCGGGAGGTCGCGGAGCTCCAGGGCCAGGCCCCGGCGGTCGGCCAGGTAGGTTTCCTCGCGGTCCAGGTCGCGCATACCCCTTATGCTAATCCCCGTGCGCCTCTACGTGCCCAAACCGGTGGCCCGCGTCTGGGGAGGGGCGGCCCTTGGCTTTGGCCCGGGCATCGGGGAGGTGTGGCTGGCGGAGGAACCCCTTTTGGTGAAGCTTCTGGACCCCAAGGCGTGGCTTTCCGTCCAAGTCCACCCGCCCCACGCCTACGCCCTAAGGGTGGAAGGGCAGCCCGGTAAGTACGAGGCCTGGTACGTCCTTTCCCCCGGGGAGATCGTCTACGGGTTTCGCCGCCCGGTGAGCCGGGAGGAGGTGCGGGAGCGGGCCCAGGCGGGTACCCTGGGCGAGGTTCTGCACCGGGTGCCGGTGGAGCGGGGCCAGGTGGTCTACCTGCCCGCGGGGGTGGTCCACGCCCTGGGGCCGGGGACGCGGGTCTACGAGGTCCAGACCCCTTCGGACCTCACCTACCGCCTCTACGACTACGGCCGTCCCCGGGAGCTCCACCTGGAGAAGGCCCTGGAGGTGGCCACCCTCGAGCCCACCCCCATCCCCCAGGCCTCCCCCAGGCCCACGCCGGGCGGGGAGGAGCTCCTTTCCACCCCCTACTTCCGCCTCTACCGCTACCCGCTTCGGGGCAGGCTGGCCTTGAGGCCCGAAACCCCCTTGGTCCTCACCCTCCTGGAGGGGGAGGCCCGCCTGGAGGGGCAGGTCCTAAAGCCCTTCGCCACCTTTCTCCTGGAAGCCGGGGAGGAAGGGGTCCTGGAAGGGGAGGGGCTTCTCCTGGGGGCGGCTAAGTGCCCCGCCGAGGCGGAAGCCCCAAAAGGCATGCCCGCAGAGGTGGGCTGAGGATCGGGTGTGGCGCAGTCAAGGGGGGGGCGCTTAGGGCCACCCCGTGCGGGCATGGGCCAGGGCGCCCTTGCCATCCGCTCCGGGATGGGGTAGCGTGGAAGCGCTTCTAGGTTGGGAGGAGGCATGCGGCGAATCCTGGCGCTATCGGTAGTTCTCGGCTTGGCCCTGGGGGTGCCCGTCACCTTCCGCTACACCCCACCCTCCGGGCTGGAGGTGCGGACGGTGAGCCTCAGGGGCTCGTTCAACGGCTGGGGCGAAACCCCCATGCGGCGGGAGAACGGCTCCTGGGCGGTCACCGTGGACCTCGAGCCCGGCGAGCACCAGTACAAGTTCTTCATCAACGGCCAGTGGCCCAAGGACATGTGCCACGACCCCACCTTCGGCACCCCGAAGGTGGACCCCACGGCCGCGGGTTGCGTGGACGACGGCTTCGGCGGCCAGAACGCCCTGATCCTGGTCCAGGCCCCGGCCCCCCCGGCCCCGGGCGGGCCGGTGGCCCTGGAGTTCGCCCACGACCCGGGGGAGGCCCGCTACCTCTCCCTGGCCGACGGCAGGCTCTCCGTTCGCTTCAGCGCGGGCGAGGGGGCGGTGGCCAAGGCCTGGGTGGAGGTGGGGGAGGAGAAGATCCCCATGCACCGCCAGCTCTCCTTCCCGGGGACCGAGGTGTGGCGCGCCGCGGTGGCCCCCGGGATAAGGGCGTACCGCATCGGGCTCCAGACCACCGACGGCCGGGAGGAGCGCTTCGGTCCCTTTACCCCCCCGGAGCACCCCTTTGCCGAGGTGCCCTGGGTGGGGGAAGGGGTGGGCTACCAGATCTTCCCCGAGCGCTTCTTTAACGGCGATCCGAGCAACGACGCCCTGGCCCTGGAGAGCGACGAGTACCGGTTCAACGGGGTCTGGCAGCGCTCAGGGGGGATGGGGCCCCACCTCTCGGCTTGGACCGATCCGCCGAGCGCGCACCACTGCTGCCACCAGTACTTCGGCGGCGACCTGGCGGGCGTGCTGGCCAAGCTTCCCCACCTCGAGGCCCTGGGGGTCAGCCTGATCTACTTCAACCCCCTCTTTGACTCGGGTTCGGCTCACGGCTACGACACCCACGACTACCTCAAGGTCTCGCCCAAGTTCGGCGACAAGGCGCTCCTGAAGAAGCTTTTGGAGGAGGCCCACCGCCGTGGGATGCGGGTCATCTACGATTTCGTGCCCAACCACACCGGCCTGGGCTTCTGGGCCTTCCAGGACGTGGTCAGGCGGGGCCCGGCCTCCCCTTACTGGAACTGGTACTTCGTCAAGCGCTGGCCCTTCACGCCGGGCGACGGCCAGGCCTACGAGGGCTGGTGGGGCCTGGGCAGCCTGCCCAAGCTCAACACCGCCAACCCCGGGGTGAGGCGTTACCTCATGGAGGTGGCCAAGTACTGGCTGCGCTTTGGCTTTGACGGCGTGCGCGTGGACGTGCCCGGAGACCTCTTGGACGCCCACGGGTTCATCAAGGAGTTGCGGGCCGAGCTCAAGCGGATCAAGCCGGAGGCCTACTTGGTGGGCGAGATCTGGCAGCGGGATGCCACCTGGCTTCAAGGGGACGAGTTTGACTCGCTGATGAACTACGCCATCGGCCGGGATATCCTGCTGCGTTTCGCCAAGGGGGGTAGCCTGGCCCTCTACAACGGGGGGCGGGCCTTGGCCGACCTTTCCCGGGTCTACGCCCTCTACCCGGAGGCCGTGGCCGGCATGGGCTTCAACCTCATCAGCTCCCACGACACCGCGCGGCTCCTCACCGAGGTGGGGGGTGGGGGCCTCCGGGATACCCCAAGCCCGGAGGCCCGCGCCCGGCAGCGGTTGGCCGCGGCCATGCTCTACGCCCTCCCCGGGGTCCCGGTGACCTTCCAAGGGGATGAGTGCGGCTTTACCGGGGAGAGGCCCGCAGAGCCCCCGCATGAGCTCAACCGTTACCCCATCCAGTGGGAACGCTGCCACGCGGATACCCTGGCCTTTTACCAGGAACTGGCCGGGCTGCGCCGGGAGCTTGCGGCCCTGAGGAGCGCGGTTTTCCGGGGGTATCTGGGCGAGGGGCACCTGCTGGCCTTCTTCCGCGGGGAACCGGGGGAGGGCGAGGTGCTGGCCGCGTTCAACAACGGCACCGAGGCCGGCTCGCTGCGGCTACCCCCTGGGGGCTGGCGGGATCCCCGCGAGGGGCGCACCTACCGGAACGAGGTGGGAATCCCCCCCCTTGGCTTCCGCTACCTGGTCCGGCAGGGCCTCCCTTGACCAAAACCCCTTCCCGCCCCAAGACTAGGGGGCATGGACCGGCCCTTTTTGGACCTCGCCCCGTGCGGCCCCTTGCGGGGGGTTTTGCGGGTTCCCGGGGACAAGTCCGTGACCCACCGGGGCCTGATGCTCTTGGCCCTGGCCGAAGGGGAGGGGAGGCTCTTCCACCCCCTGAAGGCGGGGGACACCCTCTCCACGGCCCGGGTCCTTAGGGCCTTGGGGGCGGAGATCCAGGAGGAGGGCCCCCACTTCCGGGTGCGGGGCCGGGGGCTTCGCCTGGAGGAGCCCGAGGACGTCCTGGACTGCGGCAACGCCGGCACCCTCATGCGCCTCCTCCTGGGCCTTTTGGCGGGGCAGGAGGGGCTTTTCGCCGTGCTCACGGGGGATGCCTCCCTGAGGCGCCGCCCCATGGGCCGGGTGGTGGCCCCCCTCAGGGCCATGGGGGCCCAGGTGGAGGGGCGGCAGGGGGGGACCAGGGCCCCCCTCGCCGTGCGGGGCCAGGGCTTAAAGGGGATCCGCTACACCCTCCCCGTGCCCAGCGCCCAGGTAAAGAGCGCCTTGCTCCTGGCGGGGCTCTTCGCCGAGGGGGTGACGGAGGTGGTGGAACCCGTGCCCACCCGGGACCACACGGAAAGGCTCTTCCGCCACTTCGGCCTGCCCTTGGCGGTGGAGGAAGGGCGGGTGCGCACCTGGAAGACGGCGCCTTTCCCCGCGCGGGACCTTGTCGTTCCCGGGGATTTCTCCAGCGCGGCCTTCTTCCTGGTGGCCGCCCTCCTCGTCCCCGGCTCCGAGGTCACCGTGGAGGGGGTGGGGTTGAACCCCACCCGGACGGGCCTCCTTCAGGTGCTGAGGGAGATGGGGGCGGAGCTCGTGTGGGAGGTCCTCGAGGGGGAGGCGGGGGAGCCCGTGGGGTGGGTGCGGGCCCGCTTTAGCCCCTTGAGGGGGGTGGCCGTGGACCCCGGCCTCATCCCCCTCATGGTGGACGAGGTGCCCGCCTTGGCCGCCGCCGCCGCCTGGGCGGAAGGGGAGACCTTTATCCCCGGCCTCGCTGAGCTCAGGGTGAAGGAATCCGACCGGGTTTCGGCCATCGCAAGGAACCTCCGGGCCTTGGGGGTGGAGGTGGAGGAGGGCCCTGACTGGCTCAGGATCCGGGGGGGCGGGGTCAGGGGGGGCGAGGTGGAGCCCTTCCACGACCACCGCATCGCCATGGCCTTCGCCGTGGCGGGCCTGCCCGTGGGGGTGAGGGTGTGGGAACCCGAGTGGGCGGAGATCTCCTACCCGGGCTTCTTCCGGGACCTCTTGGCCCTATGCGCGGCATCGTGACCATTGATGGTCCCTCGGCCTCGGGGAAAAGCTCCGTGGCCAGGCGGGTGGCCGAGGCCCTGGGCGTGCCCTACCTCTCCAGCGGCCTCCTCTACCGGGCGGCGGCCCTTTTGGCCCTGAGGGCGGGGGTGGACCCGGAGGACGCCGGAGGGCTTCTGGCCCTCCTGGAGCGTTTCCAGGTCCACCTTCTGCCCGGGGTCCAGGGGAACCGGGTGCTGGTGGGGGGGGAGGACCTCACCCCCTTCCTGCACACCCCTGAGGTGGACCGCATCGTCTCCCAGGTGGCCCGCCACCCCGGGGTGCGGGCCTGGGTGAACGCCCGCCTCAAGGAGGTGCCCCCGCCCTTCGTGGCCGAGGGAAGGGACATGGGCACCCAGGTCTTCCCCGAGGCGCCCCACAAGTTTTACCTCACGGCGAGCCCCGAGGTGCGGGCCGCAAGGCGGGCCCAAGAAAGGCCCCAGGCCTACGAGGAGGTGCTCCGGGACCTCCTCCAGCGGGATGAGCAGGACAAGGCCCAAAGCGCCCCCGCCCCGGACGCCCTGGTCCTGGACACCGGGGGGATGACCCTGGAAGAGGTGGTGGCCTGGATCCTCGTCCACCTCAGGGACTAGCCATGGTGCCCGGGGCCAAGGAAAGACCCGTCCAGGAGTTTTTGAACCTCGCCCTCTTCCGCCCCTTGGCCCACCTGGTGGTGCGCCTCCTCCTCCCGAGCGCCTTAAGGCCCCACCACCTGGTCCTCCTCCACACCCTCTTGGTCCTCCTCGCCGCCTGGCTCATCGCCGGGGGAAGCGACCTCTGGGCCGCCCTCCTCCTCCAGGCCAAGACCGTCTTGGATAACGCGGACGGCCAGCTCGCCCGCCTGAGGGGGGAGGCCACGGAGCTTGGGCGCTATCTGGACACCGAGCTGGACCTTCTGGGTAACCTGGCCCTCTTTCTGGCCCTCGCCTGGCGCACGGGGGAGGCGGAAAAGGCCCTGCTCGCCTTCCTGGTCTTCACCCTGGCCCAGTCCTACGACTTCAACCTGGAGAGGCTTTACCGGGAAGCCCGGGGCCTCCCCGGGCCCCAAGAGGCCCGGGACCCCGATACCCCTCTCCTCCGCCTTCTCCGGGGGGTCTACCGCCTCCTCTTCCTGCCCCAGGACCGGGGGATCCGGGCCTTGGAGGGCTTTTTGGTGCGGCGGCTCCGCCTGGACCCGGGGCGCTTCTGGGACGAGGCCGCCTTGGCGGGGGTGGTGAACCTGGGGCTCACCACCCAGCTTTTCTTCCTGGGGGTCTTCCTCCTCTTCCACCAGCCTGCGGCCTACCTCACCTTCGTCCTCCTGCAGGCCTTGTATCTTGGGTTTTGGTACCTATGGAGGATCGCCCGCAGTATCCCATCCCCACGGTAGGGGCCCTGGTGGAACAGGGGGGCCGGGTGCTTCTCGTGCGCACCGCCAAGTGGCGGGGGCTATGGGGGGTGCCCGGGGGGAAGGTGGCCTGGGGGGAGGCCTTGGAGGAGGCCCTGAGGCGGGAGTTTTGGGAGGAGGTGGGGCTTAGGCTTTCGGACGTCCGCTTCGCCCTGGTGCAGGAGGCCCGCTTTAGCCCCGAGTTCCACCGGCCCATCCACATGCTCCTCTTCAACTACTTCGCCAAGGCGGAAGGGGAGGTGAGGGCGAACGGGGAGATCTTGGACTGGGCCTGGGTGGTGCCGGAAGCGGGGCTAGACTACCCCTTGAACACCTTTACCCGGGCCCTTTTGGCCCTTTACCTGGAGGGGAGATGAGGGTCGCCCTGGTCACGGGAAGCGCCAAGGGCATCGGCCGGGCCATCCTCCTCGCCCTGGCCAAGGAGGGCTTCCACGTGGCCGTCCACTACCGCACCTCGGAGGGCCTGGCCGAGGCCACCCGCCTGGAGGCCGAGGCCTTGGGGGTGAAGGCCATCAAGGTGCGGGCCGACCTCACCCGGGAGGAGGAGGTGGCCTCCTTGGTGGAGGAGGTGCGCTACCACCTGGGCGGGGTGGGGGTTTTGGTCAACAACGTGGGGGACTACCTCTACAAGCCCATAGAGGAGGTGACCCTCGAGGAGTGGCGTTGGATTCTGGACACCAACCTCACCGCCACCTTCCTGGTTACGCAGCGGGTCCTCCCCCTCATGGTGGCGCAGGGCTTCGGCCGCATCGTGAACCTGGGATACGCCGGGGCGGGGAACCTGCTCGCCAGGCCCCACATCACCCCCTACGCCATCGCCAAGACGGGGGTGGTCCTCTACACCAAGGCCATCGCCAAGCGCTTCGCCCCGTCGGGGATCACCGCCAACGTGGTGGCCCCGGGGGTGGCGGAAAACTCGGTCTCCAAGCCCCTCCACGAGATCCCCATGGGCCGGCTTGCCCTTCTGGACGAGGTGGCCAAGGCGGTCCTCTTCTTCGTCAGGGAGCCCTACCTCACGGGGCAGGTCCTGGAGGTGGCGGGGGGGTGGAACCTTTAGCCCATCATGATGTGCCAAACTAGGGCCATGGACCGGAACCTCACCCTGAGGCTTCCCGAGGACCTGGTGCGCCGGGCCCGGGAGGAGGCGCTCCGCAGGGGAAAGAGCCTCAATGCCTTCGTGGAGGCCCTTTTGCGGGAGGCCGTGGGGGGCGAGGAGGGCGAGGCGCTTGCCCGGCCGCTGTCCTGGATGCGCCGGGGTCTCTACCGGACCGGAGGCAAGCCCTTGCCCCCCCGGGAGGAGCGGCATGCCCGTGGGGCTTGAGTTTGTGGACACCAACGTCCTGGTCTATGCCTACGACCTTTCCTCGCCGGAGAAAAGGGCGCGGGCCCTTGCCCTTCTGGAGCACCTCCTTTTGGAGCGGAGGCTGGCCCTCTCCCTGCAGGTGCTTCAGGAGTTCTATGTGGTGGTCACCCGCAAGATAGCCGAGCCCCTGGATGGGGGGACCGCCAGGCAAATCCTGGAAGACCTGGGAAAGGCCCGCCTGCACCTGCCCACCCTGGAGGATGTCCTGGCCGCATCCCTTCTTTCCGGGCAGTACCGCCTCGCCTTCTGGGACGCCATGGTCCTGCAAAGCGCCAGGGCCTTAGGGGCTAAGGTGGTTTGGAGCGAGGGTCTCCACCCCGCCGCTTACGGGGGGGTGCGGGTGAAAAACCCCTTCGCGTGATACCTTAGCTACGTGGACGGCAACGCCCCTGACCCCAAGTACTGGGAGAAGATGCGCCTGGTGGCCGAAGTCCTCAGGGCGGTGGAGGGCCCCATCTACATCGCCACCCACGTGGACCCGGATGGGGACGCCATCGGGAGCTCCTTAGGCCTCTACCGGGCCCTCAAGGCCCTGGGCAAGGACGCCCGCTGGGTGGCCGAGCCGCCCCGGTTCCTGCGCTTTTTGCCCCGGGAGGAGGAGTACTCGGACCCCGTGGAAAAGCTCCCCGCGGGGGCTACCCTGGTGGCCTTGGACAGCGCCGAGCCCTCGAGGGTGGTGGGGGTTCCCGTGGAGGGCTTCGTCATCAACATAGACCACCACGGCACCAACCCCCGCTTCGGCCACCTGGCGGTGGTGGACCCCTCCAAGGCGGCCACGGCCCAGATGGTGAAGGACCTCATTGACCTTTTGGGGGTGGAGTGGACGGCGGAGATCGCCACCCCCGTCCTCACGGGCATCCTCACCGACACCGGCAACTTCCGCTTCGCCAACACCACCCCGGAGGTCCTAAAGGTGGCGGCGGAACTCGTGGGCTACGGGGTGAAGCTCGCCGAGCTCACGGACCGCCTCCAATTCCGCCCGCCCTCCTACTTCCGGCTCATGGGGCAGGTCCTTTCCACGGTGGCCTTCCACTTTGGCGGGCTTCTCGTCACCGCCCACCTCCCCGAGGAGGCCAGGCGGGAGGAGGAGGACTCCGACGATTTCGTGGGCCTGATCCGCTACGTGGAGGGGAGCGTGGTCTCGGTTTTCCTGCGCAGGCGGGAGGAGGGGGTGAAGGTCTCCATCCGCTCCCGGGCCGGGGTTTCGGCCCAGAACATCGCCTTAAGGCTGGGCGGGGGCGGCCACGTTCCCGCCGCCGGGGCCACCCTGAAGGGGGTGGACCTGGACCGCGCCTATGAACTCGTCCTCGAGGCCGTGCAGGAGGAGCTCAGGCGGGCGGGGTACCTCTAGGGGGATTCCAGAGTAGGGGAGAGTGGGAGAGGAGGAGGGGAGCCACCTCCTCCCCCGGTTCCAGGAGGTGGTGGCGGATCATCTTCCCATTTTAAGCCCCGTACTTGAGGAGCCGCCCCGCGTGGGCAAGGAGAAGGGGCATGAGCTCCGCCCCCCGGAGGTGGCCGAGGCTACCCCTTAGGGCCTCGCCCTCCGTGAAGCGCCGGGCCTCGTCCCTCCTGAGGTGGGGGGCCTTCAGGAGGAGGGGCACGGGGTGCCAGGAGTGGGCCTTGAGGGCCGCGGGGGTGGAGTGGTCCCCGGTGATGGCGAGGACCTCGGGGCCCACGGAGAGGAGCTCGGGCAGGAGGGCGTCAAAGCGCTCAATCTCCCGAACCTTTCCCCAGAAGTCCCCGTCCTCCCCCTTGGCGTCCGTCTTCTTGAAGTGGAGGTAAAAGAAATCGTACCGGTCCCAGTTTTCCTTGAGGGCCTTGAGCTTCCCCTCGTGGGCATCCCCTTCCCCTTCCACGGGCAGGACCTCCATGCCCACCAGGGCGGCGAGCCCCTTGTACATGGGGTAGCTGGCGATGGCCGCGGCCTTGAGCCCGAAGACCTCCTCTAGGCTGGGGAAGCGGGGCTTTCGGGAAGCCCCCCGGAAGAGGGCCCCGTTCATGCGGGGCTCGTCCTTAAGGACCTCGCGGATCCTCTCCGAAAGCAGGTTGACGAGCCTGGCCGTCTTCTCCGAGGTCTCGTCCAAGGCCTGGGCCTTTAGGGGAGGTAGGCCCGGTTTTTGCGGGTCGGTGTCCGTCACCTTGTCCTCCAGGCCTTCCCCCCGCAGGACCACCAGGAAGCGGTGCTCGCTTTCCGTGTAGAAGTGGACCTCCACGTCCTCGAGGCGGGGAATGGCCGCCTTCAGCTTGGCCACCACCCTCTCGTTCTCCTCCGTGGAGGGCCTTCCCGCCCTTCGGTCCGCCACCTTCCCCTCTTGGTCTAAGGTGGCGAAGTTCCCCCTTAGGGCCACGTCCCCCTCGCGGAAGTCGGCCCCGAGGCCCAAGGCGCTCAAAGCCCCCCGGCCCACCACGTAGCGGAAGGGGTCGTAGCCGAAGAGGGCGAGGTGCCCGGGGCCGGAGCCCGGGGCAAGCCCCGGGTAGACGGGGGTGAGGAGGCCCAGGGCGCTTGCCTCTGCCAGGCGGTCCAGGTTCGGGGTCTTGGCCGCCTCCAGCTCCGTGGGGCCCCCGGGTTCCAGGGGAAGCCCCCCCACGCCGTCTAGGACCACGAGGAGGATCTTGCTCGGGGTCTTCTGGGCGAGCTCCTTGAGAACGGGGAAGAGGTCCATGGCTAAAGTCTACCCCCGGGGCGCGGTGGCCCCGGGGGGCAGGAAGGGCTAACGGGTGGCGCGGTCGGCGTCCACCAGGCCGTGGCCGAAAAGCTGGCGGCTTCCGATATCCTCGGCGGTGGCCTTGAGGTGGGCCCGCACCTGCCCAGGCGTCCACTCGGGGTGCAGGGCCCGCACCAGGGCGGCCACCGCGGCCACATGGGGGCTCGCCATGGAGGTGCCCGCGAACCAGGCGTAGGCAGGGGTGGTTTCGTTCACGATGAAGGTGGAGAGGATCAGGTGGTACCGGTAGCCTGGGGGTCGTTCGTTCCGCGGGCGGGCGCACCAGGTGACGCCGTTTTCGTCCAGGCCGCAGTCACCCCCGGGGGCGGAGAGGTCCACCGCCGCCCCGTAGTTGGAGTAGAAGGCCAGCACGTCCTCCCCCGGCACAGCGTCCAGGGTCTCGCCCGTGGGGTAGGGGTATTGCCAGAGGGGCGTGGCGGTCCCCGTGGCGGAAACAGAGACGACCGTGGGCAGATCGGAGGGGATGTGGACCACGGGGCCGTTGGCGTTTTGGGCGCTGTTCCCGGCGGAGGCCACGATGACCGTCCCCATCCGGTTGGCGTACTTCATCACCCGGTCCCAGGCCACCATGGCGGCCACGTCCTCGCGGTTTTGCGTGTAGAGGGTACCCCCCAGGCTCATGTTGATGACCTGGTAGCCCCTTTGGGCAGCGTCCAGGATGGCCTGGAAGATGGGGCCGTCCCAGGCGCCCACGTCATCGTATTCTTCCCCGGTCTGGGGATCGGTGTAGTGGTAGCGGTCAAAGACCTTGTAGGCGGCGAGGCGCACCCCCGGGGCCACCCCCACCACGCGGCCCCCGCCGAAGGCCGCGGCCACGGTGCCGGAGACGTGGGTGCCGTGGGCCTCGTACATCACGTAAGGGGCGGGGGTGCAGAGGTTATCGGGGTCAAAGTTATCAAAGTCAATCCAGAGGCTGTACTTGGGGTAGCTGGGCGTGTTGTTGGGGCCGCCCGTTTCCCCGCAGTAGTTGGTGGCGGCGAAGTGGGTGATCTGGCCTGCCAGGTCCGGGTGGTTGTCCATGACCCCCGTGTCCAAGACGGCCACCGTGGCCCGGGCCTGGACCTCGAGGGGCACCCGGCTCCAGACCTCGGGTGCCTTGATGCGGCGGATGTCCCACTGGTACTTGTAGAGGCTGTCCGCCGCCGTGGGGGTCCCATAGGTGTCCTCCACCGGGACCCGCTCCGTCTTGGGGAGGCTGTAGCGGTGCTCCTTGCCCACGGAAAGCACCTCCGGGCGCCGGGCCAGGCGGTCTGCGGTGGCGGGATCGGCCAGGACCACCAAGGTGCCGATGGGCTCGAGGGCCTTCAGCACGCGGGCGCCTTCCCTTTCCACCTGGGCCCTGGCCCCGGGGGGCAGGGTCTCCGACTTGAAGACCACCAGGTAGCGCTCCGCCCCCCCGGCCCGCACCCCCTGGGTGGAGAGTCCGCTTGGGGTGGTTTGCTGGTTGCAGGCGAAAAGCCCCAGGGCCAGAATGGCCAAAATCCAACGCTTCAACGTGCCCATAAACACCTCCCTAGAGAATCCTGCCCCTCTAGTCTACAGCAAAGGGGGTTTCCGGCCAGTATGATGGGCGGGTATGGCGAAGGAGAAGGGCCTAACCCCCCAGAGCCAGGACTTCAGCGAGTGGTACCTCGAGGTCATCCAAAAGGCCGAGCTCGCCGACTACGGGCCCGTAAGGGGCACCATCGTGGTCCGCCCCTATGGGTATGCCCTCTGGGAGAATATCCAGAAGGAGCTGGACCGCATGTTCAAGGAAACGGGCCACCAGAACGCCTACTTCCCCCTCTTCATCCCCATGAGTTTCCTGAAGAAGGAGGCCGAGCACGTGGAGGGGTTTTCCCCCGAGCTTGCCGTGGTCACCCACGCTGGGGGGGAGGAGCTGGAAGAGCCCTTGGCGGTGCGGCCCACCTCGGAGACGGTGATCGGCTACATGTGGTCCAAGTGGATCAAAAGCTGGCGCGACCTGCCCCAGCTCTTGAACCAGTGGGGGAACGTGGTGCGCTGGGAGCTCCGCACAAGGCCTTTCCTCCGCACCAGCGAGTTTTTGTGGCAGGAGGGGCACACCGCCCACGCCTCCAGGGAGGAGGCGGAGGAGGAGGTGCGGAGGATGCTCTCCATCTACGCCCGCCTCGCCCGGGAGTACGCGGCCATCCCCGTGATTGAGGGCCTGAAGACCGAGAAGGAGAAGTTCGCCGGGGCCGTTTACACCACCACCATAGAGGCCATGATGCGGGATGGCAAGGCCCTCCAGTCCGGGACCAGCCACTACCTGGGGGAGAACTTCGCCCGCGCCTTTGACATCAAGTTCCAGGACAAGGACCTGGAGGTGAAGTACGTCCACACCACCAGCTGGGGCCTCTCCTGGCGCTTCATCGGGGCCATCATCATGACCCACGGGGACGACAAGGGCCTCATTCTTCCCCCAAGGCTTGCCCCCATCCAGGTGGTGGTCGTCCCCATCTACCGGGAGGAGAGCCGCGAAAGGGTGCTGGAGGCGGCCTTTGACCTCAAAAAGGCCCTTTCCCTCCGGGGCCTCCGGGTCCACCTGGACGACCGGGACCAGCACACCCCGGGGTACAAGTTCCACGAGTGGGAGCTTAAAGGGGTGCCCTTCCGGGTGGAGCTTGGGCCCAAGGACCTGGAGGGGGGCCAGGCGGTCCTGGCGAGCCGCCTCGGGGGCAAGGAGACCGTGCCCCTTTCCGCCCTGCCCGAGGTTCTGCCCGTAAAGCTAGACGCTTTCCACGAGGAGCTTTACCGGAGGGCCTTGGCCTTCCGGGAGGCCCACACCCGGAAGGTGGACACCTACGAGGCGTTCAAGGAAGCGGTTCAGGAAGGGTTCGCCCTGGCCTTCCACTGCGGGGACAAGGCCTGCGAGAAGCTCATCCAGGAGGAGACCACCGCCACCACCCGCTGCGTGCCCTTTGAGGCCGAGCCCGAGGAGGGTCTTTGCGTCCGTTGCGGGAAGCCTTCCGCCTACGGCAAGCGGGTGGTCTTCGCCAAGGCGTACTGAGGGGCTTGCCCCACCGGTTTTTGCGCCAGGGGGGAAAGCCGCCCTCTTCCCTCCGGGGTCTGACCCGGGTTAGGCCTCCCGCCCCCGGAGCGCCTCGAGGCGGGATACCATGGGGACGCCATGCAGGTCCTGGGCCGGAGGGTCTACTGGCGCTGGTACGGGGAGGTCCTCCTCTCCGGGGGCGTCCTCCTCAGGATGTCGGGGGACGCCGCCAAGTGGCTTCGGCCGGGGGATCGGGTGAAGCTCTACGCCGAGTTCAAGAAGCCCGTCCTCGGCTTTGACGAGTACGCCCTCGAGGGGGCCTTCCCCCTCTGGCCCCCCTTCGCCAAGACCCTGGAGCACGTGCGGGAAAACCCCTTAGGGGGCGAGGCCTACCGCTACCGCCTTAGGGTGCGGGAGGCCACCTACGAGGGGGATTACGAGGCCATCGCCGAGCTGGAGCAATTCCACTACGCCTCGGAGAAGGAGGTGGTGGCCCTCTGGGTCTGCACCCAGTGCCGGAAGACCATCCCCGCCAACGCCAAGCCCCTCTGCGGCTGCGGCGGGGAGGCAAGGCTCAAGGAGATCAAGGGCTCCACCCCGGCGAGCCGCTTCTTGGTGCTGGAACTCGCGGAGCGCCTTCCCTTTGAGCCCCGGATCCTGGGCTACCTGCGCCTGGACCCTCCCATCCCCCGCATGCACCGGAAGACCCCCGAGGGCCTGGAGCGGGATATCCGGGAGAAGATCTTTCCCCGGGACTGGTTCCACCCCACCTACGAGGGCGGGGCGGACTGGCAGAAGGCCCTGGACCGGGTGAGGACGGCCGCGGCCCGCATCGCCCGGGTGGTGGTCCACCCCGACTACCGCTCGGAGGGGTTTGGGGCGCTTCTGGTGCGCGTGGCCCTGGAGTGGGCGAAGGAGCGGGGGGCCCCCGAGGGCAGGCGGGAGAAGCACCTTGTCTACACCATCGCCCAGATGGCCCGCTACCACCCCTTCTTTGAGAAGGTGGGCTTCCGCTACCTCTTTGACACCGCCTCGGGAAGGCCCGTGCTCTTCTATCCCCTCACGGAGGAGGCCGAGGCCCACCTGGAGCGCTTCCTCCGGGAAGACCCCTACGCCCAGGCCCACGGGGGGAGGCTTTATAGGCCCCGGTTCGGGCGGGTCTCGGGGCTAGGGGGCCCCATCCGCCTGAGGGGCGTCCACAAGGCCTACCGGAGCCACCTGGACCTGGAGGGGCTTTCCCCGGAGGTGCAGGAGGCCCTGCTGGCCTTCGGGGTGCGGGCGCGGGTGGTGGAGCGGGCGGTGCTCCGGGGGGCGAGCCTGGAGATCCCCCCGGGAAGCCTGGTGGTCCTGGCGGGGGCGAGCGGGGCGGGGAAGACCACCCTCCTAAGGCTTCTCCTTGGGGAGGCGCCGGATGCCGGGGAGGTGGCCTTGCCCCCGGGAAGGCGGGTGGCCTACATCCCTGGGGAAAGGGAGGTGGACCTGGGGGAGGACCCCATCCTCGAGGCCGTTTACCGGAGGCTAAAGGACGTGGGGGCGGCCATAGAGGTGCTGAACCGGGTGGGGCTTTCCGATGCCGTGCTCTACCGGGCAAGGCCCAGGGAGCTTTCCACCGGGCAGAGGGAGCGCTTCCGGCTGGCCCTCCTCCTCGCGGAAAGGCCCGACCTCCTCCTCATAGACGAGTTCGCCGCCCACCTGGACGTGCCCACGGCGAGGCGGGTGGCCCTGGGCCTGGGGAAGCTCTGCCGGGAGGCGGGGATCACCCTGGTGGCCGCCACCCACCGGCCCGAGGTGGTGGCCGCCTTGGACCCGGACCTCCTGGTCTACGTGGGCTACGGGGGGCTCACCACCGTACCTCGGCGAGGTCCACGAACATGACCCGGCCCGGGCGCCGGGGGACCCAGAGGGGTTTCTCGTAACGGAAGGCGTTTTCCAGGACCCAGGCGTAGAGGGGAGCGCCCTCGGCGTAGGCCCGGAGAAAGGCCTCCTCCGCCCGGTGCTTCTCCTGGTGGGCAAGGAGCTCCTCCACGCTGAAAGGCCCCTCCACCCCCACGAGGTCCGCCTGGCCGATGAGCCTGCCCCCGGTGACGATGCCCAAGGGCCCCCGGTGGCGGGTTTTGCGCTTGCGGATCTCCCAGACCTTCCTCCCGTCCACGATGAGGCTGGCGTAGGGTTCCCGGACGATGAGGCCAAGCTTTGGTCTTTCCACTCCCCTCATTGTAGAGTGGGGGGCGTGGCGTGCCCTAAGGAAGGGCTAAAGGAGAAAAAGGCCCGGGCTCGGGAGGTTCTGAAGGCCCTCAAGGCCGCCTACCCCGGGGCCCGGACGGAGCTTAAGCACAATAGCCCCTTCCAGCTCCTCGTGGCCACGGTCCTCTCCGCCCAGGCCACGGATAAAAGCGTGAACGAGGCCACCCCGGCCCTTTTCGCCCGCTTTCCCGACGCCAAGGCCCTGGCGGAGGCCACCCCGGAGGAGGTGGAGCCCTACATCCGGAGGATCGGCCTCTACCGGAGCAAGGCGAAAAACCTCGTGGCCCTGGCCAGGAGGCTCGTGGAGGAGCACGGGGGGGAGGTGCCGCAGGATAAAAGGGCCCTCATGCGCCTTCCCGGGGTGGGGTGGAAGACGGCCACGGTGGTGCTGGGGGCGGCCTTCGGGGTGCCGGGGATCGCCGTGGACACCCACGTGGCCCGCCTCGCCCGGAGGCTGTGCTTCTCCCAAGCCAAGGCCCCGGAGAGGATCGGGGCCGATCTGGAGGGGCTTTTCCCCAAGGAGGACTGGGTTTTCGCCCACCACGCCCTGGTCCTCCACGGCCGCTACGTCTGCACCGCCAGGAAGCCCCGCTGCGGGGCGTGCGTCCTGGCGCCCTACTGCCCTAGCCGCCAGGCCTAGGGGGCCGGGCCGCTTTTGGAGAAACCCGTGGGGGAACGCCTTCCGCCCGCCTACCGCCTGGTCCTCGCCAGCTTCCTCTGGTCCTTCGGGGGGAACCTGGTCTACTTCTTCCTGAACTTCCACCTCGAGGCCCTGGGCTACTCCCGCCAGGCCATCGGCCTGGCCCAGGCCCTCCTCCTCTTCACCGGGGTGGTCTTCGCCTTGCCCTTGGCCTACCTGATCCCCCGGATGAGCTACCTAAAAAGCCTCCACCTGGCCTTCCTGCTGGCGATGGGTAGCGGGCTCTTGCTGGGCCTAGGGCTTCTCGTGTTTCCGGCCCTGGCCGGCTACGGCCTGGCCGGGGCCCTCCTGCAAGGGGCGGCCGCCCCCCTCATGGCCCGGCTGGTTCCCCCGGAGAGGCGGGTGGCCCTCTTCAGCCTCCAGGCGGCCCTCACCACGGCGAGCGGCTTCTTCTCCACCCTGCTCGCCGGCCTCCTCTCCGAGTGGGTGGGGGCGAGGTGGGTCCTCCTCTTCGCCCTGCCCTTTTTCCTCCTGGCGGTGCCCCTGGCCCTGGGCCTCCCGGAAGGGCAAGGGCAGGCGCCCCGGCTCCGGGGCCGCTTCGGGGTCTGGCTTAGGCTCCTCCTGCCCCAGGTGGTGATCGGGCTCGGGGCGGGGCTCGTCATCCCCTTTTTGAACCTCTTCCTCAAGGAGAAGTTCGGCCTCACCTACGGGGCCACGGGGCTCGTCTTCGCCTTCTCCTCCTTGGCCACGGGGCTCGCCATGCTGCTCCAGCCCCTTTTGGTGAGGCGGGTGGGGAAGCTCGGGGCCATCGTCTGGGTGCAGGCCCTCTCCCTCCCTTTTCTGGCCATCCTGGCCTGGGCCCCCTGGCTCCCCCTGGTCACCCTGGCCCTCCTGGTGCGGGGGGCCCTCATGAACGCGGCCGGGCCCGTGTACGCCGCCTTGGTGATGGACTACCTCCCCGACGAGGAAAGGCCCGGCTTCTTCCTGGTGGAGGGGGCGCTTTGGAGCCTGCTCTTCGCCCTGGGAAGCGCCCTTTCCGGGATGGCCCAGCAGGCCTTAGGGCTTCTGGCCTTCCACTACCTCTTCGCCTTCACCCTGGCCCTCTACACCCTGGGCATCGCCCTCTGGCCCTGGGCCTTTGGCCGCCTGCGGGCGGCTTACGCCGGGGAGGAAGGCCCTTCCTAAGGGCCCTGCCTTTGCCCTAGACTGGGCGCATGCGCACGAACCTCACGGTGGAGGAAGCCCTGGAGCTGGTTCTGGCCGAGGCCAAAGGGGAGCTTTCCGTGGAGGAGCTTCCTTTGCGGGAGGCCTACGGCCGCGTTCTGGCCGAGGACCTCGCCTCCCTGGTGGACCACCCGGACCAGGACGACACCGCCATAGACGGCTACGCCTGCCGGGCGGAGGACACCCTGGGGGCCTCCCCCGAGGCCCCGGTGCGCCTCAGGGTCATCGGCGAGGCCCCCGCGGGTAGGCCCTTCCCCGGCGAGGTGGGGCGGGGCGAGGCCGTGGCCGTCTACACCGGGGCCCCCATCCCCAAGGGGGCGGACGCGGTGGTGCGGGTGGAGGACACGAGGCGGGAAGGGGAATACGTCCTCCTCTTCGCCCCTGCCTCCCCCAAGGACATCCGCCCCAAAGGGGACGACCTCCGGCGGGGGGAGGTGTACTTAAGGCGGGGGGACCTCCTCACCCCGGGGAGGCTCGGCCTGGCGGCGGCCATGGGGCATGCCCGCCTAAAGGTATTCCGGAAGCCCCGGGTGGGGATCCTCTCCACGGGGGACGAGGTGGTGGAGCCGGGGGAGCTCCTGCCCTTTGGCGGGGTGTACAACTCCAACGCCTACAGCCTCCTGGGCCTGGTCCTCGAGGCGGGCGGGGAGCCCGTCCTCCTGGGCAAGGTCCCGGACGACCCGGAGGCGGTGCTTGGGCGGCTTGGGGAGGCGGGGCCTTTGGACCTCCTCCTCACCTCGGGGGGCGTGTCCATGGGGGAGTACGACGTGGTGCGCAAGGTGCTGGAGGAGAAGGGGGAGGTGGTCTTCTGGAAGGTGAAGCAACAGCCCGGGGGGCCCCTGCTCCTCGCCCGGTTGGGGGAGCTTCCCGTCTTGGGCCTGCCGGGCAACCCCGTTTCCAGCATGGTCACCTTCTTCCTCTACGGGAGGCCCTTCCTCTTCCGGCTCCTCCGGCGCACAGACCCCCCTTACGGGACCTTGAGGGCCCGGGCCCTCACCCCCTTCAAAGGGGCTTTGGGCAAGAAGGTGTTCCGCCGGGGCATCCTCGGCTTCGCGGGAGGGCTTGCGGTGCGCACCACGGGGAACCAGTCCAGCGGGGTCCTCCGCTCCATGGCCTTCGGCAACGCCCTCGTGGTCCTTCCCCCGGACCAAGACGCCCGGGAGGGGGAGGAGGTGGAGGTCATCCCCTTGACTTTCGTGCCCTAGTTCACTAAACTGGACAGGTTTACGGGCGCTACCCCCCTTTTCGGGCGCGGGTGGGGCCCGGGAAGCGAGTGAGAATGGAGTTCAAAGACTTTCCCCTGAAGGACGAGATCAAGGAGGCCCTGAAGCGGCGCGGCATCACCGCCCCTACCCCCATCCAGGCGGCGGCGTTGCCCTTGGCCCTGGAGGGCAAGGACCTCATCGGCCAGGCCCGCACGGGCACCGGCAAGACCCTGGCCTTCGCCCTGCCCATCGCCCAGGCCCTGGAGGGTTCCAGCGAGCGCGGGCGCGCCCCCCGGGCCCTGGTCCTCACCCCCACCCGGGAGCTGGCGCTCCAGGTTTCCGGGGAGCTCCAGGCGGTGGCTCCCCACCTGAAGGTGGTCACCGTCTACGGCGGCACCGGCTACGGCAAGCAAAAGGAGGAGCTCCTCCGGGGGGCCGACGTGGTGGTGGCCACCCCGGGCCGGGCCCTGGACTACCTGAAGCAGGGGGTTTTGCGCCTCTCCCAGGTGAGGATCGCGGTCTTGGACGAGGCCGACGAGATGCTCTCCATGGGCTTTGAGGAGGAGGTGGAGGCCATCCTTTCCGCCACGCCCCCCGAGCGCCAGACCCTCCTCTTCTCCGCCACCCTTCCCTCCTGGGCCCGGCGGCTCGCCGAGCGCTACATGCGCTCCCCCGTGGTCATCAACGTGGTGCGGGAGGAGGGGGTCACCTACCGAGAGGAGGCGGTGCCCGCGCCGGGGGATCGGCTGGCCCTCCTTTCCGACCTCCTCTACGTGAAGGCGCCCAAGCGGGCCATCGTCTTTACCCGCACCAAGGCGGAGACCGAGGAGGTGGCCACGGGGCTTCTGCGCCTGGGCCATGCGGCCAGGGCCATCCACGGGGACCTCTCCCAGACCGACCGGGAGCGGGTCATGCGGGCCTTCCGCGAGGGGGAGGTGCGGGTGCTGGTGGCCACGGACGTGGCCGCCCGGGGCCTGGACATCCCCGAGGTGGACCTGGTGGTGCACCACCGCCTTCCCGACAAGCCGGAAACCTACCAGCACCGCTCGGGGCGCACGGGCCGCGCGGGACGGGGGGGCGAGGTGGTGATCCTCTACGGGCCCCGGGAAAGGCGGGAGCTTTCCGAGCTGGAAAAGGCCGTGGGCCGCACCTTCAAGCGGGTGAACCCCCCCACCCCGGAGGAGGTCCTGGAGGCCAAGTGGCACCACCTCTTGGCCCGCCTGGCCCGGGTGCCGGAAAAGGACTACAAGCTCTACCTGGACTTCGCCGGGAGGCTCTTCGCCGAGGGAAGGGTGGAGGTGGTGGCGGCCCTCATGGCCCTCCTCTTGGGCGGGGCCCCCAAGGAGAAAAGCCTCCTCACCGGGGAGGAGGGGTGGCTTACCTTCAAGGCCACGGGCCCGAGGCTTTCCCTCCCCCGGCTCGTGGCCCTCTTGAAGGAGCAGGGCCTCGAGGTGGGCAAGATCGCCCAAGGGGAGGAGGCCTTCTACGTGGACCTCCGTCCCCAGGACCTGCCCCGGCTGGCCGAGGTGGGGGGGGTGAGGCTGGAGCGGGCCAAGCGGGTGGAGGCCCTGCCCGAGGCCGGCCCCCGCCGGGGCCGCCCGGTGCGGGCCTAGGTACCTCCCGGTAGGGGAGCGGCCTAAGCGGCGGGGCCAAGCTCCACCTCTAACGTGCGCACCTCGGGCACGCGTTCCGGGGTGGGCGGCTCGAAGTAGAGCTCCAGGGCCTCCTTGAGGTTCCGCAGGGCCTCTTCCTCAGTTTCGCCCTGAGAGGCCACGTCCACCTCGAGGCACTGCGCCACCCAGAGGTCTCCTTCCCGCCAGAGGTGGGCCGTGAAGCGCCGGGGCATGCCCCCATGATAACGCGTCCCTTCACTCCTCGAGGGCCACGCGGGCGTTCTGACGGTTCGGCTTCGGTTGACGTTGCGCCCACGAGGCCCTTGCCCTCCGGTGGGAAGACGATGAGGGCAAAAAAGCTTCCGCCCACGCTTCCGTGGGCGGAAGAGGGGCATTGGCTACTTGGTGCGCCCGGAGGGATTCGAACCCCCGGCCTAGGGCTTAGGAAGCCCCCGCTCTATCCTGCTGAGCTACGGGCGCCCACGCCCTTGGGATTGTAGCACCCCAAGAGGGCCCGAGGCAAGCCGCCCGAGGGGGTATAGTCTTCTCCTGGGGGTAAGGGAGCTTTTCATAAGCGTTCCTTTATCCCAAGGGGCCGGGGCCCCGCTTGTGCCAGGCTTCACGGCCCTTTACCCTGGAGGGAACCATGACCGAGACCAAGGACCTCACCGCCCTATCGGTGAACGCCATCCGCTTTCTGGCCGTGGATGCGGTGGAGAAGGCCAAGAGCGGCCACCCCGGGATGCCCATGGCCATGGCGCCCTTGGCCTACCTCCTCTACCGGGAGGTCATGCGCCACAACCCCCTGGACCCCACCTGGCCGGGCCGCGACCGCTTTGTCCTCTCCGCCGGGCACGGCTCCATGCTCCTCTACGCGGTCCTCCACCTCACGGGCTATGACCTGCCCCTGGAGGAGCTGAAAAGCTTCCGCCAGTGGGGCTCCAAGACCCCCGGCCACCCCGAGTACGGCCACACCCCGGGGGTGGAGGTGACCACGGGGCCTTTGGGGCAGGGGATCTCCACGGCCGTGGGGCTTGCCCTGGCGGAGCGGAAGCTCGCCGCCGAGTTCAACCGCCCGGGGCACACGGTGGTGGACCACTACACCTACGTCCTGGCCTCGGACGGGGACCTCATGGAGGGGGTGTCGGGGGAGGCCAGTTCCCTGGCGGGGCACTGGCGGCTTTCCAAGCTCATCGTCTTCTGGGACGACAACCGGATCTCCATCGACGGCCCCACGGACCTCGCCTTCACCGAGGACGTGCTCGCCCGCTACAAGGCCTACGGCTGGCAGACCTTGAGGGTGGAGGACGCCAACGACCTGGATGCCCTCCGCCACGCCATCAAGCTGGCCCAGCTGGACGAACGCCCCACCCTCATCGCCGTGAGGAGCCACATCGGCTACGGCTCCCCCAAGCAGGGCTCCCACAAGGCGCACGGGGAGCCCCTGGGGCCGGAGGCGGTGGAGGCCACCCGGAAGGCTCTCGGTTGGCCCTACGGCCCCTTTGAGGTGCCGGGGGAGGTCTACCGCCACATGGACATGCGGGAGAAGGGCAGGGCCTGGCAGGCGGCCTGGGAAGGGGCCTTAGCCGCCTACGCCCGGGAATACCCCGAGCTCCACGCCGAACTCCTCCGCCGGCTCAAGGGGGAACTCCCTTCCCTTCCCGAAGAGCCCCCATCCTTTGAGAAGCCCCTCGCCACCCGGGCGGCGAGCGGCAAGGCCCTGGACCTCATCGCCCCCCGCATGCCCGAACTCCTGGGGGGAAGCGCTGACCTGACCCCCTCCAACAACACCCAGGCCCAGGGAATGCAGGACTTCAGCCCCCAGAACCCCCTGGGCCGCTACCTGCACTTCGGGGTGCGGGAGCACGCCATGGGGGCCATCCTGAACGGGCTCAACCTGCACGGGGGCTACCGGGCCTACGGGGGCACCTTCCTGGTCTTCTCCGACTACATGCGCCCCGCCATCCGCCTGGCCGCCCTCATGGGCACCCCCACGGTCTTCGTCTTCACCCACGACTCCATCGCCCTCGGGGAGGACGGCCCCACCCACCAGCCCGTGGAGCACCTCATGTCCCTCAGGGCCATGCCGAACCTCTGGGTGATCCGGCCAGCCGACGCCTACGAGACCTTCTACGCCTGGCTCGTGGCCCTGAGGCGCAAGGAGGGGCCCACGGCCCTCGTCCTCACCCGCCAGGCGGTGCCCCTCCTCTCCCCGGAGAAGGCCAAGGGCCTCCTGCGGGGAGGCTACGTCCTGGAGGACGCCGAGGCGCCCCAGGGGGTCATCGTGGCCTCGGGGAGCGAGGTGCACCTGGCCCTTAGGGCCCAGGCCCTCCTCCGGGAAAGGGGGGTGCGGGTCCGGGTGGTGAGCCTCCCCTCCTTCGAGCTCTTCCAGGCCCAGCCCGAGGAATACCGCAAGGAGGTCCTCCCCCCCGGGCTTCCCGTGGTGGCGGTGGAGGCGGGGGCCAGTTTGGGCTGGGAACGGTACGCCCACAAGGTGGTGGGCCTGGACCGCTTCGGGGCCAGCGCCCCCTACCCGGAGGTCTACGGGCGCCTGGGGTTCACCCCCGAGCGGGTGGCGGAGGCTCTGGAAGCCCTGCTATGAGGTTTCAGGTCCACCCCCTGCCCACCGCCTCGGGCTACCCCGGCACGGCCATCGTGGTGGACGTGATCCGGGCCACCACCACCGCTGCCCTCTACCTGGCGCGGGGGGCCAGGGCCCTGGTCCTGGCCCCCGGGGTGGAGGCCGCCCGGCGCCTGCGGCAGCCCGGGGAGGTGCTGGCGGGGGAGGTGGGGGGGCTAAAGCCCCCGGGGTTTGACCTGGGGAACTCCCCCAGGGAGGTGGCGGGGGTGGAGGGGCGGGTGGTGGTCATGGCCACCACCAACGGCACCCGGGCGGCCCACGCCGTTCTAGGGGCGCGGCACGTGCTCCTCGGGGCCCTGCAGAACGCGCAGGCGGTGGCCGAGGCGGCCCGGGAACTGGGGGAGGAGGTGCACGTGGTCTGCGCGGGGAAGGAGGGGAAGGTGGCCCTGGACGACCTCTACGCGGCGGGGGTCATCGGCGGGCGGCTCCAGGCCCTGGGTTTTGCGCCCCGGGGGGAGATGGCCCACCTGGCCCTCTTCCTGGCGGAAAACCCTCCCTTGCCCGTGCTCAAGACCTCCGAGGCCGCCCGGGCCCTGGAGGCGGTGGGCCTGGGGGAGGACGTGGCCGTGTGCGCCCAGGTGGATGCCCACGGCACGGTGCCCCGCTTCCTGGGGATGCGGGGCGAGGGCATGGTCTTCGGCGCCTAGGGGGTGGGGATGCTGGCCACCTTGCGGGAGGTGATTCCGGAAAAGGGGCGGGCGGTGGGGGCCTTTGACGTGGTGGGCCTGGAGTGGGCCGAAGCGGTCCTGGAGGGGGCGGAGGCCCTGGGCCTGCCCGTGATCCTCAGCGTGGCCCCCCACCTGGGGGGGCCTCCCCTGAAGGCCCTGGCCCCGGGGCTCAGGGCCCTGGCCGAGGCGGCCAGGGTGCCCGTGGCCCTGCACCTGGACCACGGGGAGAGCCTGGAAGAGGTGGTGGAGGCCCTGAGGCTCGGCTTTACCAGCGTGATGTTGGACGGCAGCCACCTCCCCCTCGAGGCCAACGTGCACCTCACCCGCCAGGCCGTGACGGTGGCCCGGGCCTTTGGGGCCACGGTGGAGGGGGAGGTGGGGGCGGTGCCCGGCGGGTACGGGGAGGCGGTGGCCGAGGGCCCCTTGGCCTACACGGACCCGGAGGAGGCCAGGGCGTTCCTGGAGGCCACGGGGGTGGACGCCCTGGCGGTGAGCATCGGCACCCGGCACGGCCTGTACAAGGGGCCCGTGCGCCTAAATCTGCCCCTCCTGGAGGAGCTTTCCCGCCTTCCCGTTCCCCTGGTCCTCCACGGGGCCTCGGGCCTCTCCCCGGAGGCCTACCGGGCCCTGGTGGCGCGGGGCATCCGCAAGGTGAACCTCTTCGCCGACCTCTCCCTGGAGGCGGCCTCCCTGCTGAAGGGGGGGGAGGGGCGGGACTACCTCTCCCTGATGGCGGCCATGAAGGCGGGCCTTAAGGCCTTGGCCATGGACCGGATGCGCCTATGGTGGGGAAGCTGAAGGCCCTCCTCTTTGACCTGGACGGCACCCTGGCGGAGACGGAGGAACTCCATCGGGAGGCCTTCAACCGCACCTTCGCCCACTTCGGCCTCCCCCTCTACTGGGACCAGGACACCTACGCCCGCCTCCTGGAGACCACGGGGGGCAAGGAGCGGCTCCAGAGGGCCCTGGCGGAAACCCCGGAGGCCCCCAGGCTCACCTGGGAGGGGATCGCCGAGGTCCACCGCTACAAGACGGGGCTCTACCTGGAGCTCCTTCGCGCCTATGGGGTGGCCCTGCGCCCCGGGGTGCGGCGGCTTTTGGCCGAGGCCCGGGAGGCGGGGGTGGGGCTCGCCCTGGCCACCACCACGAGCCCGGAGAACGCCGAGGCCTTCCTGGAGGGCACGGGGCTTAAGGGCTGGTTCTCCTTGGTCTTGGCGGGGGACGTGGTGGCGCGGAAGAAGCCGGACCCCGGCATCTACCTCCTGGCCCGCGAGGCCTTGGGGCTTGCCCCCGGGGAAGGGGTGGTGGTGGAGGACTCCCGCAACGGCCTTCTGGCGGGCCTCGGGGCGGGGCTTCCCGTCCTCGTCACCCCGAGCCTGTACACCCTGGGCCAGGACTTCCGGGAGGCCCAGGCCCTGCTGCCCCACCTGGGGGAATGGGGGAACCCCGCCCCCGTCCTGCAGGGCCCCCGGGCGGGGGAGCGGGTGGTGGTGGACCTGGATTACGTGAGGGAGGTGCAAGCATGGTGGAGCACCTGATCGTGTTCAACGCCGAGGCCAGTCCCGAGGAGGTGCGGGAGATGGTGCGCAAGGCGCAGGAGGTCCTCCTCCAGATCCCCGGGGTTTGCGGCCTGCGCTACGGGGAGGCCCTCGCCCCGGGGGCCCGCTACCGCTACTGGCTCTCCGTCCTCTTTGAGGGGCCGGAGGTGGTGGCCTTCTACCGGGACCACCCCCTGCACGTGGCCTTCGCCGACCAGGTATTCCGCCCCATGGCCCAGGACCGGATCACCACGGACTACCTGGTGGTCACGGAGGTGCTATGCGGCACCTGACCTACGGGGAGGCGGAGCCCAAGGCCCTGAAGGTGCTGGTGGACGGGGTGGGGGAGGGGTTGGTCCTCGAGGGGGAGGGGGGCTACTACGCCCTCTACTACCTCTTTGGCCTCCAGGGGCGGAGGGCCCCAGACCCCGGGGAGACCCCGGACTGGGTGGAGGGCCCCGCCCCCTCCTGGGAGGGCTTCCGCCTCCCTTACGATCAGGCCCGCTGGCTGGAGGAAAACGGCTACATGTCCTTTGTCAACGAGTCCAAGTAGGAGGGAACCGTGGAGTACGACGAACTGCCCTACGGCGAGGCCAAGGCGCGGGCGGTCAAGGTCCTGGAGGACGGCTACGGGGACGCGGTGGTCCTGAAGGACGCCCACGGCTACTGGGTCCTTTACTACTTCTACGGCTTCCAGGCCCCGCCCCCCACCGCCCGGCCCCACTGGATGGAAGGTCCCTTGCCCGAGGAGGGCCAGGTGCGCCCCCCCTACGTCATGCGGCGCTTCCTGGAGGAACAGGGGGACTTCACCTACCTGAACGACGTAGACTGAGGGCGTGAAACGGGACGCCTTCCGGGTTCTCCAGGCCACGGAAACCGTCATCTACCTCTTCGCGGGCTTCTTGATCGCGGCCGGGGCGGCGGTCCTGCTCCTTTCCACCCTGGCGGAAGGGGTGCGCCACCTCCTGGAGGGGGACTACGCCGAGGTGGCCGTGGCCCTCCTGGACCGGGTGCTTTTGGCCTTGATGCTGGCGGAGATCCTCTACACCCTGCTCCGCTTCGCCCGGGAGGGGACCCTGGAGGCCACCCCCTTCCTGGTCATCGGCATCATCGCCGCGGTGAGGCGGGTCCTGGTGCTCACCGCCGAGGCGGTGGAGAAGTTTGACCTGGCCGACCCCGCCTTTATCGCCGTCTTGGCCGAGCTGGGCCTCCTGGCCCTCCTGGTGGTGGCCTTCGCCCTGGCCATCCGCCTGGTCAGGCCTTCAGGAGCTCAATGAGGGCCTGGGCCGCGGGGTTGGCCACCGCCTTGGGGTGGACCAGCCAGAAGTAGCGCCGTATCTCCCCCACGGGCTCGGCGAGCCTTAAAGCCCGCAGGTTCCCCACCTTCAGGTTGGGCTGGACCACCACCCGGCTCACGATCCCCACCCCCGCCCCGGCCAGCACCAGGCGCTTGGTGACCTCGTTGTTGTCGGTGTAGAAGATGGGGTTGAGCTCCAGGCCCGCCTGCTCGAAGGCCCGCTCCAAAGCCCGCCAGGTCATGGACCCGGGCTTGCGCACGATGAGGGTCTCCTCCTTGAGCCACCCCGGGGGGATGGTTTCCCGGTTGGCCCAGGGATGCTCCGGAGGGACGATGAGGACCAGCTCGTCCTCGTAGAAGAGGTGGCGCTCGTACCCCTCCCAGTGCTCTACCCCCTCCAGGACCGCGAACTCCACCTCCCCCATGCGCAGGCGCTCCGCCAGCCGCTCGGAGGAGCCGCTTTCCAGGTGCACCCGGACCCCGGGGTGGGCCTGGTGGAAGTCCTTCAGGAAGAGGGGGAGCACGTAGGTGGCCATGGTGGTGGCCGCGCCCAGGGTGACCTCCCCCAGCTCCAGCCGCCCCATGGCCTGGGAGATCCGCTGGAACTCTTCCAGGGCCTGCACCACCCTGCGGGCTTCGGGCAGGAGGGCCTGCCCCACCCGGGAGAGGACCAGGTGCCGCCCCTGGCGCTCAAAGAGGGGGTGGCCCACCTGCTCCTCCAAGGCCCGCAGGTACTGGCTCACTGCGGGCTGGGTGATGCCCAGGGCTAAGGCGGCCCGGCCCACCCCCCCCTCCTCCACCACCGTCACGAAGACCCGTAATGCGGCGGGGTTCGGCAGTTTAGCGTTCTTAGATATGAGCATGAGCTTATGGTATGGCCGAAAGCATATGATTGCAATAATAAAAATGCCCCCCTAAGGTAAGCGCATGGCTATGCCCACGCGCAACCTGGGGTTGGACCTCATGCGGGCCACCGAGGCCGCTGCCCTGGCCTCGGCCCGGTTTGTGGGCCGGGGGGATAAGGAGGGCGGGGACCGGGCCGCGGTGGAGGCCATGCGCCTTCTCCTCAACGCCTTGGAGTTCCGGGGAAGGGTGGTCATCGGGGAGGGGGAGAAGGACCAGGCCCCCATGCTCTTCAACGGGGAGGTGCTGGGCCAGGGGGAGGGGCCCCTTTGGGACCTGGCGGTGGACCCGGTGGAGGGCACCCGCCTCCTGGCCCTGGGGCGGTACGGGGCCATCAGCGTCATCGCCGCAGCCCCCGAGGGGGCCCTGTTCAACCCCGGGCCCGGTTTTTACGCGGCCAAGCTGGTGGTGGGTCCCGAGGCCCGGGAGGCCATAGACCTCCGGGCTTCCGTGGCGGAAAACCTCAAGGAGATCGCCCGGGCCCTCCGCAAGGAGGTGCGGGAGCTCACCGTGTTCGTCCTGGACAAACCCCGGCACGCCCGGCTCATAGAGGAGATCCGCCTGGCGGGGGCCCGCATCAGCCTGCAGACGGACGGGGACGTGGCGGGGGCCTTGGCCGCGGTGCTTCCCGACACGGGGGTGGACGTGCTCATGGGCACGGGGGGCACCCCGGAGGGGGTGATCGCCGCGGTGGCGGTCCGGGCCCTGGGGGGCGGGATGCAGATGCGCCTGGACCCCCAGAGTGAGGAAGAGCGTTGGAACCTGGTCCACGCTGGCTTTGACCTGGACAGGGTCTACACGTTAGCAGACCTTTGCCAAGCCGAGGACACCCATTTCGCCGCCACCGGCATCACCGATGGCCCCTTCCTGCGCGGGGTGCGCTACGGGCAGCACCGGGCCTGGACGGAGAGCCTGGTGATCCGGGGGGCCACGGGAACCCTGCGCAAGGTGGAGGCTTGGCACCGGCTTGAGAAGCTTCGGGGCATCAGCCCCGTGGCCTACTGAGGAGGTGTAGAGGAATGGCAACCCAGTACGCGGGCAAAGGCAAGTACAGCAAGGCCGGGGTCTTGGAGTACAAGGAGATGGGCTACTACGACCCCGATTACGAACCCAAGGACACCGACACCATCGCCCTCTTCCGCATCACCCCCCAGCCGGGCATTGAGCCGGAGGAGGCGGCGGCGGCGGTGGCGGGGGAGTCCTCCACCGCCACCTGGACCGTGGTCTGGACCGACCGCCTCACCTACCTGGACCGCTACCGGGCCAAGGCCTACCGGGTGGAGCCGGTGCCGGGGAATCCCGAACAGTACTTCGCCTGGATCGCCTATGACCTGGCCCTTTTTGAGGAAGGGTCCATCGCCAACATGACCTCCTCCATCATCGGCAACGTCTTCGGCTTCAAGGCCTTGCGGGCCTTGCGCCTCGAGGACCTCCGCATCCCGGTGGCCTACCTCAAGACCTTCAAGGGGGCCCCCCACGGCATCCCCGTGGAGCGGGACATGCTGAACAAGTACGGCCGGCCCCTCCTCGGGGCCACGGTGAAGCCCAAGCTGGGGCTTTCCGGCAGGAACTACGGGCGCGTGGTCTACGAGGCCTTGGCCGGCGGCCTGGACTTCACCAAGGACGACGAGAACATCAACTCCCAGGCCTTCATGCGCTGGCGGGACCGCTTCCTCTACGCCCAGGAGGCGGTGATGAAGGCGGAGGAGGTGACGGGGGAGCGCAAGGGCCACTACATGAACGTCACCGCCCCGGACATGGAGCAAGTCTATGAACGGGCGGAGTTCGCCAAGGAGATCGGCTCCATCATCATCATGGCGGACCTCACCATGGGCTACACCGCCCTCCAGAGCCTTTCCAACTGGTGCCACAAGAACGGCATGATCCTCCACCTGCACCGGGCCAGCCACGCCACCTTCACCCGGCAGAAGAACCACGGCATCAACTTCCGCGTGGTGGCCAAGTGGATGCGCATGCTGGGGGTGGACCACATCCACGCGGGCACGGCGGTGGGCAAGCTGGAGGGGGACCCCAACCTGGTCCGGGGGTACTACGACATCCTGCGGGAGCAGTACGTGAAGGCCGACCCTGTGAAGGGCATCTTCTTTGACCAGGACTGGGCCTACCTGCCCGCGGTGATGCCCGTGGCCTCGGGGGGCATCCATGCGGGGCAGATGCACCTGCTCCTCTCCCTCTTCGGGGATGACGTGGTCTTGCAGTTCGGGGGCGGCACCATCGGCCACCCCATGGGGATCCAGGCGGGGGCCACCGCCAACCGCGTGGCCCTCGAGGCCATGGTCAAGGCCAGGAACGAGGGGAGGGACATCCTGGCCGAGGGGCCCGAGATCCTCAAGAAGGCGGCCCAGCACTCCAAGGCCCTGGCCGCCGCCTTGGAGACCTGGGGGAGCGTCACCTTTGACTTCGCCTCCACCGACACCCCCGATGTCCTGCCCACCCCGAGCTAAGAGGAGGTAGCGCATGCGGATTACCCAAGGAACCTTTTCCTACCTGCCCGACCTTACCGACGAGGAGATCGAGGCCCAGATCCGCTACATCATCCAGAACGGCTGGGCGGTTTCCATTGAGTACACGGACGACCCCAGCCCCTACAACGTCTACTGGAACATGTGGGGCCTCCCCATGTTTGACCTGGAGGACCCCGCCCCGGCCATGTACGAGTTCCGGCAGTGCCGGGAGGCCTTCCCCAACCACTACATCCGCATCAACGGCTACGACCCCTCCCCCATGTGGCAGGCCCAGCGGGTCTCCTTCATCGCCCACAGGCCCCCGGTGGAGGAGCCCGGCTTCCGCCTGCACCGCCAGGTCTACTCCGACGGGCGCAGGCTCAAGTACACCCTCGAGGCCTACGCCACCATGAAGCCCGCCGGGGAACGGTACCGGGAGGAGTAAGCCCCACGTCCAGGGGTCCCGGCCTGGGCCGGGGCCCCTTGGCCCAAGGGAGGTGGCCCATGCCCGAAGCCCAAGAGCACAACCTGGCGGTGGTGAAGAACCCCGAGATCGAGGCGGTCCTGGAGGGGCTGGACCGGGAGCTGGTGGGCCTTAGGCCGGTGAAGCAGCGCATCCGCGAGATCGCCGCCTACCTCTCCGTGGACAAGCTCCGCCGGGAGCTCGGCCTCACCGCCGACCGGCCCACCCTGCACATGGCCTTCGTGGGGCCGCCCGGCACCGGGAAGACCACGGTGGCCCTGCGCATGGCCACCATCCTCCACAAGCTGGGTTACATCCGCCGCGACCACCTGGTGGTGGCGAGCCGCGACGACCTGGTGGGCCAGTACATCGGCCACACCGCCCCCAAGACCAAGGAGGTCTTGAAGCGGGCCATGGGGGGCGTCCTCTTCATCGACGAGGCCTACAGCCTCTACCGGGCGGAAAACGAACGGGACTACGGCCAGGAGACCATTGAGATCCTCCTTCAGGTCATGGAGAACCAGCGGGAGGACCTGGTGGTGATCCTGGCGGGTTACAAGGACCGCATGGAGGAGTTCTTCGCCCTGAACCCCGGCATGCGTTCCCGCATCGCCCACCACATTGAGTTTCCCCCCTATGCCCCGGAGGAGCTCTTCCAGATCGGCAAGATCATGCTGGAAAAGCAGGGATACCGCTTTGCGCCCGAGGCCGAGGTGGCCTTCCGGGAGTACCTGGAGAGGCGCATGCGCCTTCCCAACTTCGCCTTCGCCCGTAGCGTGCGCAACGCCCTGGACCGCTTCAAGCTGCGCCAGGCCTACCGGCTTTACCAGAAGGCGGGGCCCGTCACCCCTGAGGAGCTCATGACCATCGCGGCCGAGGACATCTACCAAAGCTCCGTCTTCAAGGAAGATAAGGAGGAGGAGGATGCCCCATAGGCCTTTTATGTTAGGCATCGCCGGCGACTCGGGAGCGGGCAAGACCACCATTTCCGGGGGCATTGCCCGGCTTTTGGGGACGGAGCGCACCACCAGCATCTGCGTGGACGACTACCACAAGTACGACCGCAAGCAGCGCAAGGAGCTGGGCATCACCCCCTTGAACCCCGAGTGCAACTACATGGACATCATGGAGCAGCACGTGCGCCTCCTGGCGGAGGGGGAGCCCATCCTGAAGCCCGTCTACAACCACTCCACGGGCACCTTTGACCCCCCGGTGTACGTCCCCGCCCCTAGGGCGGTGGAGGAGGACGGGCGCCTGGTGCCGCGGGTGGTGATCCTGGAGGGCCTCCTCACCCTCTACTCCCCCGCCCTCCGGGGTCGCTACCACCTCACGGTGTACCTGGACCCCGAGGAGGAGCTCAGGCGGGAGTGGAAGGTAAAGCGGGACGTGGCCAAGCGGGGCTACACCCCGGAGGAGGTCCTGGCGGACATAGAGCGGCGCATGCCCGATTCCCGGGCCTTCATCTGGCCGCAGAAGGAGCACGCGGACATCATCGTGCGCTTCTACCGCCCCCCGGGCTACGACCCGGAGAACCCCAGCACCCTGAACGTGCGCATCGCCCTGAAGCACACCCTTCCCCGCCTGGACCTTTCCGAGGTGCTCCACTCCGCCTACGAGGACGAGGCCCTGATCCGCCTGGAGACGCGGCGGGAGGCGGACATCCTGGACATCACGGGAAACGTGACCCCCGAGCAGGCCCAGGCCTTTGAGCGCATCATCTGGGAACACCTGGGGGACCACGCGGAGCACTTTGATCCCAGCCTGGTGGGTACCTTCTGGGACAAGGCGGGGCAGAGCTACCCCCTGGCCCTGACCCAGCTCATCATCGCCTACTATCTGGTTAAGATGCGGGAGCTGGCCATTGAGCGGGGACACCTGCGGGTGGCCTAGGGGGAAGGCATGCTGAAGTTCGCGCCCTCCATCCTCACGGCGGATCTGGCGAGGCTAGGGGAGGCCATTAGGGAGGCCGAGGCGGCCGGGGTGGACTGGATCCACCTGGACGTGATGGACGGGGTCTTCGTCCCCAACCTCACCTTCGGGCCCCTCCTGGTGGAGGCGGTCAGGCGGGTGACCTCCTTGCCCCTGGACGTGCACCTGATGATCGTGCATCCGGAGCGCTACCTGGAGGACTTCGCCCGGGCGGGGGCGGACGTGATCACCGTCCACTACGAGGCCACGCCCCACGCCCACCGGGCGGTGCAGAAGGTGAAGGAGCTGGGGAAGAAGGCGGGGCTGGCCATCAACCCCGCCACCCCCCTCGAGGCCTTTGAGCCCCTTCTGCCCGAGCTGGACCTGGCCCTCCTCATGAGCGTGAACCCGGGGTTTGGCGGGCAGCGCTACATCCCCACCGCCACCTCGAGGCTCAGGCGCCTCAAGGAGATGCGGGACCGGCTGAACCCCGCCTGCCTGATCCAGGTGGACGGGGGCGTGAACAAGGAGACGGTGGCCGAGGTCTACCGGGCGGGGGCGGACGTGGCCGTGGCGGGAAGCGCCCTCTTCAACCGGCGCCCGGTGGCGGAAAACCTGAAGGAGCTCAAGGAGGTGCTCTATGCCCTTGGTGGTGGGTAAGGAGGTTCTGGACAAGGCGCGGCGCGAGGGGTATGCGGTTCCTAGCTTCAACACCAACAACCTGGAGATCACGCAGGCCATCCTCGAGGTGGCCGAAGAGCTCAAGGCCCCGGTCTTCATCCAGGTCTCCGACGGGGCCCGCAAGTACGCGGGCATGGAGAACCTGGCCAACCTGGTGCGGGACATGGCGAGCCGGGTGCGGGTCCCCGTGGTCCTCCACCTGGACCACGGGGCCGACTTCAAGATGGTGATGCAGGCCCTCAGGGCAGGCTTCACCAGCGTGATGATCGACGCCAGCCACCACCCCTTCGCGGAAAACGTGGCCGAGACCAAGAAGGTGGTGGAGGCGGCCCACGCGGTGGGGGTGAGCGTGGAGGCGGAGCTGGGCCGCCTCCAGGGCATCGAGGACAACATCCAGGTCTCCGAGGCGGAGGCCTTTCTCACCGACCCGGAGGAGGCGGAGCGCTTCGTGGCCGAGACGGGGATAGACTACCTGGCCATCGCCATCGGCACCAGCCACGGGGCCTACAAGGGGAAGGGCCGCCCCTACATTGACCACAAGCGCCTGGAGGAGATCAGCAAGCGGGTTGCCCTGCCCTTGGTCCTCCACGGGGCGAGCGGTGTGCCCACCTGGCTCAAGGAAAGGCTCCTGGCCACGGGGGCGGAGCTCAAGGAGGCCACCGGCATCCACGACGAGGACATCAGGAAGGCCATCCCCAACGGCATCGCCAAGATCAACATCGACACCGACCTCCGCCTGGCCATGACCCTGGGCATCCGCGAGGTGGTGACGCAGAACCCCAAGGAGTTTGACCCCCGCAAGATCATCGGCAGGGGGCGGGATTACCTCAAGCAGGTGATCCGGGAAAAGTTTGAACTGATGGGCACCGTGGGCCGGGCCTAGCCTAAGGCAAGGAAGGCCCCCCGCCCCTGGGGCGGGGGGTTTTTGGTCGGGGAGGCCGGATTTGAACCGACGACCACACGCACCCCAAGCGTGTGCGCTACCAGGCTGCGCTACTCCCCGGCGCGCAAAGGTTAGTCTAGTGCCCTCGAGGGCCTCCGTCAAGTAGACTCGGGAACATGGACATCAAGGACGTGCGGCGCCTGGTCCAGTACAGCCCGGAGAAGCTGGCCAAGATCCCGGTGTTCCATTCCGAGCGCATGTTCTTTGACCTCTACGCCCTCCTCCCGGGGCAGGCCCAGAAGGTCCACGCCCACGAGGGCTCCGACAAGGTGTACTACGTGCTGGAGGGGGAGGTGGTGGTCCGGATCGGGGAAGAGGAGGCCCTGCTCGCCCCCGGCATGGCGGCCATGGCCCGGGCGGGGGAGCCCCACGGGGTGCGCAACGAGTCCGCAAGCCCCGCCCTCCTCCTGGTGGTCATGGCCCCCAAGCCCTGACCTTTCACGGGGCTTTCAAGCCCTTCCCCTAACCTAGGGAGGATGGTCCGTAGCCCCCCGGAAGACCTCGCCTTCCTGGCTGAGCTATTGCGCCGCTACCCCGTGCGCCTGGTCTACCGGGGGGCGGTGTTGCCGGAGGGCCCCCTCCGGGGGGAGAAGCTCTTGGAGGAGGGGGATCTGGCCCTCTACTGGGAGGGGGGCCGCCCCCCGAAGGAGGAGGCGCTCGCCACCTTCCGCCTCCTCCTTCGGGCCTTCCAGGAGGTCATGGCCTTAAGGGAGCGGGAGCTCGCCCTCCTAAAGGCCCAGGACGAGACCGCCAGGCTTCTCCGGCTTCTCCTCCACGAGATCAAAAACCCCCTCATGAGCGTGCTTGGAGCCCTGGAGCTCGCCCGGGAGACCGAGGGGCTCGCCCAGGAGGCCAAGGAGCTTCTGGAGATCGCGGAGAAGAGCGCCAGGCGTATTCAAGAGCTTTTGCAGAAGGCGCAGGAGTACCTGAGGCTGGGCCAAGGGGTGCGCCTCAAGAGCGAGCGGGTGGACCTCAAGGCCCTTGTGGGGCGGGCGGCGGAGGAGATTCGGCCCTTGGCCCGGAGGAAGGGCCTTTTCCTGCGCCTCACCCTGCCCCGGTCCGGGGCCTGGGTCTACGGGGACCCGGACTGGCTTTACCAGGCGGTGCTCAACGTGCTCCACAACGCGGTGAAGTACACCCCCGAGGGGGGGCGGGTCTCCCTCCGCCTGCTGGTGGGGCGGGAAAGGTACGGCATCGCCATCGCCGACACCGGCCCCGGGATTCCCAAGGAGGAGCAGGCCAAGGTCTTTGAACCCTTCTACCGGGCCTCCACCCGGGGGGAGGCGGAGGGGACGGGGCTGGGGCTTGCCTTGGTGAAGCGGGTCCTCGAGGCCCACGGGGGGGAGGTGCGCCTGAGGAGCCGCTTGGGCCGGGGGAGCACCTTCCTCCTCCTCCTGCCCAGGCCTAAGCCCGGGCAGCGGGCCCCCGTGGGGCGGCTCCTCCTCCTCGCGGTGGCCCTCATCGCCTTGGCCCGCCTCCCCCTCTTCCCGGCCCCCTTGGGTTCCAAGGCCTTCGGGGAGGTGCCGGCGGGGGAGGTGGTGCGGCTTAGGGGGTTGGAGCTCGCCTTTAGCCCGGACGCAAAGGGGGAGGCCCGGCGCTGGCGGAGCCTTTGGGGCGGGGGAGAGAGGGTGCGGGTGGCCCTGGAAGGCGGGGGGGTGGAGGCGGTGCGGGAGGCCCCCGTGCCCCTCTCCCTCGCCACCCCGGAGGGCGAGGTGCGGCCCACGGGCACCCATTTGCGCTTGAACCGGGCCGAGGGAAGCCGGCTTTCCCTCTACCGGGGCCAGGTGGCCCTGGGGGAAGAGCGCCTCCCTGCCGGGGAGGGGGCGGTGCTGGGCACGGGGGTGCGCCGCAAGCTCCTCCCCGCCCCCCTGGTGCGCCCGGTGGCCGGGGCCGAAGGGGAGGTGGTCTTCCGCCTCCTGGGGCCGGAGGGGGCCCGGGGCTTCCGGGTGGAGGTGCGAAGCGGCGACGCCCTCCTCCTCTCGGCCCCGGTGGAGGGGAACACCTTCCGCTACCTGCCCCAGGGGGACCGGGTGAGCCAGGTGCGGGCCTTTGCCCTGGACGAGGTGGGCCTCGAGGGCTACCCCTCGGACCCCGTGCCCTTCCGGGAGCGGTATAGCTTCTACCAGGGCAAGCGCCGCCTTCCCCAGGATCCCAAGGGGGCGGAGGCCTTCCTCAGGCGGGCGGTGGCCGCCTTCCCGGACGATGCCGAGGCCTTAGGGGAGCTCGGCTTCGCCCTCTACCTGCAGGGCCGCCACGGGGAGGCCAAGCCCCTTTACGAGAGGGCCTTGGCCCTCCTGGAAAGCCCCGACATCCGGGTGCGCCACGGGCGGCTCCTCTACCACATGGGCCGCTACGCCGAGGCGGAGGAGGACTACCGGAGGGTCCTGGCCCAAGACCCCGGCAACCTGGACGCCCGCTGGGGCCTGGCGGAGGTGGTCCTGGCCCTGGGCCGGGCCAAGGAGGCGGAGCTCCTCGCCCGGCAGGTGTTGGGCCTCAAGCCCGACTACCCCCTGGCCCGCTTCACCCTGGCCAAGGCCCTTTTGGAGCAGGGCAGGAAGGAGGAGGCGAAAAGGCTCTTACAGGAGGAGCTTCGGCGCCACCCGAACCCCGAGGTGGCGGCCCTCTTGGGGAAAATAGAATGAGCCGGATGGCCCGGGTTTTGGTGGTGGAGGACGACCCTGCCGTGGCCCAGGTGCTGGAGTTGGCCCTGAAGCGGGCGGGGTATGGCGTGCTCGTGGCCCGGGATTTCCTCTCGGGCAAGCGGGCCTTGGAGGAAGGGACGTACGAGGCCGTGGTCCTGGACCTGAACCTGCCCGGGGGCTTTGGCCTGGACCTCCTGCGCCACCTGCGGCAGGAGCTTGGGCGCTCCGTTCCCGTGGTGGTCCTTTCCGGGCTCAGGCAGGAGCACCACGTGCTGGAGGCCCTAAGGCTTGGGGCCCAGGACTACCTCACCAAGCCCTTCAGCCCCAAGGAGCTGGTCCTTCGCCTGGAGCGGCATGTGGCGGCGCGGTGAAGGGGTCTATGCCCTCATCGTGGCCTCGGTGGTGAGCCTCGAGGCCCTGGCCCTGGGCGGGCTGGTCCTGGTCTTCTCCGCCCGGCTTTGGGGGGCGGTGGGCTATGGCCCCGTGGCCTGGACCCTCTGGCAGAGCCTCGCCCTTACCGGCCTGGCCCTGGGGGTGCTCTCCGGCTATGTCCTCCTTTACCACACCTATACCGCCTGGAGGGAGGGCCGGGCCCGGGCCGCTTACCAGGCCTGGCTTGCCCGCTTCACGGAGGCCCTGTTGGAGGAGAAGGAGCCGCCCTCTCCTCCCTGGCCCGAGGAGGCGGTGGAGGCCCTTTTGGCCTTGCGGGAAAGCCTTAGGGGGGAGTACGGGGAACGGCTTTCCGCCTGGCTCCGGGAGGTCCTTCCCCGGTGGCGGCGGAGGCTTTTGGGCCGCTTCGCCTCCCGGGCCACCCGCCTCGAGGCCCTGGACGCCCTGGCCCAGGCCCGGCTGGCCGAGGCCTTGCCCCTGGTCCTCCCCTACCTCAGACACCCGGACCCCGTCCTCCGCCTGGCCGCGGCCCGGGCCGCCTCCCGGCTGGCCCCGAAGGAGGCGGCACTGGCCCTGGCCTCAGGCCTCCTGCAGGCCGCCTTGCCCCGGGGGGCCCTCTTGGAGGTGCTCCTCCTCCTGGAGGACCGGGCGGACCCCGTGGTGCGCCACTTCCTGGAGGAGGGGGGAGGGGAGGAGGCCTGGGCGGCCCTGGAGGCCTTGGGCAGGCTCAGGCTCTTGGGCCTGGCGGGGGAGGCGGAGCGCTTCCTCCACCACCCTGACCCCGAGCTTAGAGCGGCGGCCATGCGGGCCTTGGCCCGCCTCGGTTACGCCCCCGAGGGCCTTTGGGAGGTGGTCCTGGCCCACCTCCAGGCTCCCGAGGACTTCCTGCGCCTTCAGGCCGTGCGCCTCCTGCCCTTGGTGGGGGGAGAGGTGGCCCGGCGGGCCCTGTGGCGGGCCCTCTCCGACCCCTCCTTCTACGTGCGCCGGGGGGCGGCGGAGGCCTTAAGGTCCCTGGACCCCGGGCTCCTCCGCCAAGCGGCCCAGGCCCACCCCGACCCCTACGGCCGCGCCATGGCGGAACAGGTGTTGCGGAAGGAGACGTGAGCGCGCTGGCGTTCCTCCTTTTCACCTACCAGGTCTTTGTCCTCTTTTACTTTGCCACCCTCAACTTCCTGTACGCCCTCTTCGCCCTCTTCGGCATCCGCATGGTGGCCCGCTACGCCCGGGAGCTCTCCGAGCTCGCCCTCAAGGACCTCTTGGAGCGGGAGGCCTACCTGCCCGTGTCCATCCTGGTGCCCACCTACAACGAGGAGAAGACCATCGTGGCCTCGGTGCGCTCCTTCCTGAGCCTCCACTACCCGGAGTTTGAGGTGATCGTGGTGGCCGACGGCCCCAAGGACCGCACCCTGGAGGTCCTCAAGGAAGCCTTCCGCCTGGTGCCGGTGGAGGTGGCCTTCCGCAAGGCGGTGCCCACCAAGCCCATCCGGGCCATCTACCGCTCCCTCCTTCACCCCAACCTCCTCGTGGTGGACAAGGAAAACGGGGGCAAGGCCGACGCCTTGAACGCCGGGCTCAACCTGGCCCGCTACCCCCTTTTCTGCGGGGTGGATGCCGATAGCCTCCTGGACGCCCAGGCCCTCCTGCGGGCGAGCCGCCTCTTCCTGGAGGACGACCGGGTGCTGGCCGTGGGGGGGACGATAAGGCCCCTGAACGGGGCCAGGGTGCGGGGCGGGGTGGTGGAGACCCTAAGCCTCCCCCGGGGTTTTGTAGAGAAGATGCAGGTGATTGAGTACGCCCGGGCCTTCTTCCTGGGGCGCGCCGGGTGGAGCGCCATGAACGCCCTGCTCATCATCTCCGGGGCCTTTGGGGTTTTCCGCCGCCAGGAGGTCTTGCGGGTGGGCGGGTACCGCACGGACACCGTGGGGGAGGACATGGAGCTCGTGGTCCGCCTCCACCGCCGGGCCCGGGAGGAGGAAAGGGAGTACCGCATCCTCTACACCCCGGACCCCATCTGCTACACGGAGGTGCCCGCGGACTGGGCCACCCTGAGGCGCCAGCGCAACCGCTGGCACCGGGGGCTATGGGAGGTGCTCTGGCTCCACCGGGCCATGCTCTTCAACCCCCGGTACGGGCGCCTGGGCCTCGTGGCCACGCCCTACTTTTTCCTCTTTGAGGCCCTGGGTCCTGTGGTGGAGGTGGTGGGGTACGTGCTGCTTCCGGTTTTCTACGCCTTGGGGCTTTTGCACGCGGAGTTCGCCTTCCTTTTCCTCCTCCTGGCCGTGGGCTACGGCGTCCTCCTCTCGCAGCTTGGGGTGGGGATGGAGACCTTGCTCCTGAAGCGCTACCCCCGGCTACGCGACCGCCTCTGGCTCCTCCTCCTCAGCGTGGTGGAGGGGGCGGGCTACCGCCAGCTTTTGGCCTTGGAGCGCTTTTGGGCCACTTTCCAGGTGTGGCGCAAGCGGGGGGTGTGGGGGGAGATGCGGCGCAAGGGCCTAGCCTCTACCGAGGCGGAGGGCCACCAGCAGCCTTAGGCCCAAGGAGAGGAGGAGGGGCAGGTGGTAGGGGCTTGGCCCCAGGCCGAGCCCCGCCACGCCCCCGGCCAGGAGGCTACCCGCTAGCCCTCCCAGGCCCAGGGCCAACCAGAAAAGGGCCAGGTAGCCGTTCCGGGCCTCCTTGGGCGTCTGGGCTAGGGCGGCGTTGACCAAGGCGGTGCCCAGGCCGCTCCAGGCCAGGGCATCGGCGAGGGCGGAAAGCCAGATGGGCCAGGGGAACGCCTGGGATCCCAGGAGCCAGAGGCTGGGCATCAGGGCGGCCACCATCCCCGCGCGGAAAAGGACCACCCCGTGCCCCCTCTGGTCGGCCAACCGGCCCCACATGGGCCCGAAGACGAGGCCGCTTGTGGCTGAGATCACCGTCCAGAGGCCGATCTCGGTCATGGAGAGGCCGCCCACCCGCACGAAGTAGGGGATGACGAAGGGCCCCCCCACCATCACCGCCCCGTACCACAGGAAGACCAGCCCCAGGTACCGGCGGTAAGCCCCATCTTGCCAGGCCCGGAGGAGGGCCGCCCTGGCGGGGGGTGGGGGGGACTCGAGGGGCTCGGCCTGCAGGCGGAGGAGGAGGATGGAGGCGAGTCCCGCCGCCACGCCCAGAAGGAGGACCGCCTGGTAGCCGAGAGGGGAGGGGAGCCGGTCGGCCACCACGCCCCCCAGGAGGTTGCCCAGGGTGCCCACCAGGCCCAAGAGGGCGTTCCTTAGGCCGAAGTAGCGTCCCCGTTTTTCCTCGGGCACCAGGTCGGCCATCCAGGAGAGCCAAAGGACCCCAACGGGGGCCGCCAGGAGCTGGGAAGCCCCGGCGAAGAGGAGCAGGAAGGGCACCCTCAGGCCTTCCGGGAGGAAGGCGGCGAGCACGGCGGGCAGGAAGAGGAGGCGGGCCACCAGGTTTAGGCGCACCGCCAGGGCCTTGCGGCTTCCCCTTAGGAAGAGGGCCGAGGGGGCCAGAAGCTGGGCCAGAAAGGGTAAGGCGCCCAAAAGGGCCAGGGCCTGGGGCGAGGCCCCCAGGGCCAGGGCGTAGCCGGTAAGCATCACCCCGGTGCTCCAGTTGATGAAGAGGATGGCCAGGGTCCCTTCCCAGATGGAAAGCCTCAAGGAGCGCTCCGGTTCCACCCTCCGATTATCCTTGAACCCGGTAGAATTTGTGCCATGGAGACCGCCGTCACCCGCATGCTGGGTATCCGCTACCCCATCGTGGCCGCCCCCATGTTCCTGGTTTCCGGGGCCAGGCTCCTCCAGGCCGTGGCCGAGGCGGGCGGGATCGGGGTGATCCCGAGCCTAAACTTCCGCACCCACGCCGCCTTCCGGGAGTTCCTGGAGAACTTCCCGCAAGGGGTGCCCTTCGGGGTGAACCTCATCCTGAAGGATAACCCCCGCCTCGAGGAGGACCTCCAGGCGGTGGTGGAGCGAAGGGTGCCCCTGGTGGTCACCTCCCTGGGAGACCCCAGCCGGGTGGTGGAGCGGGTCAAGGCCTACGGCGGGGTGGTCTGGTGCGACGTGGTGGGCCTGCGCCACGGGAAGAAGGCGGTGGCCGCCGGGGCGGATGCCCTGGTGGCCGTGGCCTGTGGGGCCGGGGGGCACGCGGGGCCGGTGAGCCCCTTTGTCCTCGGGCCCTGGCTTCGGGAGGAGCTCGGGGTGCCGGTCCTCATCGCCGGGGGCATCGCCACGGGGCGGCAGCTCCTCGCCGCCTTGGCCCTGGGGGACGGGGCCTACATCGGCACCCGCTTCATCGCCACCCAGGAGTCGGAGGCCCCCCTGGCCTACAAGGAGGCCCTCCTCCGGGCCACCCCGGAGGACGTCCAGTACACCCCGGAGGTCACCGGGGTGCCCGCCAACTTCCTAAGGGAGTCCCTGGAGCGCTTCCGCCAGGCTGGGGGGAAGGCCTGGAAGGAGGTTTACTCCGCCGGGCACGGGGTGGCCTTCATCCGGGAGATCCCCTCCGCCAAGGAGGTGGTGGCCCGGCTTTGGGCCGAGTACCAGGAGGCCAAGCGGAACCTGCCCTAGGGCGGGTATCCTGGAGCAGACGGCCGGGGCTACCCCAGGGCCTTTCCTCGAGGGAACATGCGCGCGGGGTTGGCTTTGCTCCTGTTCTTGGGCCTTGCGGTGGCCCAGTACGACCTGGTGGTCTACGGGGCCACCCCCCAGGGGGTGGCGGCGGCGGTGGCGGGAGCCCAGGAGGGCCTGAAGGTGCTCCTCCTGGAGCCCGGGCCGGGCGTGGGGGGGGTGCTCACGCAAGGGTGGCTCGCCACCTTGGACCTGGCCAAGGACCGGGAGGGCCTGCTCCAAAGGGGGCTTTTCCTGGACTTCTACCGCCGCCTGGGGGGAGAGGCGTCCTTTGACGTGCGCCGGGCGGAGGAGGTCCTCCTCGCCCTGCTCCGGGAGGCGGGGGTGGAGCTTCGCCTCGAGGCCTCCCTGGACCGGGTGGAGGTGGAGGGGGGAAGCCTCACCCTTCTGGCCACGCCGGGGGGCACGTACCAGGCCCCCTACTTCGTGGACGCCAGCGACACCGCCGAGCTGGCCTTCCGCGCCGGGGCGGGCTTTACCTGGGGCCGCGAGGACACAGGGCTGGACGGGCGGAGCATGGCCGCCACCTTGGTCTTCCGCCTGGAGGGGGTGCCCTGGGGGGCGGTCTTCCTGGCCCTGAACTACGAGGGCCAGGTCCGGCGCACGGGGGCCGGGGCCTGGGGGAAGAGCGGCTGGGGTTTCGGGGACCTGGTACGGGGGTACGCGCCCTCGGACCCGGGCCGCTACGCCCTCAGGGGCTTGAACCTGAGCCGCCAGGATGACGGGAGCCTCCTGGTGAACGCCCTTCTCCTCTTCGGGGTGGAGGGGGATCCCCTGGGCCTGGAGCGGCTACGGCGGGAGGCGGCTTTGGAGGCGGAGCGGGTGGTGGCCTACCTGCGGGAGAAAGACCCCCTGGTCTTCGGCACCGCGCGTCTGGGCGGGGTAGCCCCCGCCCTTTACCTCCGGGAGACCCGCCACCTCAGGGCCCTTTACCGCCTGCGTGCGGAGGAGGTGCTCCTGGGGCGGAACTTCCCCGATGCCGTGGCCCTGGGGGGCTACCCCATGGACGGCCAGGCGTACTACCCGGGAGAGACCCCTTACCTTCTCGGTACCCCCGCCCCCTACGGGGTTCCCTTCCGCACCCTGGTGCCCCAGGAGGTCAAAAACCTCCTGGTGGTCTCCCAGGCCGCGGGCTTTGACAGCGTGGCCGCCTTCTCCGCCCGGGTGGTGCCCCTGCAGATGGCCTTGGGGGAGGCGGCGGGGGTGGCGGCGGCCCTCTTGCGCAGGGCCCCCCAGGCGGGCATCCTAAAGGTGCCCCTGGGCAGCTTCCAGGAGCTGGCCCAAAGTCCAAGCGGGATGGAGGCGCTCCGCAGGAGGCTTTTGCAGCGGGGCGCGCGCCTGGCTTCCCCGGAACGGGGAGGGGAGGCGGAAAGGCCCGGCTACCGGGAGGCGGTGGCCCTCCTCCGCCGGGGCCTTTTCGCCGGGCCCTATTACCTAAAGGGTTCCCTGGGCCTTTCCGACCCCATCCTTTTGGGGGACTTTCTGGCCAACCTGGAGCACTACTACCGGGCCAGGGGGCCGGAAGAGCGCCTGCGGGTGGTGCTCAAGGCCCGGGAGCTTTACCGGGAGGAGTTGCAAAAACCCCTGAGGCGCACCCTCTTGAACCAGCTCCTCCAGGCCCTAGGGGAGGCCAAGGTCCCCGGCGGGGAGGGGGTGGCCCGGGGGGAGGCGGCCCTCCTCCTGTACCGCCTTCTGCCATAATGGGCTAAGGTGCTGGGAATCCTGCTCCTCCCCGAGTTCTCCGAGCTGGAGGCGGCCTTGGGCCTCGAGGCGGCAAGGCGCCTGGAGTTTCCCGTCTACACCGTGGCCAAGGGGCGCAAGGGCATCCCGGCCCTGGCGGGGGCCATCTGGACCCCCACCTATGCCTTTCCCGCCGCCCCCCCGCCCCGGGCGCTTCTGGTCCCGGGGGCCAGGCGGCCTGGGCGCATGGCAAAGGACCCCACCTACCTGGCTTTCCTGGAGGAGGTGTGGGAGGGCTTGGAGGCGGTCTTCGTGGGCTATAACGGCCACCTCTTCCTGGCGGAGGCGGGGAGGCTCCCGCCGGTGGTGGCGGCGGGAGAGAAGGTGGCGGAGGCCTTGGCGGGGCGGGGCTACCGGGTGGTGGGGGAGCCCTTTCACCGGGAGGACAAGGTGTACACCACCACGGGGGGGCTCGCCCTCCTCAGGGCCTTGGAGGACTGGGCCCACAAAGCGGTTGTGCTCTGAGTTTAGACTGCCGTACACTGAGCCCATGACCGTCCGGGAATACCAGAAGAAGCGCCGCCGCGACCGCATCTTCCAGGCGGCCATGGCCCTTTTCCGCGAGCGGGGCTTTCAGGAAACCACCGCCACCGACATCGCCAAGGCCGCCCACGTGTCCCGGGGTACCTTCTTTAACTACTTTCCCTACAAGGAGGCGGTGCTCCTGGACTACGGCAGCCTCCTCCTCTCCCGCCTCAAGGAAGAGGTGCGGCGCCAGCTGGCCCAGGGGGCCGACCCCATCGCGGTTCTCCGGTTTATCTTTAAGGAACTCTCCGCGTACACCCAGGCGGAGAAGGACCTCCTCTTGCCCCTGCTCTACGAGCTCCTAAACCCCGACCCCCTGCGGGCCAAGGCCGCCTTCCAGGCCCTCCCCCTGGGGGATCTCATCGCTGAGGTGCTGCGGCCCTTGAAGGAAAAGGGCGTGGTGCGCCAGGACATGTCCTTGGAGCGCATGGGCCGGACCCTGGCCGACCTCTACTTCCTCTCCGCGCTGCGCTGGGCGGCCTATACCCCCCACCGCGACCTCGAGGGGGAACTGGAAAAGTCCTTGAGCCTGGCCTTGGAGGGCATCTTGAGCCGCGAGGCCAAGCCCAAGAGGGCGCGGGCCTAATCCGCGGCCACCTGGAGGCGTTCTGCGATCTCCGGGATCTTGGCCAGGAAGACCCCGGTGGGGCTTCCCGAGAGGGCCACGGCCTCCGGGGTGCCCTCGGCCACGATCTCCCCGCCCCTATCCCCCCCTTCCGGGCCCAGGTCGATGACCCAGTCCGCGGTCTTCACCACGTCCAGGTTGTGCTCAATCACCACCACCGTGTTCCCCGCGTCCACCAGGCGGTGGAGCACGTCTAGGAGCTTGGCCACATCGTCAAAGTGGAGCCCGGTGGTGGGTTCGTCCAGGATGTAGAGGGTGCGGCCCGTGGCCTTGCGCCCGAGCTCGGTGGCGAGCTTGATCCGCTGGGCCTCGCCCCCGGAGAGGGTGGGGGAAGGCTGGCCCAGACGCATGTACCCCAGGCCCACGTCCACCATGAGCTGGAGCTTGCGGGCGATGGTGGGAACGTTCTGGAAAAAGTCCAGGGCTTCCTCGGCGGTCATGTCCAGGACGTCGGCGATACTCTTGCCCCTAAGCTTCACCTCCAGGGTCTCCTTGTTGTAGCGCTTGCCCTTGCACACCTCGCAGGGCACGTAGAGGTCGGGCAGGAAGAGCATTTCGATCTTCACCGTGCCGTCCCCGCCGCAAGCCTCGCACCGCCCCCCTTTGACGTTGAAGGAGAAGCGTCCGGGGCCATAGCCCCGCTTCCTGGCCTCCGGCGTCTTGGCGAAGAGGTCGCGGATCTCGTCGAATATCCCCGTGTAGGTGGCGGGGTTGGAGCGGGGGGTGCGCCCGATGGGGGACTGGTCGATCTCGATGACCTTGTCCAGGTGTTCCAGGCCCTCTATGGCCGCAAAGGCCCCCGGGGTGGCCTTGGCCCGCATGAGCTTCTGGGCCAAGGCGGCGTAGAGGACATCGTGGATCAGGGTGCTCTTTCCGCTTCCCGAGGGGCCGGTCACGGCCACAAACCGGCCCAGGGGAACCCGCAGGGTCACGTTCTTCAGGTTGTGCTCCCGGGCCCCCTTGAGCACCAGCCACTTGCCGTTCCCCTTGCGGCGTTCCTTGGGGACGGGGATCCTCTTGTCCCCCCTGAGGTAGGCGGCGGTGAGGCTTTTCTCGCTTTTGAGGATCTCCTCCAGGGGCCCTTGGGCCACCACCTCCCCTCCGTGGATCCCCGCCCCGGGCCCCATGTCCACGATCCAGTCCGCGGCCCGCATGGTCTCCTCATCGTGTTCCACCACGATGAGGGTGTTGCCCAGGGCCTGGAGGCGCTTGAGCGTGGCGATGAGGCGCTGGTTGTCCCGGGGGTGGAGGCCGATGGAGGGCTCGTCCAGCACGTAAAGGACCCCGGTGAGGCCCGAGCCCACCTGGGTGGCCAGGCGGATCCGCTGGGCCTCCCCCCCGGAGAGGGTGTTGGCCGCCCGGTCCAGGGTGAGGTAGTCCAGGCCTACCCCCACCAGGAAGCCCAGGCGCTCCACGATCTCCCGCAGGATGGGCCTGGCGATCTGGGCCTGGAAGGGGGAGAGGTGCTCCTCGAGGTTTCGGAAGAACTCCAGGGCTTCCCGCACCGGCAGGGCGGAGACCTCGGCGATGTTCTTCCCCGCCACCCGCACCGAGAGTACCTCCTTCTTGTAACGGGTGCCGCCGCAGACCGGGCAGGGTTTGAGGGACATGAAGCCTTCCAGGACCTCCTTCACCCCCTCCGACTCCGCCTCCTGGTAGCGCTTCTCCAGCCAGGGGATGACCCCCTCGTAGTGCACCTCCACCCGGAAGGTCTCCTTTCCCCCGCGGCGGAAGACCACCTCAAAGGGCTCGGGGAGGCCGTAGAGCACCGCCCGCTGGGCCGCTTCCGAAAGCTCCCTGAAGGGGGTCTTCAGGTCAAAGCCCAGGTGCTCCGCCAGGGCCCGGAGCCGGTCCCAGAGGTAGCTCCTTCCCGTGTCCCGCCCCCTGGCCCAGGGCAGGATGGCCCCCTCGGCCAGGGAGAGCTCGGGGTTCACGATGAGCTCCGGGTCAAACTCCTGCTTGTAGCCGAGGCCCGAGCAGGCGGGGCAGGCCCCGTAGGGGGCGTTGAAGGAGAAGATGCGGGGTTCCAGCTCCTCTAGGACAGAACCGTGCTCGGGGCAGGCGAACTTCTCGGAGAGGAGCTCCTCCTCCCCGCTGTCCGGGTAGAGGACCCGCATGAGCCCCTCCCCCCGGAGGAGAGCGAGCTCCACCGCCTCGGCGATGCGGGGGCGCTCCTCCTCCTTGAGCACCACCCGGTCTATGACCAGGTCGATGTCGTGCTTTTCGTACTTCTCCAGGTTGAGGCCTTGCGCTTCTTCCAGGAGGTAGATGACCCCGTCCACCCGCACCCGGGCGTACCCCTCCTTGAGGAGCTGCTGGAAGAGCTTCCTGTACTCCCCCTTTCTCCCCCGCACCAGGGGGGCCATGAGGATGGCCCGGGTACCCGGGGGGCGCCCGAGGAGGCGGTCGGTGATCTCGCTGGCGGACTGCTTCTCTATGGGGCGGCCGCACTCGGGGCAGTAGGCGGTGCCCACGCGGGCGAAGAGGAGGCGCAGGTAGTCGTGGATCTCCGTCACCGTGCCCACGGTGGAGCGGGGGTTGTGGCTCGTGGTCTTCTGGTCAATGGAGATGGCGGGAGAAAGCCCCTCAATGCTCTCCACCTCGGGCTTGTCCATCACCCCCAGAAACTGCCGGGCGTAGCTGGAGAGGCTTTCCACGTAGCGCCTTTGCCCCTCCGCGTAAAGGGTATCGAAGGCCAGGGTGCTCTTCCCCGAGCCCGAAACCCCGGTGATGACGATGAACTTCCCCCGGGGGAGCTCCAGGCTCACGTTCTTCAGGTTGTGCTCCCTCGCGCCCCGGATGACGATGCGGTCCATCCGTGGAAGTATACCACCCTCCCCGGGGAAGGGGTAGGGGGGCAGGGGGTTCATGCCCGGGCGGGTTATCATGGCCCCATGGCCTCCTGGATGCGTCGGGAAGCAGAGGAAGCCCCCAAGGTGGTGGAGCGCCTCCTCCGGGAGAACGAGTCCGAGGTGAAAGGCCTCGCCGCCTTCCTGCGCCGCCGCCCCCCCGCCTTGGTGCTCACCGCCGCCCGGGGAAGCTCGGACCACGCGGCCCTCTTCGCCAAGTACCTCCTCGAGGCCCGCCTCCTCTGGCCCACCCTCTCCCTGGCCCCTTCCGTCCTCACCCTGTACCGGGCCTACCCCCGCCCCCCCTTCCCCTCCCTCCTCCTGGCCTACAGCCAAAGCGGGGAAAGCCCCGACGTGGTGGAGGCGGTGGAGGCCTACCGCCGCCAAGGGGTCCTCACCGTGGCCCTGGTGAACCGGGAGGAAAGCCCCTTGAGCCGGGCGGCGGAGGTGGTCCTGCCCCTGCACGCGGGGGAGGAGCGGGCGGTGGCCGCCACCAAGAGCTTTCTCGCCATGCTGGCCGCCACCCTTCACCTCCTCGCCCACCTGGGGCAGGAGGCCGGGCTGCGGGAGGCCCTCCCTGCCCTCCCCGAGGCCCTGGCCCGGGCCGTGGAGGCCGGGGGGGAGCTGGGCTACCTGGAGGATGCGGAGAATCTCTTCGTCCTGGGCCGGGGCTTCACCTACCCCGTGGCCCTCGAGGCCGCCCTCAAGCTTAAGGAGGTGGCCGCCCTGCACGCGGAGGGCTTCTCCGCCGCGGAGTTCCTCCACGGGCCCCAGGCCCTCCTGGAGGAGGGCTTCCCCGTATTGGCCCTGGTGCAAGGGGACGAGGCCGCCGAGGGCTTCCTCAAGACCCTGGAGGGGCTTAAGGCCAAGGGGGCGCACCTCCTGGTGCTCTCGCCGGAACCCGAGGCCCTGGCCCTGGCCCACACCCCCCTCGCCGTCCCCGTGTCCCTGGGGCCGGAGCTTACCCCCCTGTTGCTGGTCCAGGCCTTCTACCCCATGGCCGAGGCCCTGGGCCGGGCCCGGGGGCTGGACCCGGACCGGCCCCGCCACCTGGCCAAGGTGACCCGGACCCGCTAAGGCCACCCCCTGTGGGAATGGGTGGCACCACCGGGGCCTCCATGCTGGCTTGGGCCAGCATGGGGTGGTATTAGAAGACCTTTTCCCCCAGGGGGACTTCCCTCTCCGGGGCAAGGAGCACCACCCGCCCGGCCGCGTCCTTGGCCCCCAGCACCAGGACCTCCGAGGGAAACCCGGCGATCCAGCGGGTGCCCAGGTTCACCGCGCACACCACCAGGCGGCCCTGGAGGTCTTCCGGGGTGTAGAGGTCCGTGATCTGGGCCGAGGAGGTCTTGACCCCCAGGGGGCCTAGGTCCAACCAGAGCTTGTAGCTGGGCTTCCGCGCCTTCTCGTGGGGCTCGGCCTTCAGGATGCGTCCCACGCGGAGGTCCAGGACCTGAAAGGCTTGCAGGGCGTCCATGCTCCCATTTTCCCAAAGAAGGGGCCAAGCCTCCCCGGGGAAAGGCTGGTGGGCCGTGCAGGACTTGAACCTGCAACCAACCGGTTATGAGCCGGCCGCTCTGACCGATTGAGCTAACGGCCCACGCTGAGAGTTCATTCTAGCACAAAGTGCCCCTGGGGCCAAACGTCCCCGGGCAGGGTGGTATATGCTCTATGGCGGAGGTGGAACATGACGGTGAACGAAAGCACCACCGACCGGGTGATCCGCTTTATCCTGGCCCTGGTCCTCCTCTACTTCGCCTTCCAGTCGGCCTCGCCCTGGAACTGGATCCTGGGCATCCTGGGGGTGGTCCTCCTCTTCACGGCCGTCACCGGCTTCTGCGCCCTTTACAAGGTCTTGGGCATCAGCACCAAGCGGTGAGCTGGCCCCTTGCCCCCGGGGACGCCCTGCGGGTGGAGTTCTGGAAGTTTCCCGGGGAGGTCCTCCATTACCATTGGGAGGCCCGGGTGGTGGAGGTGCGGCCCGAGGGGGTGCTTACCCTCCTTCCCCAGGGCGGGACCTTCCACCACGTGGGCAAGGGCAAGGCGGTGGTCCTCGACCACGACGCCTACGTGGCCTTCTTTCCCGGAGCCTGGTACTCCGGGGGGCCCGACGTGCGGGAGGGGCGCGTCCTGGAGTACTACTGGAACGTCCAGACCCCGGCGGAGTGGAGGGGGTGGGGTTTCCGCCAGTACGACCTGGAGCTGGACGTGCGCTGCCGCGCCGACCACACCTGCCAGGTCTTTGACCGGGAGGAGTTTGCGGCCAAGCGCCCCCTCTACCCCAAGGCCTGGGTGGCGGCGGCGGAGGGGGCGGTGGAGGCCATCCTCCGCCACATGCGGGAAGGCCGCTGGCCGGTCCTGCCCCCGGGGGAACCCCTGCCGTGGATGCAGCGGATCTAGGGAAAGGGAAGGGGGACCGGGATTGACCCTTCCCCAAGGGCCCCGGGGCCCCAGGCCTTAAGGGGCCTCAGGGTGCGGCCCTCCAGGTGCCAGCGCCCTGCCAAGGCCACCTGGTAGAAGAGGCCCTTGAAGAACCCGTGGAAGCTGTCCTCCCAGGTTTCCAGGTTCTGCGCCCTGAGGGGGTAGTTGTGCCAGGCGGGGCCCAGGTAGTAGAGCCAGGGGTCCTCGAGGGGGCGCGTGTCCTGGGCGGGTAGGCCCAGGAGGGCGTTGAAGTAGCCCCGGAGGCGGCTCGCGGTGAAGAGGAGGTTGAGGTAAGGGTCCTCCAGGGCCCTCCTGGCCTCCGCCTCCTTCTTGGGGAAGGGCCTGGCGGGATCCCAGGCGCCGAAGCGGCGCAGGCGATCCTGCTGCTTCAGGGCGTCCTCCCAGCTCATCTGGGCCAGGCCCAGGGTGCGGCTCAGGGGGGCCTGGCCCTGGAGCTCGGCCAGCCCCTTGGCCAGGCTGTCCGCGGCCTCCCGGACGCTCCGGGAGAGCCCCAGGGCCTTGTCCCCCCCGAACTGTTCGTTGTCCACGATGGCCGCCAGCACCCCGGGGGGGAGGCGGAGCGCCCCGGCGGCGGCCCGGATTTCCCGGGCGTGGGGCAGGACGTGGTGGGGGGCTACGGGGAGGCCCTCCAGGCGCACCACGCCCCCCCGGAGGGCCTGGCCGATGGCCTGGGCCCAGCGCCGGGCGGCGAGGAGGGCCCCCCGGGCCTCGGGGTAGGCGGCCCGCTTGCCGGAAAGCTGGTTTCTGAGCTCGAGGCGCAAGAGGCGGTCGTAGGCCCGGGCGGCCTCCGCCCCCAGGAGGCGGTGGAGGCTGGCCTTATTGGCCAGGTGCAGGGCCACCAGGGACTCCCGCTCCTCCCTGGGGTAGGGCAGGAGGTCCCGCAGGCTGGGGGAAGGGGGGGGCGTGGGGGGAAGGGGGAGGGCCAGGAAAAAAAGGCCCGCCAGCAGCAGGACGAGCCAGGGGCCCGGGGGCATGGGGGCCTTAGGGCTGGGTGTCTTCCGCGGGGGCGGGGGCTACCTCCACCGTGGCCTCCACCGGATAGCCCGCGTAGGTGCGGCGGCCTCCCGGGGTCCTTTCCAGCACCTCCCGCCACTCGGGGAGGTTCAGGAAGCGGTCCGCCTGGTTCCTGAGCTCCAGGTCCGCAAGCTCATGGAGCCCCAGGAGGTGGATCTCCTTGCCCAGGGAACGCAAGGCGCTAAAGGTGTAGGCCAGCTCCCCGGCGCCGCTGGCCACGATGGCCCGGTCCCAGCGGGGGCTCGTGGTGAGGAGATCCGTGGCCATCACGGCCTCAAACCGGGGTTCCCCCCGGACCAGGCGGCTCCGCACGGTGTAGCCCATGAAGACCAGGGCGTCGATGAAGCGCTGCTGGCGTTCGTCCTCCGGGTCGGTGATGGGAACGTAATAGAAGGCGTTGTAGAGCTGCTCCGGGGTGGCGAACTGGGTGAGGACCCGCCGGTGGTCCACGTTCCAACCCAGGCGCTTGGCCGCTTGGTACATGTACGAACCATCAATGAAGAGGGCAACCCGCATATGCCCCCATCTTAGGACAAGGCCGGGCCCCGGGCTACCCCGGGAAGTTCAGGCGGGGGCTTTCTCCTCCGCCTTCTCCGAGGAGTGGCCGGGGTTGACCTTGAGGGCGGGGTTGGCGTAGGCGGCGGCGTGGTTGGCGGCGATGGCCGCCTCCCCGAAGCCCAGGACGATGAGGGGGAGCTTCCCCGGGTAGCTCACGATGTCCCCGCAGGCGTAGACCCCGGGGATGCTGGTGGCCATGGTGGTGTCCACCTTGATCCGGTTCTTTTCCAGCTCCAACCCCCAGTTGGCCAGGGGTCCCAGCTTGGTGAGGTAGCCGGCCAGGATCAGCACCGCGTCCACTTCCAGCTCGGCCTCCTCCTGGGTTTGGTTGTGGAAGACCACCGCCTTTCGTACCAGGCCATCCCCCTCGATCCTTCGCACCTCGTAGGGGGTGAGGACCTTGAGCCGCCCCGCCTCGTGGGCCTGCATCAGCTCCCGCACGCTGGCCTCGTGGGCCCGGAACTGGGGGCGGCGGTGGATGAGGGTGATCTCCTGGGCGGTGCCCAAGAGGTTCAAGGCCCAGTCCACGGCGCTGTCCCCCCCGCCCACGATGAGGACCCGCTTGCCCTGGAACTCCGCCTTGCTCTTCACCGCGTAGTAGACGCCCTTGCCCTCGAACTCCTTCTCCCCAGGGGCCCCTAGGCGCCTGGGTTCAAAGGCCCCCACCCCGGCGGCGATGATCACCGCCTTGGCGGTGAAGGTGTTTCCCGAGGAGGTGGTCACCTTGAACACCTCCCCCTCCTTCTCCAGGGTTTCCGCCCGCTCCCCCAGGTTGTACACCGGGTTAAAGGGGGCCACCTGCTCCACCAGGCCCCGCACCAGGTCCTTGGCGTAGACCTTGGGGAAGCCCGCCACGTCGTAAATGTACTTTTCCGGATATAGGGCCGATAGCTGCCCCCCGGGTTCGGGCAGGGGGTCTATGAAGCGGAAGGAGAGGCCCCGCATGCCCACATAGAACCCCGCGAAAAGACCCGCTGGCCCTGCGCCGATGATGATCACGTCCGTGTGCTCCATGAGCCCACCTCTCCCGGCATTCTACGCGCTCGCGCCTGTCCTCGAGGCGGTCTTTGGCAAAGGGACGAAGGCCCCGGGGCTAGTCCACGGCCAGCACCACCTTGCCGAACACGCGGCGCTCCTCCAGGAGGCGGTGCCCTTCGGCCGCCTCTTCCAGGGGGAGCACCTGTCCCACCACGGGCTTGAGCTTCCCCGCCTCCACGAAGCGCAAGATGGGGAAAAGGCGGCTTTTGGAGGCCATGGTGGAACCCAGGATAGAGAGTTGGCGGTAGAAGACGTGGGCGAAAGGCAGGGTGCCCTCGTACCCCGAGGAAGCTCCGGCGATGGCGATTTTTCCCCCGTTGGCCGTGGCCCGGATCACCCCCTCGAAGTAGAGGGCCCCGGTGTGGTCCACCACCTTGTCTGCGCCCTTGCCCCCTGTGAGGCGGCGCACTTCCTTGGGCCAGTCCGGGTGGGTGTAGTTCACCGTCTCGTCGGCCCCGAGGGCCTTTGCCCGGCGGAGCTTGTCCTCCGAGCCCGCCGTGGCGATGACCCTTGCCCCGAAGAGCTTGGCGATCTGGATGGCGGCCACGCTCACCCCGCTTCCAGCGGCCATCACCAGCACGTCGTCCCCCGGGCGCACCCCTAGCTTGTCCACCACCATCTGCCAGGCGGTGAGGAAGGTGAGGGGGATGGCGGCGGCCTCCTCAAAGGAGAGGTTCTTGGGCTTGGGGGCCAGGTTGGCCTCGGGCAGGACCACATACTCGGCGTAGGTGCCGTGCCGGTGCTCCCCCAGGATCTGGTAGCGGGGGCAGAGGTTGTCCTCCCCGGCCAGGCAGCGCTCGCAGTGGCCGCAGGAGAGCCCCGGATTCACCACCACCTCGTCCCCGGGGGCAAAGGCGGTGACCCCCGGGCCCACCGCCTCCACCACCCCGCTGGCATCGGCCCCCAGCACGTGGGGCAGGGGTAGCTTGGGGCTGGCCACGCCCTTGCGCACCCAGATGTCCAGGTGGTTCAGGGCGGCGGCCTTGACCCGGAGGCGCACCTCCTTGGGGCCGGGTTCTGGGGTGGGAACCTCGGCGATCCTCAGGACCTCTGGACCTCCCCTGGCTTCCATCACCACCGCTCTCATGCCGCCTCCTTATGGAGGGGATTTTTTCACGGCGGGGGCCTGGGGTCAAGCGCCAAGGGGGGGCACCCTTGACAAGGTCCAGAATGAGGGGGTACCCTGACCGCCGTAAGGCAGAAGAGGAGGCGACCCTTATGAGAAAAGCGTGGCTCGTTTTGGTTGGCGTTTTAGCCCTGGCCGGGGCGGCCAGCGCCCAGACCTTCGTCTGGCCGCAGAAGTGGACGGTGGCCAAGCCTTCCGAGGCAAAGCGGGGAGGGACGCTCAGGGCGGCGGTGATCTCGGACTACCGCACCTTCAACCCCTTCCTCACCGCGGAGGCGGGCAACATCCCCGCTACCATCTCCCCCTACGGCCTCGTCCGCCGCGACCCCACCACGGGGGACTGGATCCCCTACATGGCGGAGTCCTTCACCGTTAGCCCCAACAAGCTGGAGATCACCTTCAAGATCCGCCGGGGCATGAAGTGGTCCGACGGCAGGCCCATCACCGCGGACGACTGGATCACCACCTGGCGGATCCACACGGACAAGGCGGTGGGCTCCAACAGCTACGACTCCTTCTTCATCGACGGCAAGCCCATCACCCTGCGCAAGATAGACGACTACACCATCCGGTTCATCTACCCCAAGACCGACGCCGAGGCCTTCGCCGTCGCCAGCTTCACCCCCTGGCCCGCCCACGTCTTCGGCCCCGTCTACCAGAAGGAGGGGGCGGAGGGCATCAAGAAGATGTGGACCCTGAGCGAGAAGCCGGAGAACGTGGTTTCGGCGGGCCCTTGGCTCATCGAGAGTTACCGGCCCGGCGAGCGAGTGGTCCTGAAGCGGAACCCGGCCTTCGGGGAGTGGAACAAGGACGAGGCGGGGAACCCCCTCCCCTACCTGGACCGCTACGAGATCAAGATCGTCAAGGACACCAACGCCCAGCTGGCCGAGTTCCTGGCGGGGAACATCGACCTCATGGCCCCCTCCACCGTGGACCACATCTCCCAGATCCGCCAGGCCATCCAGCAGGGCCGCCTGGACGCCACCATCAAGGTGAACGCCTCGCCGGTGGCCAGCAGCCAGTTCATGGTCTTCAACTGGAACAAGGCCTCCGACCCCTTCAAGCAAGGCCTCTTCCGCTCCGATAAGTTCCGCCGGGCCATGAGCCACATCGTGAACCGCCAGGCGGTGATCGACATCGTCTACGGGGGCCTGGGCACGCCCATGTACTCCAGCGTCTACCCCGTGCTCACCCAGTGGGTGAACCCCAAGGTGCCCAAGTACGAGTACAACCCCCAGCAGGCGGCGAAGCTCCTGGCGGAGATGGGGTTCACCAAGAAGGACAAGGACGGCTACCTGGTGGACTCCCGGGGCCGTCGCTTGGAGTTCAACCTGGCCACCAACGCGGGCAACGCCCAGCGGGAGCAGATCGCCAAGCTCATCGTGGATGAGGCCAAGAAGGTGGGGGTGAAGGTCAACTTCCAGGCCATTGACTTCAACACCCTGGTGGGGCAGCTCCTCTCCTCCGGCCCCGACCGGCCCTTTGACGCCATCATCATCGGGCTTTCGGGGGGCGGCCTGGACTGGCCCTTCGGTTCCAACGTGGTGCCCTGCAAGGGGAACCTGCACATGTGGAACAAGTCCGGCCAGTGCCTGGACCCCCGGGAGACCCAGCTGGACGCCCTCTACTCCCGCGGCCGCACGGAGCTGGACTTCAAGAAGCGGGTGGAGATCGGCTACCGCATGCAGGAGATCGAGGCGGAGCTCCTTCCCGTCGTCTACATCGCCGGGCCCAACTACCACCCCGCCTGGAACAACCGCCTGGGGGGCGAGCACCCCGAGGCCATCATCTCCAGCATTTGGGGCCAGCGGGAGCTGGAGCTGACCTTCATCAAGAAGTAAGTAGGCTTTGGGGGTTCCCGGGGCCCAAGGCCCCGGGGCCTCTTTGGGGAGCCATGACCGCCTATATCCTCAAGCGCATCCTTTACCTCATCCCCACCTTTTTCGGGGCTACCTTCCTGGCCTTCCTCATCATCCAGATGGCCCCCGGGGACTACCTGACCCAGCTGGAGCTGGACCCCAAGGTGACCCCGGAGACCATCGCCCGGCTCCGGTCCCAGTTCGGCCTAGACCGGCCCGTGTACGAGCAGTACCTCCTTTGGATGAACAACCTCTTCCACCTCAACCTCGGCTACTCCTTCGCCTACCAGGCCCCGGTCCTCGAGGTCATCTGGCCCCGGGTGGTGAACTCCATGGTCATCGTGATCCCCTCCACCCTCCTCCTGTACCTGGTGGCCATCCCCATCGGGGTCTACGGGGCGGTGAGGCAGTACTCCTTGGGGGACCGCCTCCTCTCCCTTCTGGCCTACGTGGGCCTTTCCGTGCCCAGCTTCTTCCTGGCCCTCATCGCCATCTACGTGCTCCTGCAGATCAAGTTTCGCACCGGCACCCTGGTCTTCCCCGTGTCGGGCATGACCTCCAGCGGCTTTGAGCAGATGCCGCCTTTGCGCCAGCTCGCGGACATCGCCTGGCACGCGGTGGTGCCCGTCTTGGTGGCCACGGCCAACGACATCGCCGGGCTCTCCCGCCTCATGCGGGGGCAGATGCTGGAGGTCCTCTCCCAAGACTACATCCGCACCGCACGGGCCAAGGGGCTTTCCGAAAGGGTGGTGCTCTACAAGCACGCCTTCCGCAACGCGGTGATTCCCTTCGTGGCCACCTTGGGCGGCCTCCTTCCCAGCCTCATCTCCGGGGCGGGGTTCGTGGAGGTGGTCATGGCCTGGCCGGGCATCACCCCCTTTTTCCTGGACGCCATCGCCAACCAGGACCTCTACGTGATAGCGGGCTTTCTTACCGTGAGCCTGGTGCTCCTCATGATCGGCAACCTGATTTCTGACCTGCTTCTGGCCTGGGTGGACCCCAGGATCCGCTACGAGTAGGGGGGAGTCTGTGGCACGAGCGACCTCTTTGCGCACCAACCTGGTTTTGCAGCGCTTCCGCAAGCACCGCCTGGCGGTCTGGGGCGGGCGCATCCTGCTGGTGCTCTACCTGATGGCGGCCTTCGCGGGCTTTTTCAGCCCCTATGACCCCAACTACTACGAGCTTTATCCCCCGAAGGGGTATCACCCCCCCACCCCCATTCGCGTGGTGGACCCGGAGACGGGGAAGCTCACCCGGCCCTTTGTCTACGCCACCCGGCGGAGCATAGACCCCGTTTCCCTCCAGCCCCGCTATGAGGAGGACCCGAGCCAGGGCAAGTTTTACATCCGCTTCTTCGTGCGGACCCCCGAGCAGCCGTACACCCTCTTCAAGGTCTTCCGCTCGGATTTGCGCCTCTTTGGGGTGGATCCCCCGGGGCGTATCTTCCTCTTGGGCACCGATAACTTTGGCCGGGACCTCTTCAGCCGGATCGTGTACGGGGGCCAGGTGTCCTTGACCATCGGTATCCTCTCCGCCCTGGTTTCCTTTGTCCTGGGGCTTCTTCTGGGGGGCATCGCCGGCTACTTTTCCGGCCGCCCCTTCCGCCTCTCCCTTCCGCCCTCGGCCTGGAGGGGGTTAGGGGCCCTCTTCGGTCCCCTGAGCCTTCTCGCCTGGCTCGGGATTGGGGCGGGGACGGTCTACTTGGCCGTGGCGTTTGCCCGCCTGAGCCCGGGCCAAGATGTCTTCTCCTACCTGGTGGACGGGGTGGTGATCCTCCTGGGCGGGGGGGCGGTGGGGCTTATTCTCCGCCGGGTGTTCCGGGAGCCCATCCGACTGGACCCCGATGACCTCATCATGCGCACCGTGGAAATCATCGCGGCCATCCCCTCCCTTTTCCTCCTCATCTCCTTGCGGGCCGTCTTCCCCACCCGCATAGACCCCCTCCTCACCTTCTACCTGGTGGTGGGCCTTTTGGGTTTTATCGGCTGGGGCGGGCTGGCCCGGGTGGTGCGGGGCATCGTGCTCTCCGTGCGGGAGATGGACTACGTGCAGGCGGCCAGGGCCTTGGGGGCCTCGGACGGCCGCATCATCGCCCGGCACGTGCTCCCCGCCACGGCCAGCTACGTGATCGTGAGCCTTTCCCTTACCATCCCGGGCTTTATTCTGGGGGAGAGCGGCCTTTCCTTCTTGGGCCTTGGGGTGACGGAACCTTACACCAGCTGGGGGCTCCTCCTGCAGGCGGCCCAACAGGGGGGGTTTGCCTCCTTCACGGACAGGCCTTGGGTGCTCTGGCCTGGGTTTTTCATCTTCCTCTCCGTGCTGTCCTGGAACTTTCTGGGGGATGGCCTGCGGGATGCTCTGGATCCTCGGCGGAGGCAGTAGCCCCTTCTCTTTTAACCGGGTATGGCGTATAACGGGTGAGGTGTTTAGAGGGCAGTGCCCGAAGGAGTGCGCATGGACGAAAAGCGGCTGCTGGAGGTGAGGGACCTCAAGGTCCACTTCTTCACCGACGACGGGGTGGTGAAGGCGGTGGACGGGGTGTCCTTCCACGTGGACAAGGGGGAGACCCTGGCGGTGGTGGGGGAGTCGGGCTCTGGGAAGAGCGTGACGGCGCTTTCCATCATGCGGCTGATTCCCACTCCTCCGGGGCGGATCGTTGGGGGAGAGATTGTTTTTCGGGGCAAGGACGGGCAGGTGCGGGACCTCACCAAGCTCTCCGAGGCGGAGATGCGGCGGATCCGGGGGAACGACATCGCCATGATTTTCCAGGAGCCCATGACTTCTCTGAACCCGGTGTACACGGTGGGGGACCAGATTGCCGAGGCCATCATGCTGCACCAGGGGAAAAGCCGGAAGGAGGCCATGGAGCTGGCGGCCCACATGCTGGACCTGGTGGGGATTCCGGAGCCCAAGAAGCGGCTTAGCAACTATCCTCACCAGATGTCGGGGGGGATGCGGCAGCGGGTGATGATTGCCATGGCGCTTTCCTGCAATCCCTCGCTTCTCATTGCGGACGAGCCCACCACCGCCTTGGACGTGACCATACAGGCGCAGATTCTGGAGCTGATGAAGAAGCTTCAGGAGGAGATTGGGATGAGCATTCTCTTCATCACCCACAACCTGGGGGTGGTGGCGGAGATGGCGGACCGGGTGGTGGTGATGTACGCGGGCCGGGCGGTGGAGGAGGCGGACGTGGTGCCCCTCTTCAAGGAGCCCCTCCACCCCTACACCCGGGGTCTTTTGCACTCGGTGCCCCGGTTGGACCTGGCGGCGGAGCATAGGGAGCGGTTGGAGGCCATACCGGGGAACGTTCCCAACCCGCTTTACCTGCCTCCTGGGTGCGCCTTCCACCCGCGGTGCAAGCACTATGTGGAGGGGCTTTGCGACCGGGAGGTCCCCCCGCTGGAGGACACCGGGGACGGGCGGCAGGTGCGGTGCGTACGCTGGCGGGAGATCCGGGAGGTTCGGGCATGAACGGGAACCACACCCTCCTGGAGATCAAGGACCTAAAGAAGCACTTTCCCATCCGGGGCGGGGTGCTTTCCCGGGTGGTGGCGAGCGTCAAGGCGGTGGACGGGGTGTCCTTCGCCATAAGGAGGGGGGAGGTTTTGGGCCTGGTGGGGGAGTCGGGGAGCGGTAAGACCACGGTGGGCCGCACCCTGTTGCGCCTGATTGAGCCCACTGGGGGGCGGATTCTCTTTGAGGGGCAGGACATCACCGAGCTGCCGAGGGACAAGCTCAGGCCCTACCGCCGCCGCATGCAGATCATCTTCCAGGACCCTTTCAGTTCCCTGAACCCCCGCATGACCGTGGGGGACATAATCGCGGAGCCCCTCATCATCCACGGGATTGGCAAGACGCCCCAGGAGCGCACGGAGCGGGTGGCGGAGCTTTTGAAGCTTGTGGGGCTTTCGCCGGACCACATGCGCCGCTACCCCCACGAGTTCTCCGGGGGGCAGCGGCAGCGGATTGGGATTGCCCGGGCGCTGGCGGTGGCTCCGGACTTCATCGTGGCGGACGAGCCGGTTTCCGCCCTGGACGTGTCCATCCAGGCCCAGGTGGTGAACCTTCTCCAGGACCTGAAGGAGGAGCTGGGGCTCACCCTGCTCTTCATCGCCCACGATCTGGCGGTGGTGGAGTACATCTCCGACCGGGTGGCGGTGATGTACCTGGGGAAGGTGATGGAGATCGCCTCTTCGCGGGAGCTTTACCGCAACCCCAAGCACCCGTACACGGAGGCGCTCCTGTCCGCGGTGCCCATTCCCGACCCCACGGTGAAGCGGGAGAGGATCGTGCTCCAGGGGGACATCCCCTCGCCCATCAACCCGCCCTCGGGCTGCGTTTTCCGCACCCGGTGCCGCTATGCCCTCCCCGAGTGCGCCCACACCGTGCCCGAGCTCAAGGAGGTGGCCCCGGGGCACTACAAGGCCTGCATCCGGGACGATATCCTCTAACACCACCCCGGGCTGGCGCAAGCCAGCCTGGGGCCCCGCAGACTTGACCGCTATACTGCATAGAGCCCCAGGAAGCGGAGGGCGGAGAGGGGGTTGAAGGAGAAAGCCTCCAAGGCCGCCTTCTTCCCCTTAACCCCCTCCCGGTTTAGCCGCGAGACCAAAAACCCCCGCAGCACCGCCAGGACCCACGCCCCTCTCCCCCGCACTTGGCAAGCGTCCTCGCGAAAGAGAACGTCCCGCACCCAAAAGGACCGGTTCTCCACTTCCCAACGG
>NZ_BAAHSC010000216.1:0-1141 GCF_054655095.1 Thermus sp. FJN-A
AGACTTGACCGCTATACTGCATAGAGCCCCAGGAAGCGGAGGGCGGAGAGGGGGTTGAAGGAGAAAGCCTCCAAGGCCGCCTTCTTCCCCTTAACCCCCTCCCGGTTTAGCCGCGAGACCAAAAACCCCCGCAGCACCGCCAGGACCCACGCCCCTCTCCCCCGCACTTGGCAAGCGTCCTCGCGAAAGAGAACGTCCCGCACCCAAAAGGACCGGTTCTCCACTTCCCAACGGGCAAGAAGAAGCCTCCCAAGCCGCCCCGCGTCCGCCACCTCCGGCCCAAGGCTGGTGAGCGCGTAGCTCACCGTGCGCCGCACCTCCCCCGTCCCCTCGTGCACCACCTCCCGCTCCACCCGCACCACCTGCCTGCACCCGGGGAAGGCCAAAAGCGCTTCCGGCAAGTAGGGAGAAGCCCATACCCGGTAGGCCCACACCTCCCCGTCCCGCCTCACCCTCCACGCCGCCTCCGTCTCCCCAGGAAGGCGCCCCTCTTCCATCCCCTTGAACACCTCCACCGTCCACTCCAAAAGCTCCCCCTGGTTCCCCTTCAGGACCAGGAGGTAGTCCCCCCCTTTTCCCGCACCCCGGCGGCCACCTCGGGGTACAGGTACCCCGCGTCCCCCACCACCACCTTCCCCTTGAGCCCCTCCGCCCCCAGGCGGTCCAGAAGCTCCAGGAGGGCTTGGTCCTCCCTCCCCTCCGCCCGGGCCTGGGCCAGGGTGGTGTGGAGGTGCAGGGCCAGGACCTCCACCAGCCTCACCTGGGGGCTTTTCCCCTTGCCGCTCCCTCGGAGGTGCTTCCCGTCCACCACCAGGACCTCCCCCGGGTCCATCTGGGGGAAGGCCTGGAGGAGGGCCCTCTGGAGCCGCTCTGGGTCAAGGCGGTGGAGGAGGAGGGTGAGGGCGGTGTGGCCTGGGGGCTTGCGCAGGCCCAGGTGGGGGAGGAGGTGGGGGTGAGCGCGGGCGAAGCGTTCCACGCCGCGCAGGGAGTCCACGCGGCTGAGGAAGGCCACCAGGATGAGGGCCAAGAGGCCCCACAGGGGGTATCGCCGGTTGCGGGCCCTAGGGTCGGGGACTTGGGACAAGGCTTCGCGCAAGGTCATGCCCTTTGTATACCCGGGGGATACATATCGGTCAAGTCT
>NZ_BAAHSC010000217.1:0-24064 GCF_054655095.1 Thermus sp. FJN-A
TGGCCTGGGGGCTTGCGCAGGCCCAGGTGGGGGAGGAGGTGGGGGTGAGCGCGGGCGAAGCGTTCCACGCCGCGCAGGGAGTCCACGCGGCTGAGGAAGGCCACCAGGATGAGGGCCAAGAGGCCCCACAGGGGGTATCGCCGGTTGCGGGCCCTAGGGTCGGGGACTTGGGACAAGGCTTCGCGCAAGGTCATGCCCTTTGTATACCCGGGGGATACATATCGGTCAAGTCTGCCCCAGGGCCAAAAGGGTGGCCAGGAAGGGAGGCACGGCCATGAGGAAGCGGAAGGCCGCCTCCGGGCTTGGCCCCGGGGCCTCCCCGCTCACGTAGCCGAAAAGCGGGGTGAGGAGGGCGAAGGCAAGGGCCTGCAGGGGCCCGGAAAGCCGGTTGATGAAGCCGTAGACGCTGTAATAAACCCCCTCCCGCCTCCGCCCGGTGAGGGCGGCATCCCGGTCGATCACCTCGGCCAGGAGCACGTCCCCCACCACCAACACCCCGCCAAACCCCACCCCGATGAGCACCCCCACGGGCAGGGCCTCGAGGAGCCCCCGGGGCCAGAGGAGGAGGAAGGCCCCCAGGGCGAGAAGGCCGATGGCGAGAAGCCAGGCCCCCTTGGGCCCGAAGGCGGCGGCGAGCCGGGCCCAGAGGAGGACCGAGGGGAGGGCGGCGAGGAGCACCGAGGCGAAGAGCAAGGAGGTGGCCTCCCCCCCGAGGCCCAGGGCGTACTTGGCGTAGAAGGGCATGGCCGCCCCGAAGAGGCCCACGGCAAAGAGGAGAAAAAGCGCCGCCAGGGAGTAGATCCAAAAGGCGCGGTTCCCCAGGGTGTAGCGGAAGGCGGGGACGAAGGGGAGGGGCTCAGGCGCCTGGGCTTTGGGGTCCTCCCGGACGGCGAGGAGGAAGAGGAGGACCAGCCCGCCCCCCACGGCCCCGTAGAGGAGGGCCATGCCGGAAAAGCCCCAGGCGGTGTAGACCAAGGGGGGGAGGGCGATGCTCCCCATGAGGCCCAGAAAGTAAAATCCCTGCCGCCAGGCGTTGGCCCGGGCCCGCTCCTTCTGGCCGCGGAAAAGCTCGGGGAAGAGGGCGGCGTGGTTCACCCAGGTGAGGGCGGCAAAGGTTTCAAAAAGGAGGATCACCCCCAGGCAGTACCAGAAGAGCCTTGCCCCTTCCCGGAAAGCCTCCGGCACGCTGAAGGTGAGGTAGAAGGCGAGGAGGAAAAAGGGCAGGCCCAGAAGGAGCCAGGGCCGCCTGCGGCCCCAAGGGGTCCTGGTGCGGTCCGAGAGGTAGCCGAAAAGGGGGTCGTTCACCGCATCCCACACGGAAAAGACGAGCCGGGCCAGGGCGAAGGCCCCCGCGGCCAGGCCCAGGTGGTCCAGGTAGTAGAAGGCCAGGTAGGTGCCGAAGGTCTGGGCGGGGAGGGTGAGGCCCAGGCCCCCCAGGGCGTAGGCCAGGTGGAGCAGCATCACCAGGCCACCCCCAGGGGCAGGATGGGCTCCAGGTACTCCACGCTGAGGACGTGGCGGGACCAGAGCCTCTCCCCCTCCCAGGCCTCCCCCACCAGGCGGTAGGCCCCGGGGGGGATCCGGGCCAGGGCCTCCTGCAGGGGCAGGAAGCGGGCCTGGACCTCCAAAGGGCTTTCCCAAAGCTCCCCCAGGCTGAAAAACCGCCGCACCTCCCCCGGGGCCAGGGCCACCTCCTCCTCGTAGAGGAGGAGGGTGGCGGGGCCCTCCAGGAAGAGGCGGACCCGGAGGCTTAAGGACCGGTCCAGGTCGCTTACGAGCCAGGCCTCCTGCAAGGGGGGCCCGCCCACCTCCACCCGTTCCCGGTAGGGCACCAGGGAGAGGAGGACGGGGCTGCTGGCCTCCTTAAGGGCGAAATACCCCTTTTTGGGGACGCGCTCCACGTCCACCACCGCCCAGGTGATCCCCTCCCAGGGCTCCACGAACATGAACTGGAAGTAGCCCACCACCTTCCCCTTGCCCCTCCGGTAGGCGTGGACCGCGAACTCCAATAGCCTCGCCTGGTAGTCCTGGGAGTTCTCCACGAAGGCCTCCAGGCTCTCCCCCATCCCCACCCCGGCCACCCGGAAGGTCTCGTGGGGCTGGAAGTTGTGGTAGGCCCAGACCTCCCACCTGGGGGGCCAGGCCGCCTCCCCCAACACCCGCCGCAAAAGCTCCGCCCGGGGCAGGGCCTGGGCCCCGAACTCCGAGGGGAGGGGGGCCCCGGGGAGGGCCAGGAAGTCCCGCAGGTGCCCCCAGTACCAGCCCGGGTAAGGGTGCTCCCAGAAGTCCGAGGCCTCCTTCACGGGCCGGGTGGGGTCCGCCCCCCGGAGCGCCCCCGCGAGGAGGGGGCCCAGGGCGTGGCGGTTGTGGGTGGGCTCGTTCTGGGCGCACCAGAGGTAGAGGCTGGGGTGGGCCCCCAGGACTTCCACCATGGCCCGGGCCTGGCGCAGGGCCTCCTGGGCGAAGGCCTCGTCCGGGGCGTAGCCCCACTGCAGGGGGAAGTCCTGCCAGACCAAGACCCCCTCCCGGTCGCAGGCCGCGTAGAAGGCGGGGTGGGTCACGTGGGCGTGGACCCGCACCGCGTTCAGGTTCGCCTCCTTGAGGAGGGCCACGTCCTTTTGGGCCACCTCCTCGGAGTAGGCGGCGAGCCACTGGGTGGGGATGGCGTTGGTGCCCCGCAGGAAAAGCCGCTTCCCGTTCAAAAGGAGCCAGCCCTCCCCGTCCACCTCCACGGTGCGGAAGCCCAAGGGGACGGCAAGCCGCGCCCCCATAAGCTCCGCCTCCAGGCGGAAGAGGTGGGGAAAGCCCCGCTCCCACACCTCCCACAGGGGCATCCCCGGCAGGTCCCAGACCACCTCCCGCCAGGCCCGCCCCGCCCCGCCCTCCAGGAGGGCCTCCCGCTCCAGGGCCTCCCCGGGGAAGTTGGCCGGGACCAAGGAAAGGCGCACCCCCTCGCGGAAGGGCCTCTGGGCGTCCACCAAAAGGCGCACCCAAAGCCGCCACCCCCCGGGCCGGGGGAAGAGGCGGTGGGTGAGCCCGAGGAGGGCCACCTCCTCCCGGGCCCAGACCTCCACCCCGCCCCATAGCCCCCCCGTACCCCGCTCCTGGCCCCGCTCTCCCGAACCCCCGGGGCGGCAGTCGTGCTGGCCGAAGACCCCCTTGATCTGCCGCTTGAACCGGGGCCAGACCCCAAGGGGCTCCTTGGGGGCGGAAACCCTGAGGAGGAGCTCTTCCCCTTTGGGAAGCTCCAAAAGCCAGGGGAAGAAGTACCCCTCGTGCCGGCCCAAATAAACCCCGTCCAGCCAGGCCTCCTGGTAGTAGTCCCCAAAGGAGCGGAGGAAGCGCCTGGGCCCCGCCTCGGGCAGGTGAAACCGGTACCAGCCCACCTCCGCCTCCATCCCCTCCAGGCTCCACTGGTGGGGCAGGGCCACCTCGCGAAAGCCCCCCTCGGGAAGCCCCTCCGGCCCCTCCGCCCCGTGGGCCAAAAACCACCCCCTCTCCAGCCTCATCCTTCCACCTCCAAAAGGGCCTCGCGGAAGGGAGGGAGGAGGACCCCGCCCCCCTCGGCGGGGTAAACCTCCCCCTCCACGGAGGCCCTGAGGAGCCGCTTCCCGAAAAGCTTGAGCCGGACCCCCTCCCACGGCCAGGGATAAGCCCCCTCCCCCTGCCAGAGAAGGCGGAAGCCCCCTGGGGCGGGGACGAGGCGGAAGCGGTCCAGCCTATAAGGGCCTTCCCCCTCCCCCTCGTCCCAGTAGAGGCAGCCCTCCGCCCCTTCCGCCCCCGGGTAGAGGTGGAGGGCCAGGACGCCCTCCTCCAGGAGGGGCAGGACGCTTCCCGCCCGCACCAGGAGGGGGATCCGGTCCAGGGGGGCGGGAAGCCGCGCCCAGGTGGGGCCCTGGAGGGACCGGTCCTCCTCCCAGGGGTGCCAGCCGCCCGGGGGCAGGGGCACCTCCACGGCCCGCCCCCCCTCCTCCAGGACCGGGGCCACCAGGAGGGCCTCCCCCAGGAGGAAGGCCTCCTCCGTGTAGGGCCCCCCCTCCAGGAAGAGGGGCTTGAGGAGGGGCCTGCCCTCCCGGCTTGCCCGGTAGGCCAGGGTGTAGAGGTAGGGGAGGAGGCTTTCCCGGAGGGCCATGGCCCGCCGCACCCCCTCCAGCACCTCCTCCCCGAAAAGCCAGGGCTCCCGGCGCTTGGTCCAGCGGGCCGCGTGGAGGCGGAAGAAGGGGGTGAGGGCCGCCATCTGGAACCAGCGCAGGTAGAGCTCGGGGGAGGGGTTGCCGCTGAAGCCCCCGATGTCCGAGCCCACGAAGTAGACCCCGGAGAGGGAAAGCCCGAGGAGGGCCCGCAGGGTGGCCTTTAGGCCCTCCCAGGTGCTCTCCACGTCCCCCGTCCAGGCCCAGGCGTAGCGCTGCACCCCCGCGTGGCCCGCGCGGGTGAGGAGGAAGGGGCGGCTTCCCGGGGCGTGCTTCCGGAACCCCTCCCAGCTCGCCCGGGCCATGAGGAGGCCGTAGAGGTTGTGGGCGAGGCAGTGGTCCCCCCCTTGGCCCTCCAGGGCGTGGCGGGCGCTTGCGGGCAGGGTGGGCTCCCCCCAGGCGGCGAAGAGGGCGGGCTCGTTCATGTCCAGCCAGAAGCCCGCGATTCCCATCTCCAGAAACCCCTTGAGCTTCTCCCCCCACCAGGCCCGGGCCTTGGGGTCGGTGAAGTCGGGGAAGGCGGCAAGCCCCGGCCACACCGGGCCCCGGACCACCTCCCCGGAGGGGAGGCGGCAGAAGAGCCCCTCCCTCAGGCCCTCCTCGTAAGGGGAAAACCCCTTTTCCGCCTTCACCCCGGGGTCCAGGATGAGGACGGTGCGCACCCCCTTCTCCCGGAAAGCCCGCACCAGGCCCTCGAGGTCGGGGTAGCGGTCCCCGTCCACGGTGAAGACCCGGTAGCCCCGCATGTAGTCGATGTCCAGGTGCACCGCCCGCAAGGGGAGGCCCCGCTCCAGAAAGCCCGCCACCGCCTCCTCCACCTCCTTCCGGGTCCTGAGCCCCCAGCGGGCGTAGTGGAAGCCCAGGGCCCAGCGGGGGGGCATGGGGGGAAGGCCCGTGAGGCGCAGGTAGCGGGCCAGGGCCTCCTCCAGGGGGCCGGGGATGAGGTAGTAGCGGAAGGTCCCCCCTAAAAACCCCACCCAGGCCTCCTCCCCCCGGAGGTCGGCGAAGCCCTCCGCGGGGTTCTCGTAGAAGGCCAGGTACCCCCCCTCGGGCAGGAGGGAGAGCCACACGGGGACGGAGAGGTAAAGGGGGTCCTCCCCGGGGCCGTAGCTTCCCCCCGGGTCCCGGTTCCAGAGGCGGAAGGCCCCGCCCCGGCGGTCCAGGGGGTGGGCCCGCTCCCCCAGGCCCAGCACCCGCTCCCCGGGGGCGAGCCGGACCCGGTGGCGCCACGCCCTCCCCGCCCGCTCCGGGTAGGCCTCTCGCCGCAGGAGCCTGCCCCCCTCGTCCCGGACCTCCAGGCCCTCCTCCCCGAGGGCGAGGGCCAGGCGGCGCGTGCGGAGGAGGCGGGCTCCATCCGGCCCCTCCAGGCGCTCGGGCTCCAGGGGAGAGGCCTCCTCCGCCAGGGCGTAGGGGGGAAGGGCCTCCCCGGGGGACCAGGTGAGGCGGAGGAGGTCCTCCCCCAGGAAGACCGCCTCCAGCTCGGCCTCGGCGAAGCGCACCCTCACCCCGCCGGGAATGGCCTCGAGGCCCTGCACCCTCCCTACCCCCCTCCAGGGGGGAAGGGGGGCCTCGGGGGCCCAGCGGTCCCGCCTCCAGGCGTACCGGACCGCGAGGAGGAGGATGCCGGGGCCCAGGAGGGCCGCCATCTCCGCCGCGCTCCAGAGCTTCTTGCCGAGGGTTTTACCGGCAAAGCCCATGTCCACCTCCTACTCCGCGAGAAGCCGCCTCGCCTCGCAGCCCTCCAGGAAGGCCCGGACCCTCTCGGGGGGCACCTTGGGCCTTCGCCGGAAGTCCAGGAGGCCGTTCTCCTCCTGGAAGGTGTCGTAGAGCTGGGTGTAGCAGAACCCGCTGAGGCGGCTTTCGCAGGCCGCTTCCAGGTAGCGGAGCACCTCCCGCAGGAAGGCCTCCTCCCCCTCCGCCTCCCGGTACCCCCAGCCCGGGCCCGGCCCCTTGAGCCTGAGCCCCCCGAACTCGGAGAGGAAGGGGCGCACCCCCGGGGGAAGGCCCTCCAGGGCGAGGGGACGGCCCATGGGGGCCTCGGGCAGGCCCTCCCGGTACCGCCGGGCGAGGGCCTCCAGGGGGGCGTAGTCGTGCACGGTGAGGAGGTCCCAGGCGGGACCGTGCTCAAAGCCGTCGTTGTCCACCAAGAGGCGCGTGGGGTCCAGGGCGCGGGCCAGGGCGAAGGCCCCCTGGAGGAAGGCCAAGGTCTCGGCCCGCCAGGGGGTGAGGCCCCAGCTCTCGTTGAAGAGGACCCAGGCCACCAGGCCGGGGTGGTTGTGGTCCCGCTCCAGGGCCGCGGCGAGCTCGGCGAGGTAGCGCCGCGCCGCCTTGGGGGAGAAGCGGAAGAAGCTCGGCATCTCCGCGAAGACGAGAAGCCCGAGCCGGTCCGCCAGGTGGAGGTAGCGGGGGTCCTCCAGCTTCTGGTGCTTGCGCACCCCGTTGAAGCCCAAGGCCTTGGCGAGCTCCACGTCCCGCCGGAGGGCGGCAAGCCCCGGGGGCGCCAGGTGCCCCTCGGGCCAGAGCCCCTGGTCCAGGGCCAGCTTGGGGAGGTAGGGCTCCCCGTTGAGGAGGAAAACCCCCCTTCGGGCGGCCACCTCCCGCAGGCCCCCGTAGGCGTAGGCCTCGTCCAGGAGGCGCCTCCCGGCGAGGAGGCGGAGGCGCAAGGGGAAGAGCACGGGGTTTTCCGGCCGCCAGAGGAGGCCTTCCGGGCTTCCCCTCAGGGGAAGCCCCAGGAAGCCGCGGGCGGTCCCGGCGGAGAGGGGAAAGCGGGCCTCCAGCCAGGGCTTCTCCGGCAGGGGGGCCTCCCCTCTCACCCCGGGGAAGAGGGCCACCTCCACCGCCTCCCCCTCCCCCTGAACCCCCACCTCCAGGTGGAAGCCCAGGGCCTTGAGGTCCGGGGTGAGGCGCAGGGCGGCGATGTGGCTTTCCGGCACCCACTCCAGCCACACGGGCTGCCAGATCCCCGTGGTGCGGGGGTAGAAGATGCCCCCGGGCTCCCCCAGGGCCTGCTTGCCCCGGGGGATCTCCGGGTCCTCGGGGTCGTCCTCGGCCCGCACCAGGACCTCGAGGGGCTTTCCCAGGAAAGGGGTGAGCTCCAGGCCAAAGGGGGTGTGCCCCCCCTCGTGCTCCAGGACCCGCACCCCGTTCACGAAGACCTCCGCCCGGTAGTCCACGGCCCCGAAGCGGAGGAAAAGCCGCCGGCCGGGCCTGGGCCTAAGCCTCAGGGCCTTCCGGTACCAGGCCACCCGCACCCAGGCCTCCCTCACCCCGCTTCCCGGGGCCTCGGGGGGGAAGGGGACGAGGATCCTCCGGTCAAACCGCACCCCGTGGGGGGCCTCCGCCTCGCTTAGGGCGAAGTCCCAGGGGCCCTCGAGGCTCCGCCAGCCCGGGCGCTGCAGGGTGGGCCGGGGGTGGTTGGGATGTAGCCGCATCCTCACTCCCGCACCTCGTGGGGGAAGAGGGCGGTGAGGCCGTAGGCCAGGAGGATGGCCAGCCCGGGCACCACGGAGATGAGGAAGCGGAAGGCCAGCCCCGGGTTCGGCCCCGGGTTCTCCCCGCTCACGTAGCCGAAAAGCGGGGTGAGGAGGGCGAAGGCAAGCCCCACCAAGGCCCCGGAGGCCCGGCCCAAAAGCCCCACCAGGCTGTAGTAGGCCCCCTCCCGGCGGGTTCCCGTGCGCTCCGCGTCCAAGTCAATCACCTTGGCCATCACCACCTCCCCCGTGACCCGAACCCCCGCAAACCCCACCCCCACCAGGGCCCCCACCAGGAGGGCCGCGGGGAGGCCCTGGGGCAGGAAGAGGAGGAGGGCGGCGAGGCCCATGAGGAGGTGGGCAAGCCGCCAGGCCCGCTTGCCCCCCAGAACCTGGGCCAGCCGCCCCCAGAGGAAGACCGAGGGCAGGGCCACCAGGAAGACCGCGGCGAAGAGGAAGGTGGTGGCCGCCTCGGGCAAGCCCAGGCTGTGCTTGGCGTAGAAGGCCATCCCCGTCTGGATCACCGTGCGCCCGAACTCAAAGAGGAGGCCCACCAGGGCCACCACCCAGAAGGCCCGGTTGGCCAGGACCAGGCGGAAGGACTCCCGCAGGCCCAGGCCGCTTTGGGCCCGGGGGTCCTCCTCCACCCCCCTCAGGAAGAAGAGGAAGGCCCAAAGGGCCACGGCGGCGAAGAGGAGGGCCATGCCCAAGAACCCCAGCCGGGCGTAGACCAGGGGGGCCAGGGCGATGCCCAGGATGAGGCCGAAAAGCTCCGTGCCGCGCCGCAGGGCCGCCGCCTGGGCCCGCTCGGGAAGGGTGCGGAACATCTCGGGGAAAAGGGCCCCGTGGTTGGTCCAAACCACGGTGGCCAGGGTCTCGTAGAGGACGATGGCCGCCGCGAAGTAATAGGGGAGCACCCCGGGGCTCCTCGCCCAGTCCGGCACCCAGAAGACCAGGACGTAGGCCAGCAGGAAGAGGGGGATGCCCAGGAGGAGCCAGGGCCGCCTGCGGCCTAAAGGGGTCTTGGTGCGGTCGGAGAGGTGGCCGAAAAGGGGGTCGTTGACCGCGTCCCAAAAGGCGTAGACCGTGCGGGCCAGGGCGTAGAAGGCGGCGGAAAGGCCAAGCCTTTCCAAGTAGAAGAAGGCGAGGTAGGTGCCAAAGCTCTCGGAGACCAAGGTGAGGCCCAGCTGTCCCGAGGCGTAGCGCCAGGGCCTCATAGGACCTCCCGCACGGCCTTCCAGGTGAGGGGGTGGAACTCCGCGAGCACCCGCCGCACCTCGGGGTGGGAGAGGGCGAAGTAGTCCGCCTCCCGGGTGGCCCAGTCGGGGAGGGCCCGGCCCTCGGGGGTGGGGAGGGCGCTGTGGTGGACCAGGTGGTAGAGGCCCGGGGGGAGGTGGGCGAGGCCCAGATAGAAGCCGAGCCGCTCTTCCGGGGGGAGGCCGTAGGGGTCCAGGAAGCGCACCCGGGGGAAGGGGCTCTCCTCCATGAGGCGCAGGAGGTCGGGGAGAAACGCCGGGGGCACGCCCAGGCCCTCGAGGCTCTCGGGCACCAGGGCGGGCAGCCGGTACTCCCAGGCCAGGCGCAGGTACACCTCGGCGAGGTCGGGCCGGAGCACCGCCCCCTGGTGGGCGTCCAGGTGGGTGGGGACAAAGAGCCTCCTCGCCGCCTCTATCTGGGCCCTAAGCTCCCGCTCCACCTCCTCGGCCCTGGCCCTTTGCCAGAGGGCCTCGAGGCTCCCCGGGAAGTAGCCCGCCCCGTCCCTCAGGCTTTCCCCCTCGGTGAGGGGCCGCATCCTGGGGGCGGGCCACTCGCTGGTGAGCACCAGGTGCACCCCCAGGTCCTCCCCCTTGACCCCGCTCGCCCAGGCCCCGGGGACCATCACGCTCCCCGTGGGAAAACCCAGGGCCTGGTAAGCCCCGTTCTGGGCGTGGGTCAGGCCCAGGTCGTCGTGGTGGAGCAAAAGGACCCGCCGCCCCCGAAGGCCAAGCCGCTCCAAAACGTCCATCTTCCCCTCCTTTCCCTTGGCTCCATTCTAGGGGAAAGGAGGGCTTCAAGTACCCCGCCGGGGGCCCCCAAAGGGCGGGCCCGCGAAGCCAGGCGGTAGATTGCGCGGGGCGAAAGGAAGGCGGGCGCTCAGCGGGGCTACGCCAAGGCCAGCTCCACCAGGCGTCGGAGAAGCTCGGGGTAGGCGAGGCCCCCGGCCGCGAAGAGCTTGGGGTACATGCTGGTGGGCGTGAAGCCGGGGATGGTGTTCACCTCGTTGAGGTACACCTCGCCCTCGGCCAGGAAGAAGTCCACCCGGGCCATGCCCCGGATGCCGAGGAGCTTGTAGGCCTTCAGGGCCAGCTCCTGGATGGTCTCCTGGGTCCCGGGGTCCAGGGGGGCGGGGATGAGGAGCTCGGCCCGGCCCGGGGTGTACTTGGTCTCGTAATCGTAGAAGGGGGCCTGGTAGCGCACCTCCCCCACCGGGCTCGCCTGGCCGAAGACGTTGCCGAGCACCCCCACCTCCAGCTCCCGCACCCCGGGGAGGGCCTTTTCCACCACCGCCTTGCCGTCGTGGCGAAACGCCTCGGCCAGGGCCCCTTCCAGCTCCCCGTACCGCTCCACCCGGGAGATGCCGATGCTGGAGCCGGTGTTGGCGGGCTTGACGAAAAAAGGGGGTTCAAAGGGGACCAGGGGCGCCTCCCCCCGGTAGAGGGCCACCCAGGGCACCACCGGCACCCCGGCCTGGGCCAGGACCCGCTTGGTGAGGTCCTTGTCCATGCAAAGGGCGCTCGCCGCCACCCCGGCCCCCACGTAGGGCTTGCCCAGGAGTTCCAAAAAGCCTTGGACCGTCCCGTCCTCCCCCCACCGCCCGTGGAGCAGGGGGAAGACCACCCCGTAGCGGTCCCAGTCCAAAGGCGGGGGGAAGGGGTGCTCCCCTCGAGGCGCCACCCCCTCCCGGAGGGCCTGCAAGGCCCTCTCCCCGAGGAGCCAACGCCCGTCCTTGGCGATGACGGCCAGCTCCGCGGGAAAGGGCATGTGCTCCAAGACCCCGTGGGCCGAGAGGAGGGAGACCTCGTGCTCGGGGCTTCTCCCCCCGGCGATGACGAGCACTCTGGGCGCTACCATGGCTAAAGCTTAGCCCCTTTCCCGGAGGTCCAGGCCGTTGTACCGCCCCGCGCAAGGCAGGAGCCCCTCCGCTATCCAGCAGCGCACCGCCTCCTTGGCCGCCTCCAGAACCCGCTCCACCACCGGCCACTCCTCCGGGGCAAAGGGGGAGAGCACGTACGCCGCCCCCAGCTCCCGGCTCGGGGGTTTGCCGATGCCGATGCGCAACCGGTGGAAGGCCTGGGTACCCAAGGCCTCGGCGATGGAGGCCACGCCCCGGTTGCCCGCCGGGCTCCCCCCGGCCTTGAAGCGCAGGCGCCCCAAGGGCAGGTCCATCTCATCGTGGACCACCAGGATGCGCTCCGGGGGGATCCGGTAGAAGCGGGCCAGGGGGGCCACCGCCTGCCCGCTCAGGTTGTAGTAGGTGAGGGGCTTGAGGAAGAAGCCCCTCTCGCCCCCCACCTCCGCCTCCGCCAGGAGGGCCTCCCCCTTCTTCCGGAAGCCAAGCCCCAGCCGGTCCAGGACCATGAAGCCCACGTTGTGCCGGGTCTTGGCGTACCCCTCCCCGGGGTTGCCCTGGCCCACCACCAGGAACACCTTTCCCTCCCCAAAAGAAGGGGGGCCCACCCCTTAGCCCCTGCCGAGGGAGGGCCCCCACCGGGGCGGCCCTAGGCCTCCTCTTCCTTCTTGCCCTTCTTGATGACCTCGGGCTCGGCCGGGGCCTCGGCCGCCTCCGCCGCCAGGCGCTCCACGTCCTCCGGGGGCACCACCGCGGCCAGGGTCTCCTCGGGGGAGACGGCCAGCTTCACCCCCTCCGGGAGCTTGAGGTCGGCGGCGTGGAGGCTATCCCCGATGCCCAGACCGGAGACGTCCACCTCAATGAACTCGGGGATGTTCCGGGGGGAGACCCGCACCAGGATGTCCCGGTGCACCTCCTGGAGCACACCCCCTTCCCGCACCCCCTGGGGGGTGCCCACGAAGCGCAAGGGGATGTACATCTCCACCGGCTCGTCGGAGAGCACGTAGAAGTCCACGTGTTCGGGACGGCGCCTGCGCTTGTCCAGGTTCACCTGGCGCACCAGGGTGGGGAGCGTCTGGCCGTCGGGAAGCTCCAGGACGATCACGTGGTGGATGGAGGCCTGGCGGAAGACCTTGTCAAACTCGGAAAGCTCCACGTAGACCTTCTGGTTCAGGCTACGGTTGTACATCACCCCGGGGAGCTTGCCCGCACGGCGCAGGGCAGAAGGCCGCTCCCCCTCCCGGTAGTAGGCTTTCAAACGGTACTCCATGGCTCCTCCTTGAATTTGACCCTGGCCCCCAAGGGGCGCACAAAGAAAAGCTTACCACGCCCCAGGGCCTTCGGGGCACCCACCCCAAGGCCAAGTGCCCGCCCCTCCACTTCGCCAAACACCACCTTCCGGGCATGCCCTTTTGGGGCCCCCACCGAGGCCTCGGTGGAGTACTCAGATGAGGGCGCTCACCGACTGGTTGGTGTGCACGTGGCGGATGGCCTGGGCCAGGAGCTCGGCGGTGGAAAGCACCGTGTAGCCCCCGTCCCTCAAGGGGATGGTATCGGTGAAGATGACCTCCTGGATGGCGGGGTGGGCCAGGTTCTCCCGGGCCTCCCCCACCAGAACCGGGTGGGTGGCCATGACCACCACCTGGGGGAGGGCCCCGGCCTCCAGGAGGGCCTCCACCCCCCGCCGGATGGTGCCCCCGGTGGAGACGATGTCGTCAATGAGCAAGGGGCGCCTTCCCGCCACGTCCCCGATCACGTAGGTGACGGAGGTCTCCCTGGGCCCGTGGCGGCGCTTGGCCAGCATGGCGAAGGGCAGGCCCAGGCGCTCGGAAAGCCTCCTGGCCTCCTCGGCGCGGCCCGCATCCGGCGAGACCACCACGGCGTTCTCCGTGTAGCCCCGCTCCTGGAGGTAGCGGGCAAAGAGGCGCACGGCAGAGAGGTGGTCCACGGGGATGTCAAAAAACCCCTGGATCTGGGGGGCGTGGAGGTCTATGGCGATGACCCGATGGAACCCCACCGCTTCCAGGAGGTTCGCCACCAGCTTGGCGCTTATGGGCTCCCGGCCTTGGGTTTGCTTGTCCTGGCGGGCGTAGCCGAAGTAGGGGATCACGGCGTTGATCCGCCCCGCGGAACTCCGCCTGGCGGCGTCCGCCAGGAGCAGGAGCTCCATGAGGTGGTCGTTCACCGGGGGGCTCGTGGGCTGGATGAGGTAGACGTCGTCCCCCCGCACGCTCTCCAGGAGGCGCACCCGCACCTCCCCGTCGGGGAAGCGGTCCACCATGGCCTGGCCCAGGGGCACCCCTAGGGCTTCGGCCACCCGCCGGGCCAGGTCGGGGTGGGCGTTGCCCGTGAAGAGCCTTATTTCCATAGGGAGATCCCCCTTTCAGTATACGAGGAGACCCCTGGCGAGAAGGCCAAGGCGCCTCGAGGCCTCCCGCAAAAAGGCCTGGAAGTCAAAGGCCGCCCCCTCCCCTGCCCCGTCCGTCACCGCCCGGACCAGGGCCATGGGGTGGCGGAAGCGCCAGGCCACCATGAGGGCCGCGGCCCCCTCCATCTCCACCGCGTGGGCGCCGAAGAGGGCCTTAAGCCTCTCCGCCTCCTCCCTTTGGGCCAGAAAGCGGTCCCCCGTGGCCACCACCCCGCGCCGCGCCCGCAGGCCCAGGGCCAAGGCCGCCCGCTCCGCCCGCGCCAGGAGGCCTGGGTCGGAGGGAAAGAAGCGCACCCCGAAGGCGGTCTCCCCAGGAAGGCGGCCAAAGGGGGTGAGGTCCACGTCCCACTGCACCGCCTCCTCCGCCAAAAGGAGATCCAAGGCCCTTAGGGTAGGGTCCAAGGCCCCCGCCACCCCCAGAAAAAAGCTCTCCTGGGGGGCGAAGCGGGCCAACACGTAGGCCACGCCGGAGGCCGCGGCCACCTTGCCCACCCCCGTTTCCGCCACCAAGACCCCCTTTCCCCGGTGGAGGGGAAAAGGGGCTTCCAAGGCCTCCCCCGCCCCCAGGGCCTCCCTGAGGGCGGAGGCCTCCTCGGGTTCGGCGGCGAAGAAGGCGGTCATGGCTGAAGGGGTACGGTGGGCTGGACCCTGAGGCCCTGCCGCAAGACCTTCTCCGCCCAGGCCTTGGCGCCCTTTAGGTCGTGGTCCCGGTAGTTGCCGCACGCCCTAAGGCTCGCCCCGGGGACCTCCCCCACGTGGGTGAGGACATCCCTTAGGGCCCGCTCCAGGGCCACCAGGACCCTTTCCTCGTCCAGGGGGCCTTCCGCCACCAGGTAGAACCCCGTGCGGCAGCCCATGGGGGAAAGGTCGATGACCCCAGGGAGGTGGTCCCGCAAGTAGCCTGCGAGGAGGTGTTCCAGGGTGTGCAGGGCCGCCGTGGGCAGGGCCTCCCGGTTGGGCTGGGCCAGCCTGAGGTCGTACTTCTCCACCACGCCCCCGCCCACGGGCTTCCTCCCCGCAAGCCGCACATAAGGGGCCACCACCTTGGTGTGGTCCAGGGCGAAGCTCTCCACCTCGGCCATAACCCCATCCTACCCTGCTAGACTGGCCCATATGGTCCTGGTGCTGGACTTCGGCTCCCAGTACACGCGGCTCATCGCGAGAAGGCTCCGGGAGCTTCGGGCCTTCTCCCTGATCCTGCCCGGGGATGCTCCCCTGGAGGAGGTCCTGAAGCACAAGCCCAAGGCCCTGATCCTTTCCGGCGGGCCCAAAAGCGTCTTTGACCCCAAGGCCCCCCGGCCCGACCCCCGCCTCCTCGCCCTGGGCCTCCCCACCTTGGGCATCTGCTACGGGATGCAGCTTTTGGCCCAGCTCCACGGGGGCAAGGTGGAGCGCTCCGGCCGGGCGGAGTACGGGAAGGCCCTCCTCACCCAGTACACGGGCCCTCTCTTCCGGGGCCTGGAGGGGGAGGTCCAGGTGTGGATGAGCCACCAGGACGCGGTGACCGAGCTTCCCCCGGGGTGGTGGGTTTCCGCCAGGACCGAGGAGAACCCCGTGGCCGCCATGGAGGCCGAGGACGGCAAAACCTTTGCCGTGCAGTTCCACCCCGAGGTGGCCCACACCCCCAAGGGGATGCAGATCCTGGAGAACTTCCTGGAGCTCGCCGGGGTCCCGCGGGACTGGACCCCGGAGCAGGTCCTCGAGGGCCTCCTGAAGGAGGTCCGAAAGACGGTGGGAAAGGACCGGGTCCTCCTCGCCGTCTCCGGGGGGGTGGACTCCTCCACCCTGGCCCTCCTCCTGGCCAAGGCGGGCGTGGACCACCTGGCGGTCTTCGTGGACCACGGGCTTCTGCGCCTGGGGGAAAGGGAGGAGGTGGAAGGGGCCCTGAAGGCCCTTGGGGTGAACCTCCTGGTGGTGGAGGCCAAGGCGCGCTTCCTCAAGGCCCTAAAGGGGGTGGAGGACCCCGAGGAGAAGCGGAGGATCATCGGACGGGAGTTCGTGGAGGTCTTCAGCCAGGTGGCCCGGGAAAGGGGGCCCTTCCGCTTCCTGGCCCAGGGCACCCTCTACCCGGACGTAATAGAGTCCGCGGGGGGGCACGGGGCGGCCAAGATCAAGAGCCACCACAATGTGGGGGGCCTCCCCGAGGACCTGAAGTTTGAACTTCTAGAGCCCTTCCGCCTCCTCTTCAAGGACGAGGTGCGGGAGCTCGCCCTCCTCCTGGGCCTTCCCGACCCCATCCGCCTCCGCCACCCCTTCCCCGGGCCCGGCCTCGCGGTGCGCATCGTGGGGGAGGTGACGGAGGAGCGCCTGGACGTCCTCAGGCGGGCGGACGACATCTTCACGAGCCTCCTCAAGGAGTGGGGGCTTTACGAAAAGGTGGCCCAGGCCCTGGCGGTCCTCACCCCCATAAGGAGCGTGGGGGTGGCGGGGGACGAGCGGAAGTACGGCCACGTCCTGGCCCTAAGGGCCGTGACCACCGAGGACTTCATGACCGCGGACTGGGCGAGGCTTCCCCTGGACTTCCTGGACGAGGCGGCCCGGCGCATCACGGGGAGGGTGCCCGAGGTGGGCCGGGTGGTCTACGACATCACCTCCAAGCCCCCGGCCACGATAGAGTGGGAGTGATGGGCGAACCCGCAAGGCTTAGGCGGCTCACCGCCGAGGAGTACCTGAGGGAGGAGGCCACCTCCCCCGTGAAGCGGGAGCTGGTGGAGGGGGTTCCCTTCGCCATGGCCGGGGCGGGCCGGGCCCACAACCTGATCGTGACCAACCTGGTGCTCCTCCTCGGCCCCCTGGCCCGCAGGAAGGGCTGCCGCCTCTACGTGGCCGACATGAAGCTTAAGGTGGGGGAGGCCACCTTCTACTACCCGGACCTCATGGCGGCCTGCGCCCCGCCCCCGGATAACCCCCTCTACGAGGAGGCCCCCTGCCTGGTGGTGGAGGTCCTCTCCCCCGCCACGGAGGGGGTGGACCGCAGGGAGAAGCTCTGGCGCTACCTCTCCCTTCCCTCCCTCGAGGGCTACCTCCTGGTGAGCGCCCGGGAGAGGCGGGTGGAGCTCTACCGGAAAGAGGGCGATATCCTCCACCAGGTGGCGGAGGAAGGGGAGGTACCCCTGCCCTGCCTGGAGGGAAGCCTGCCCGTGGCGGAGGTCTACGCCGGGGTAGAGCTGGAGGGCCAAGCGGGGTAGACTGGAGGGGAAAGGAGGCAAACCATGCCCACCTTTATCGTGCTCAGCTCCCTCACGGACGACGGTGCCGAGACCCTGGTGAAAAACCCCGAGCGCATCAAGGAGGTGAACCAGGAGCTGGAGCGGGACTTCGGGGTGAAGGTGGTGGCCCAGTACGCGGTGCTCGGGCCCTACGACTTCGTGAACGTGGTGGAGGCGGAGGACGCCCTCAGCGTGGCCCGGGCCATGCTCCACCTGGCCTCGAGGGGGAGCGTGAAGACCACCACCCTGGAGGCCATCCCCGTGGCCGACCTCATCGCCAAGCTCAAGTAGTGGACGTCCTGGAAACCTCGGTCTACGCCAAGGACCTGGAGAGGGCGCGGGCCTTCTACGAGGGGGTTCTGGGCCTCCCCTGCTTCCAGTTCAAGCCCCCCCGGCACGCCTTCTTCCGCGCCGGGCGAGGGGTCTTCCTGGTCTTCAACCCCGAGGAGACGGAGAAGGACGAGGCCCTTCCCCCCCACGGGGCGAGGGGGAGCGTCCACGTGGCCTTCCGGGTGGAGGAGGAGGAGCTTTCCCTTTGGGAGAAAAGGCTTCGGGAAGCGGGCTATCCCGTATGGTGGGCGACCTGGCCCAAGGGGAAGAGCCTCTACACCCGCGACCCCGAGGGGAACCTTATCGAGCTCGCGCCAGGGCAGATCTGGGACCACGAACCGTAGCGGAGCCTGGGAGCGCTGAACTCCTTGCTCGAGGCCTAGGCCTTTTGAAGGCTGGTAGTTCTACTCTGCATGCTTCTAGACCCCCGTGGGGGCTGTACATCCTGTCAAGCTCGGATGCCTGCAGTCGGCATGGGTAGCTACTGCTACACCCAGATTCCCCGGCCGTATGGCACCCGAAACCCACCAGCGCCAGGCATCCAAGTTAAGCAGCACGCGAAGAAATTTTCAGGAAAGCAACCGGTTTAGCCTCTCCTCCTGAAGGCTAGCGCTTCGCTCGTAGCCCAGCCGTCGATAGAACTCAACCAGTTCCCGCCGAGCCTCCAGGTTAAGAGGGTCATGAAGCACCAAGTCCTCCAGATAGGCCAAAACCCTGCCCGTATCTTCTTTCTTAAGCTGTGTCAGGCGCCTTTCCCTGCGGGCTTCGAAGAGCATCGCTTCATCGGGAAGCAGGTCGGCCAACTCGGGGAGAATGGGTCGGGACAGCTGACGCACATCGCTGAACTCCTCTATCTGGGTTAAGTCTAGTTCTACCGGATAAACCAAACGCACTACTCCCTTATGCGTTTCAGAAAGCCGTGCTTGGAAAAGCCGATTAAGGAAATAAAGGGCTGTGGCTAGGCTACCCTCGGGGTTAGCGGAATCACTCCACAAACGCTCTGCCAGATGGACTCTCGGCCACCCACCAGGTTGGAGAGCAAGTAGCACAAGCAGGGCTGCGGCCTTTCGCGTGGAGAACTCTGACAGTATAAAGCGTTTCCCAGCAAAATAGACTCGGAATGGACCCAACCCCCGGATGCGCACAGGAAGGAAGTCGCGAAGCTCGGGGTGGTTTTCGGAAAGGCGTTGCATATGAACACCGAAGCCGGGATCCAAGGTGAAGAGGCCGTATTTTTCCGCCTTCAGGATGGGAAGGAGTTCTTCCACGCGCCCCAAAAGCAAAAGGGCTGCGCAAGCTTCGAACTGGGCCCCCTTAGCCATGGCCCGTTCCCTTAACAGCTCGGGTTCCAAGGCTCCGAGGAGCACCCGCTCCAGATCTGCCCGCAGGTCCTCCAGGCCTTGTAAAAGGCCAAGGGCTTTCTCCCTTTCTCCCCTATGACGGGCCACCCGGGCGAGAAGGAGGCGCCGCTCCAAATCTAAACGGGTCTCCTGGGTATCTGGTTGCTGCAATACCTCCTCCAGGGCCTCGCTCTCCCCCAAAAGAAGGTAAAGCCAGGCCCGGTTTAACAAGGCCACTCCTCTTGCTCGTGGATCCTCCTCTGCCTTCTCTAAGGCCTGGTGAGCCTTGTGAAGTTCTCCCCGTAGGAGATACAGTTCGGCCAAATTGCCCCAAAGCAATCCCGTGGGTCGACCATAACGGGAAAAAAGGCCCAGAGCCTCCTTATAAAGGACCTCTGCCTCCCTTAGGCGGCCCATGGCCTGGTAGCTTAAGGCCAGGAGCAAAAGGCTCTCCCCCTCTAGCTCCCCCTTGGCCAAAGCCCGGAAGAGCCCCACCGCCTCCTTGAGGTAGGGCTCCACCGCCCGATATTCCCCCCTCACCACCCAAAGCCCTGCTAGGTTGTGGGCAGCCTTGGCGCGAAGGACTGGCTGGGAAGCAAGGCGATAAGCCTCAGACCAATTGGCTTCTGCCTTCGCCACCTCTCCTTGGGCCACGTGCAATAGACCCAACTCTAACTGCCGCCAAGGCTCCAAACCGGGATCGCTCCCCGCCTTTTCTAGAAAGGCTAGGGCCACCTGAGCCTGACTCCCTTTACGAGCGAGCCTTCCGGCAAGCAAATTGTACAAGGGGTGGTCGCACCAGGCCTCGGGTACGCGGGCCAAAATCCCCCTTAGGCGGTTCTCCTCTTGCAAGTCCATCACCAAGGCCGCCTCGAGGGCCTCTACCACCAGGCCTACTTCTAAATAGCTCAAAATGGCAGCTTCCCCAAGGCCAACCTCCAAGAGCCTCTTGGCTAAATACCGCACTTCCTCCGGGTCCCAAAAGGGACACAGAACCCGGGTCAGCAACCTGGGAAGAGCCACTCCCCCTGCCTTTGGCACCAGAAGGCCCCGGTCCCAAAGTCCATAGACCTCCTCTGGGCTGAGGCCGAGGTGAGCCCAAAGAATAGGGGCCAGGACAGGTGCCCTAGCAGCCTTAAAAGCAGCGGCCTCTACCTCAACAGGGACCAAGGCCTTAAGCCTTACTACCACCTGGGGGTGAGAGGCGAGAGGCCACGTTCCCACTTCCCGGGCCAGGGCCAATCCCAGGGGCCAACCTTCCGTCTCTTCATAGGTGGCTCTGCGAAAGTCCCCTGGATAAGCCGCCAGGGCGTCCTCCCATTCGCCGGCTTCCCATACAAGCTCGGCTTCAGAAAACCAAACCCCCTCTAGCTCTCCCAACCTCTTGAAAAGATGGCTACGGGAAGGAGGAAGCCAGAGGGCAGGGGGTCGAAGGTGCTCGAGCTGGCTTCCCACTTGGTAGCCGGAGGCCTCTGCCCAGGCCACCAGATCCTCCTGGTAGCCGACCCCCACAGGGGCCACCACCCAAGCGGGCGGACCTTTCAACCGCCTCGCCGCCTTTCCGGGAAGCCTCGGAACATTTGATGGGTTTTTGATGACCATGGCCTACCCTGGTATCCTGAGGAGGAAGGAGAATGAACTCAATGACCCAAAAGGCATACCTTCTAGCCGTGGCGGTAGCCGTAATGGGCTTTCTGGTTGCCTGTAGCCAAGTGAAACCTCCCTCTGCACCCCCGGGCAATGGTCCATCTGCCCCCAGCTCCCCCAGCGACGGCTCACCTGCTACCACGTCTTCCCCGCCGCCTCTTTTCGGAACACCAAGCTCCGGCACCCCGAGCGCCTGCCAAGCCCTCTACACCACCCCCCCTAGCCAACCAGTAGTCCAGGAAGACCTCCCCTATGGCCAAATTGCAACCCTCATTCTATCGTTCGCCCAGGACAGCGTCAAGGCTCGGGCAGTCAACTGGATGGAAACCAACCTGGGGCTTAAGCCCGGCCAAGGCCTGGGGGTCTTTGAGAACTTGCCCATGGTGGCCATCAAGGTCCCTGTCACCCAGGACTTGATCCGGCACCTGGTAGAAGGGCTCAGGCCCTTGGGCCTGGTTTCCGTCTACGCCGACGCTCCCCTCCAGTACTACCTGGCCGAAAGCGTTCCCTTTATCGGGGCTACCCAGGCACGGGGCGAGTTTGGGGTCACGGGGAAGGGGATCGGGGTGGCAGTGATCGACAGCGGCATTGACGGTACCCACGCGGACTTCCAACAGGGTGTCAACCTGGGCCGGAACGTGAAGATTGTGGGACCCTTGTTGGAGGAACCGGTGGGTGGGTATCTCTACGCCGATCTCCCCAACACGGACACCTCTAGCGGCCACGGCACCCATGTAGCCTCCACCATCGCTGGCCTCGGTAAGGCCTCCCTGAGCAACAAGAAGTATGTGGGCGTGGCCCCTGGAGCCACCCTGGTGGGCGTGGGTGCAGGAGATGCCCTCTTCATCCTTTACGCCCTTCAAGGCTTCGACTTCATCATGAAGCCCGATATCCGGGAGAAATACAACATCCGTGTAGTCTCGAACTCCTGGGGGACAAGCGGTAAGTTCGCTCCCTATAACCCCATCGCCTTAGCCACCAAGCGGGCCTACGACTTGGGGATGATCGTGGTCTTCGCCGCTGGGAATGATGGTCCTAATCCCGATACCCTGAACCCTTACTCCGTTTCCCCTTGCGCGATTTCCGTAGCCGCCGGGGATAAACAGGGCTATTTGGCCGACTTCTCCAGCCGGGGCATTCCTGGTGATCCTCTCTACCACCCGGACATCACCGCTCCGGGGGTTGACATCGTGGCCGCCCGGGCCTCTACCTGCACCCTCTGCGCTCTAGATAGAAAGACCATAAGCTCAGACCCTACCAACATAGCTTTCTACACCACCATGAGTGGTACCTCCATGGCGACTCCGCACGTTTCTGGCACCATCGCCCTCATGCTGGAGGCAAACCCCAGCCTGCGCCTTGAGGATATCCTGGATATCTTCCGCGACACCGCCCGCAAGATGTACTACATAAAGAGCATCACGCCTCCCAACGGATTTGACCCCACCCAACAACCCAAGGTGGAGGTGGCCCAGCGCGAGGAGTGGGAGGTGGGCTACGGCTACCTCGACGCCTACGGGGCCGTACGAGAAGCGGTGCTGCGGAACCCGGTGCGCTACACCCTGCACACCCAAGCCCTGGATAACTGGACGGGCCAGGTCCAGACTGCTGTTTGCGCTCCCCTTGTGGACTGCGTTGTAAAAGCCAGCCACACCCACGAGATCCAGGTGCCTGAAGGGCTCAGTGCCCTCCGGGTTCGGGTGGACTGGGGCAATCCCGCCTACGACCTGGACCTTTACGTTTACGACCCCGACGGCAACTTGGCCGGGTCCTCCACCCAGGGCACCTCTACCTTTGAGGCGGTGGCCATCCCAGCCCCCAAGGGCGGCACCTGGAAGGTAGAGGTCCGGGGATACCTGAACCCACCCACGGCCTACCAGGGCAAGGCCGAAGGGGACCAGCTGGTCCGCAGGTAAGGTTCACCCACCCTGGGCCCCGGGGTCTCACCCCGGGGCTTTGATGGTTTTTTGAGGGACCCTATCTACAATCGTCTTGTACTGAGTCAAGAGATGGAGGAAACGACTATGCGAAACATCCAAGTGCTGGTGGTCCTGATGGGCGTTTTGGCTTCGGTCCCGGTCCTTGGGGCTACCCTTCCGGAACTGGAAGGCCTCTTTGAGCAGGGCAAGTACCAGGAGGTAGCCCAGGAAGCTTCAAAACTTGGAGGTTCGGAGGCACTGGCCCTAGCCTCCAAAGCCGCAGCCTTCTACGCCATCTACCAGGCACAGGGGGATACGGAGAAGCGGGAATGGTTCAAACGGGCAGAGGAGTTGGCCCGGAGGGCCATTCAGCTAGATCCTAAAAACCCGCGGGCCTATATGGCTCTAGGTCGGGCCCTAGGCCGCCTGGCAGAGTACGCCAACCTTTTCAGCCAGGCAGCCTTAGCCAACCAGATTCGGCAGGCTTTTGAAAAAGCCATTGAGCTAGACCGTAGCTATCCCGAACCCAAGGTGGGTCTGGCCCTTTGGCACGCCCAGCTTGTGGCCAAAAAGCTGGGGTTCGTCTTCGGAGCCCGGGCCGATCGGGTGGAACCCCTGATGGATGAAGCCCTTAGTCTACAACCGAACCGGATCATCTTCCACGTGGAATACGCCCGCGCGATGGTGCTTCTAGGCAAGAAGGACAAAGCCAAAGCCCTTCTGGAAAAGGCCCTTTCCCTACCGGTGAAAACGGCAGAGGACAAGTACGAGCAAGAGCATGCCCGAAAGCTACTGGGAGAGCTTTGAGCGGGGTGAGAGGATGACCGCCCAAGAACGGCCCTGGTTGCGGTTTTACGATGAGGGCATTCCTCAGGAGTTAGTCTATCCCCAGGTCCCTCTTTACCGCCTTCTTGAGGAGGCCGCGGCCCGGTTTCCTGAAAACGTGGCCCTGGACTTCTTAGGGGGCCTGGGAAAGCAGATCACGTACGCCCAACTCCTGACCACGGCCCGTAGGGTAGCGGCAAATCTCCAGGTCTTGGGGCTCCGGAAGGGAGACCGCGTGGCCCTGATGTTGCCCAACGTACCGCAGTACGTGATCGCCTACTACGGTACCCTCATGGCCGGGGGCGTAGTGGTCAACCTAAACCCCCTCTATACAGCGCGCGAGCTTAAGGAACTCCTGCAGGACGCCCGGCCTCGTTTCCTCGTGATGCTGGATTTCCTGTTCCCCCTCTACCAAGAGGTGGAGAAAGAGGTGTCGGTACAGGTGGTCTTCACCACGGGCATCCAAGACTACCTTCGCTTCCCCTTCAACCTTCTCTATCCCATAAAGGCGCGGCGGGAAGGCCGGTGGGCCCGGCTAGGCCCCCATCCCAAGCGCCGGAGGTTCGGCATCCTGACCCAGCCACAAGCCTTCCGACCTGTGGAAGTAGAGGGTGACGACCTGGCCGTGATCCAGTACACGGGAGGAACGACAGGAACTCCCAAAGGGGCCACGCTGAGCCATAGGAACCTGGTGGCCAACGTTTACCAGGTTTGGGCGTGGATGGAAGGGGGTAAGAACCGAACGGACAAGCTCCGGCTTGAGGAGGGAAAGGAAGTGGTGCTCTGCATCATCCCCTTCTTTCATGTCTACGGGATGACGGTAGCCATGAACCTGGGCATCAAGCAAGGAGCACGACTGATCCTCATGCCTCGCCCAGACCTGAAGCAAGCGGTGGCGCTCGTGGAAAAGCGGAAGGTAACCCTCATGCCGGGGGTGCCTACCCTTTATGTGGGCTTCAACCAGTTCCCGGGCATAGAAAAGCGGGACATTAGCAGCATCAAGTTCTGCATTTCCGGGGCTGCGCCCCTCCCCGTAGAAGTGGCCAAACGTTTTGAAGAGCTCACAGGGGCCAAGCTCATTGAGGGCTATGGCCTATCTGAGGCAAGCCCCGTGACCCATGCCAACCCTCTCTTTGGGAAGCGAAAGGTGGGTTCCATCGGACTGCCCCTTCCTGGGGTGGACGCCAAGGTAGTGGATGAAGCAGGGAATGAGGTACCAACAGGAGAAGCGGGGGAACTGGTCGTCAGGGGTCCCAACGTTATGACTGGCTATTGGAACAACTCCGAGGAAACCCAAAAAACCCTTAAAGACGGCTGGCTCCACACCGGCGACATAGCCCGTATGGATGAGGAAGGTTATTTCTAACCCAAGTTGCTACCTATCCCCTGGATCTGAAAAAATAGTGGCCGCTATGCTTTCCCGTCTCATAGCGGCCTTTTGCATTATAGACGACGCCCTGCAAGCCATGGGCTACAAGGATGACCCCCAAGCCAAAACGCCCGCCTCCGCCATCCTCACCCTCGCCCTCCTTGCCGCCCTAGAGTTCGGCGGCAAGCACAACAAGGCCCTGGCCCTCGCCAAAGACCTCGGCCTCTT
>NZ_BAAHSC010000218.1:0-48928 GCF_054655095.1 Thermus sp. FJN-A
TGGCCTGGGGGCTTGCGCAGGCCCAGGTGGGGGAGGAGGTGGGGGTGAGCGCGGGCGAAGCGTTCCACGCCGCGCAGGGAGTCCACGCGGCTGAGGAAGGCCACCAGGATGAGGGCCAAGAGGCCCCACAGGGGGTATCGCCGGTTGCGGGCCCTAGGGTCGGGGACTTGGGACAAGGCTTCGCGCAAGGTCATGCCCTTTGTATACCCGGGGGATACATATCGGTCAAGTCTGCTTGGCCCAAAATAGACCCGGTGCACCGTTGCAGTGAAGTGGTATAATGCCCTCGTCCGGGCACCCGGACGGGGATCTTGAAAGCCAGTTTTTCCCTTGGGGAAGGCGAATATGCGTTTTTACCTTCTCATCGCCCCTTTCTCCTGTGGCTTTCCATCGGCCTAAACCCCTCAAAACCCCCGTTATTCGCCGTGTGCATATTCCAAGCTTCATCTTTCTCACAAACCCCCCCCTCCGGGAGGCCTCTCCAGGACGAGGTTCTTAGGGGGGTACAGTTGCAAACCACTTAGCCCCGCAAGGGGATTGCGACACCGGGTGGTGGCGCGGGTCTACCGCCGGACCCTGGTTGCAAACCACTTAGCCCCGCAAGGGGATTGCGACAGCCTACCGTGTCGGTAGACAGTACCGCATTCCGCAGGGTTGCAAACCACTTAGCCCCGCAAGGGGATTGCGACTGGAGCCCCCCCCTTCGGCGATATCCCGCCCGTACTTGTAAGTTGCAAACCACTTAGCCCCGCAAGGGGATTGCGACTCTGCCCCCCTGAGGCGGGTACCGGGTTGGTGACCGCGTGTTGCAAACCACTTAGCCCCGCAAGGGGATTGCGACTCTTGGTTTGGGAGATGCGCCTGCCGCACCGCCATACGGTTGCAAACCACTTAGCCCCGCAAGGGGATTGCGACAGGGCCGCCCGCGCCAGGGGCTCCCCTTCCTCCCGCCACCTGTTGCAAACCACTTAGCCCCGCAAGGGGATTGCGACCAGAGTAATTGCGAGAGCACCTTTCGATACGCTATAACACAGTTGCAAACCACTTAGCCCCGCAAGGGGATTGCGACTCTCCATTCTGCAGGACTAGCTCGTACCCCTTGCCAACCTGGTTGCAAACCACTTAGCCCCGCAAGGGGATTGCGACCCCATGCGCCCGCCCGGTGAGGGGGATGGGCGCTTGGGGCCGGGCTTCCCCGTCCCGCGGCCCCCCTTGGGCTCCCCGCCGCGTGGCGGCCAGGCCCGGGGCCGGTGGGGGCTTGGGTAACATGGGGCCATGGAGATCCTGGTGTCCACCCTCGAGGCCCTTCCCGGCTACCGCGTCCAGGTCCTGGGCGTGGTGAAGGGGAGCACCGTGCGCGCCAAGCACCTGGGCAGGGACCTCTTGGCGAGCCTCCGGAACCTGGTGGGCGGGGAGCTTCGCGAGTACACGGAGATGCTCCAGGAGGCCCGGGCGGAGGCGGAGGCCCGGATGCTGGAGGAGGCGAGGAGGCTCGGGGCCCACGCCGTCTTAGGCGTGCGCTACGCCACGGTGAGCGTCACGCAGGGGGCGGCGGAGATCCTGGCCTACGGGACGGCGGTGCGGCTGGAGCCCGTCCGAGAGGGGTAGTGCGCCTCGCCGCCTTCTTCCTCATCCTCCCCTTCTTCCTCCAGCTTCTGGGCCTGGGGGACACCCCCTTGGGCGGAGGGCTTTGCGGGGAGGTATTCCGGGCACAAGACCCCGCCCTGGCCCTGAAGACCCCGGGCTTCTGGTACGGCCTCCTCTTCATGGTCCTCTTGGCCCTGCAGCTGGGCTATGGCCTCTCCCTCCTCCTCCTTCCCCTCCTCGAGGTGCCCCTGGGCCCGGGGTGGCTCCGGGGAGGGCGGTACCTGGTGGGGACGCTTTTTGTCCTCTTCCTCCTCACCCGCACCACGGGCCTGCCCGCCCCCGGGCCCGGGGGCCTGGTGCTGGAGCGGGCCCCCCTTGACCCCCTCTCCCTCCTCCTGGTGGGCCTCTCCCTGGCGGGGGGCCTCCTCCTGAAGGAGAATGGGGGGCATGGAACGCCTGCTTGAGGTGATGCGCCGCCTGAGGGGACCGGGGGGGTGCCCCTGGGACCGGGCCCAGACCCACGAAAGCCTCGTCCCCTACCTCCTGGAGGAGGCGAGCGAGGCGGCGGATGCCCTCCTCCAAGGGGACCCCAGGGCCATGGCCGAGGAGCTCGGGGACGTGCTCCTGCAGGTGGCCTTCCACAGCGTCATCGCCGAGGAGGAGGGGCGCTTCACCTACGGGGACGTGGAGCGCGCCATCGTGGAGAAGCTCGTCCGCCGCCACCCCCACGTCTTCAAGGCCCGCTTGGGCGTGACCGGGGAGGCCACCGCCAGGACCCCCGAGGAGGTGAAGGCCCGCTGGGAGGACCTCAAGGCCCAGGAGGGCAAGAGGGAGGACCCCTGCGGCCTGCCTAAGGGGCTTCCCACCCTGCTTCGGGCCTACGAGCTCCAGAGGAAGGGGATAGACCCGGGAAGCGAGGAGGGCCTGAGGAAGGCCCTGGAAGCGGGCGACCTGGAGGAGGCGCTTTGGCACCTGGTGGGGCTTTTCGCCAAGAGGGGCCAGGACCCCGAGAGCGCCTTAAGGCGGCGCTCCCTCAGGGCCTGCCGCCAGGGCTGACCCTTCCCCAGGGGTTCCGCCTGGCGGCGGTGGCCGTTCCCCTCCTGGGGGCGCACCTCCTCTTCACCCGAAGAAGCCCCCACCTCCCCACCCACGCGGGCCAGGTGAGCTTCCCCGGGGGGGTGGTGGAGCCGGGGGAGAGCGTGGTGGAGGCGGCCTTGAGGGAGGCTGAGGAGGAGGTGGGCCTGGTGGGGGTGGAGCCCTTGGGCTTCCTCTCCCCCGCCTACTCCCCCCAGGGCTTCCTGGTGCAGCCCGTGGTGGTCTACCGGGGGGACCTTCCCCCCCTAAAGCCCAACCCCCAGGAGGTGGCCGAGGTCCTCCTCGCCCCCTTAGGGGAGCTCCTCGGGGTGGAACCCTGGAAGGAGGTGCGCCTGGGCCGCACCGTGTGGCACTTCCCCTGGCGCGGGGTGGACATCTGGGGGGTCACGGGGAATATCCTGAGGGAGTTTCTGGAGGTGTGGCGTGGAGCGCATCGGGATTCTCCTGGCGGACCCCTTTGACGAGCGGGAGTTCCTCCCGACCTTTATGCGGGCCTTCCTGGACCTATTCAGAGGGTGAAGCGGGTTCCCGCCTCCCCGGCGAGCACCCGGGCGAGAACCCCCCTTTCCCCCTTGGCGATGGCGGCCCAGGGGGCGCCCGCCCGGAGGGCGGAGAGGGCCGCCTCCACCTTGGGGATCATGCCCCCCTGGATCACGCCCTCCTCCTTTAGGGCCTCCACCCCCTCCGGGGTGAGGTGGGGGAGGCGGCTTTGCGGGTCCTTGGGGTCCCGGTAGACCCCCTCCACGTCCGTGAGGAAGACCGCAGGCCAGCCCAAGGCCCCGGCCACGGCCCCGGCGGCGGTGTCCGCGTTTACGTTGAGGGGGCCCTCCGCGTCCAGGGCGATGGGGGCGAGAAGGGGGGTGTAGCCCTTCTCCAGGAGGTCCAGCAAGACCCGTACCCCCACCCCCACCACCTCGCCCACCCGGCCAAGCCCCGGGAGGGCCCGCCCCTCGAGGCAAAGGGCGTCCCGGCCCGAGAGGGCCACTGCCTTCCTCCCCCTGCGGGATAGCCCCTCCGCCAGGCGCTTTCCCGTGAGGTAAAGGGCCATCTCCACCACCTCAAGCTGCTCCGGGGGCGTCACCCTAAGCCCCCCCACGAAGCGGCTCTCGTACCCCAGGCGCTTTAGCCAGGCCCCGATCTCGGGGCCACCCCCGTGCACCAGGGCCAGGGGACCGGGGTACTGGGCGAGCTCGTCCAAAAGGGCCTCGGCCCCCCTCAGGCTTCCCCCCACCTTCACCAAGAGGGCTTCACGCAAGGTAGACCACCTCCTCGGGCAAGGCCCCTTCCTCCTCGGCCTCCAGGAGGTCCAGGAAGCCCAGAAGGGCGTGGTCGGGGTGGAGGCCGAAGTGGGCCGCCAGGGCCTGCACCGCGCTTAGGGGAGGCATGGCGGAGGCCCTTTCTAGAAGGGGAAGGAGGTCCGGGGGGGCCTGGAGGGCTTCCCCAAGCTCCGGGCCCCTTCGGAGTTCCGCCTTCTTCGCGCCCCCTTCCGCCAGGAGGAAGAGGAGGTCCTCCTCGGCCAGCACCAGAAAGGCCAGGGCCCGGCCCAGGCGGGAAAGCTCCAGGGTAAAGGCCCGGATGGCCTCCGGGTCCTCCGCCGCCTCGAGGTCCTCGTGGTAGAGGCTCGTCCACGGGGGGTCGGGCACCAGGTAGACCCCGGCCCCCCCCGTGCGCCCCTCGGCCCAGGCGGCCACCCCCTCCAGGGGGGCCTCCACGTGGAAGGAGAGAAAGCTCCGCACCAAGCCCTATACTAGCCTCTGTGAGCGCCCTCTACCGCCGCGTGCGCCCCCTCACCTTCCAGGAGGTGGTGGGCCAGGAGCACGTGAAGGAGCCCCTGCAGAGGGCCATCCGGGAGGGGAGGCTGGCCCAGGCCTACCTCTTCTCCGGGCCCAGGGGGGTGGGCAAGACCACCACGGCGAGGCTCCTCGCCATGGCGGTGGGGTGCCAGGGGGAAAGCCCCCCCTGCGGGGCCTGCCCCCACTGCCAGGCGGTGCAGCGGGGAGCCCACCCCGACGTGGTGGAGATTGACGCCGCCAGCAACAACTCCGTGGAGGACGTGCGGGAGCTAAAGGAGAGGCTCCACCTCGCCCCCCTCGCCGCCCCCAAGAAGGTCTTCATCCTGGACGAGGCCCACATGCTCTCCAAAAGCGCCTTCAACGCCCTCCTCAAGACCCTGGAGGAGCCCCCGCCCCACGTCCTCTTCGTCTTCGCCACCACGGAGCCCGAGAGGATGCCCCCCACCATCCTCTCCCGCACCCAGCACTTCCGCTTCCGCCGCCTCAGGGAGGAGGAGATCGCCTCTAAGCTCCGGCGCATCCTGGAGGGGATGGGCCGGGAGGCCGAGGAGGAGGCCCTCCTCCTCGTGGCCCGCCTGGCGGACGGGGCCATGCGGGACGCGGAAAGCCTCCTGGACCGCCTCCTGCTCCTGGAAGGCCCCCTGACCCGGGAGGCGGTGGAAGCCTCCCTGGGCCTTCCCCCCAGGGAGGCCCTCCGCCGCCTGGCGGAAAACCTCCTCCGAGGCCGCAGCCAGGAGGCCCTGGAGGAGGCGAGGCGGCTCTACGGGGAGGGCTTTGCCCCCAGGAGCCTGGTGGGGGGGCTCATGGAGGTGCTGCGGGAAGCCCTCCACGCCGCCTACGGCCTTGGGGGGAGGCCCCTTCCCGCTTCGCCCGAGGCCCTCCTCGCCGCCCTGGGGGACCTGGATGAGGCCCTGGAGCGCCTCTCCAAGCGCTCGGACCTCCTTTCCCTGGAGGTGGCCCTCCTGCGGGCCCTTGCTCCCCCGGCCTCCCCGGCCAGGGACCAGGAGCCCGCACCCCCCCCGTCCGAAGCCCCCAAGGCCCCGGAGGCCCCCCAGGCCCAGGCCGACCTCTCCGGGCCGTGGCGGGCCTTCCTGGAGGCCCTTAAGCCCACCCTCAGGGCCTTCGTGCGGGAGGCGAGGCCTCACCTGGAGGGCACCACCCTGGTCCTCCGCTTTCCCGAGGACAAGGCCTTCCACCACAAGAAGGCCGAAGAGCAAAGGGCCTCCCTTCTCCCCCTGGCCCAGGCCCACTTCGGGGTGGAGGGGCTGGCCTTCGTCCTGGAAAAAAAAACGCCGGTCCCTAGCCCGGCCGAGGCCCCAGGGGGGGCCAAGGCCGTCCCGAAGGGACCCTCTCCGCCCCCACCCAGGCCGGTCCCTCCCCCGGAGGAGGACGTTCCGCAAGACCCGCCCCCAGGGGGGGAACCGGGGGAGGGTGATCCCGGCCAGCGCCTGGCCCAGATCGCCCGCCTCCTCGGGGCCAAGCTCCTCTGGGTGCGTGGGCCTAAGGCCCAGGAGGTGGAGGAACCCGTGAGCGAAGACGAGATAGGGGGTACTGGTATATAATGCCCCCATGACCAAGACCACCGAGCTCGGGCAAGAGACCGTGGAGAACATCCTGAAGCGGCTACGGCGCATAGAGGGGCAGGTGCGGGGCTTGCAGAAGATGGTGGCCGAGGGCCGTCCCTGCGACGAGGTCCTCACCCAGATGACCGCCACCAAGAAGGCCATGGAGGCGGCGGCCACCCTGATCCTGCACGAGTTCCTGAACGTTTGCGCCGCGGAGGTCTCCGAGGGCAAGGTGGACCCCAAGAAGCCCGAGGAGATCGCCACCATGCTGAAGAAGTTCGTCTAGGGGCTTGAGGGGTTTCGGCCGGAAGCTAAGGAAGCGATGGCTCCGCCTCCTCCGCGCCCTTTCCCCCAAGGGGGAGGCGCCGGACGATGCTTTCGCCCTGGCCTTTCTCCAGGGGGAGGAAAGGGCCCTTTACCTGGCCATGGACCCCCGGGACCGGGCCCATGCGGTGCGGGTAGCCAAAGGGCTCCTTAGGGACCACCCCAGCGCCCCGGCCTTCGTGGTCCGGGCGGCCCTTCTCCACGACGCGGGCAAGGCCTTAAGGCCTTACCGCCTCCTGGAGCGGGTGCTCACCGGCCTCTACGCCCCTCCCGTACCTCCCTACCCCTTGCGGCGGGGGCTCCTCGGGGCTTTTCAGGTGCGCCGGCACCATCCCCTCTACGGGGCGGCAGGGATCCAGGACCCCGAGGTGCGGGCCCTGGTCCTGGAGCACCACGCCCCCCGAAGCCCCTGGGGGAGGCGGCTCCACCAGGCCGACCAGGAGGAATAACGGGGCCTGTCCTGGAGGCAAGGGGGTAAATGCCCCTAGTCAACCCCGGCCCATTAGGAGTAGGGTATCGGAGAACGGAGGAGGCCTTATGGACGAGTTCACCTGGCGAGTCGGCGGCCCCCAAGGGGGCGGCATAGAGACGGCGGCCACCCTCTTCGCCCGGGCGGTGGGCAAGGGGGGCTGGTGGGTGGCCACCAAGCGGGAGTACCACTCCAACATCATGGGGCGGCACTCCTACCTGGACGTGCGGCTAGGGCGAAAACCCGTGCTGGCCTTCCGAGAGCAGGTGGACTTCCTGGTGGCCCTGGACGGGGAGACCCTGGCCCGCCACTTAGGGGAGGTGCGGGAGGGGGGGGTGCTCCTCTACGACCCCCGGGTCTTGGACCTCACCCTGCACAAGCTCCCCATGCTGGACCACCGGGTGGCGGACGCCCTCTCCCAGCGCTTCGGCAAGGCCGACCCCGGCCTGAAGGAGATTCTCCAGGCCCACGTGGAGGCTGGGGTCCAGCCCCTGCCCTACCCCTTTGAGGAGGTGGCGGACCGGATCGGGGCGGAGCTCGGGGTGCCTTCCCTGCAGGCCCGGCGCACCCTGAACACCATCGCCGTGGCCGCGAGCCTGCACCTTTTGGGTTTTCCCTTAGAGCCTCTCCTCGAGGCCCTGGCCCTCCAGTTTAGGGGCAAGGTGCTGGAGCTGAACCAGAAGGTGGCCGAGGCCGTCTACAAGGAGGAGGTGCCCCGCCTCTCCTTCCAGCTCAGGCTGAACGGGTACGAGCCCGGCCGGGTCTACCTCACCGGGGCCCAGGCGGCCGCCCTGGGCAAGCTGGCCGGGGGCCTCCGCTTTCAGACCTACTACCCCATCAGCCCGGCCACGGACGAGAGCGTCTACCTGGAGGCCCACACCGCCTTCCAGGGGGCGGACGTGGCCGTGGTCCAGACTGAGGACGAGATCGCCGCGGTGACCATGGCCGTGGGCGCCGCCCTCACGGGGGCCAAGGCCGCCACCGCCACCAGCGGCCCCGGCTTCAGCCTCATGGCCGAGGGGCTGGGGTTCGCCGGGATGATCGAGGCGCCCTTGGTGGTGACCCTCTACCAGCGAGGGGGGCCCTCCACGGGCCTGCCCACCCGCACGGAGCAGGGGGACCTGATGTTCGCCCTAAGGGGCGGGCACGGGGAGTACCCGAGGCTCGTCCTGGCCTCCGGGGACATCCAGGACGCCTTTTTGGATGCCCAGAAGGCCTTGGCCTGGGCCTGGCGCTACCAGACGGTGGTGGTCCACCTTTTGGATAAGTTCCTGGCCTCCATGGCCCAGAGCCTGCCCAAGGAGGCCCTAGAGGTGCTCCGGCTGGACGGGGAGAAGCGGGCCCTGCCCCGGGGCGAGGGCTTTGGCCCCTACGAGCGCTACGCCCCTTCCGAGGACGGCATCTCCCCCTTCGTTCCCCTCGGCACCCCCGGGGGCTTTTACTGGATGACCTCGGACGAGCACGACCTTGTGGGCCACATCACCGAGGACCCCGCCCTCCGGGAGTACCAGATGGAAAAGCGCATGCAGAAGCTCCTCACCGCCCGGAAGGAGATCCCCCTTGCCGACCAGTACACCCTCTACCGGGACGGGGAGGTCCTGGTGTTGGGCTTCGGCACGGTGAAGGGCACCCTCCTCGAGGCCCTGGACCACCTGGAAGGGGTGGGCTACCTCCACCTCCGCCTCCTCTGGCCCTTCCCCGAGATCGGCCACCTCCTGGAGGGGAAGCGGCTGGTCACCGTGGAGCACAACTACTCGGGGCAGCTGGCGGACCTGGTGCAGCAGGAGACCCTGAAGCGGGTTCACCACCGGGTGGTGAAGTACAACGGCCGCCCCATCACCCTGGACGAGGCGGTGGGGGCCTTGAGGCAGGTGCTCAGGGCGGAGGCGCCGGAGCGCCTGGTCTTGCGGAAAGGAGTCTAGGATGCTGGAGCTGAAACTTGCCGATTACAAGGCGGAGAAGCAACCGGACTGGTGCCCGGGCTGCGGGGACTACGGGATCCTCTCCGCCCTGCAGATGGCCCTCTTCGAGCTGAAAAAAGACCCCAGCCAAACCGCGGTCTTCTCGGGCATCGGCTGCTCGGCCAAGACCCCCCACTACCTGAACGTCTACGGGGTCCACACCCTCCACGGGCGGGTGCTCCCCACCGCCCAAGGGGCCAAGCTCGCCAACCCCCACCTCACGGTGGTGGCGGTGGGCGGGGACGGGGACGGCCTGGGCATCGGGGCCGGGCACTTCGTGGCCGCGGGCCGCCGGAACGTGGACATGCTCTACATCCTCTACGACAACGAGGTCTACGGCCTCACCAAGGGGCAGGCGGGGCCCACCTTGGGCCTGGGGGAGAAGACCAAGAGCCTGCCCAAGCCCAACCCCCAGGGGCGCATCAACCCCCTCCTCCTGGCCTTCGCCTCCGGCTACACCTGGATCGCCCGGGGCTACGCCTACGACGTGAAGGGCCTGAAGGAGCTCATCAAGGAGGGGATCCAGCACCGGGGCCTGGCCTTCCTCCACGTGCTCCAGCCCTGCCCCACCTACAACGACCTGCACACCAAGGAGTGGTTCGCCCCCCGCCTCTACAAGCTCCAGGACGAGGGCTATGACCCCCATGTTCCCGAGGGGATTTCCCCGGAGGCCTTGGACCAGAAGATGGCGAAGTTCCAGGAGAAGGCGGCGGAGTGGGGGGAGAGGATCCCCGTGGGGGTTTTCTGGAAGGCGGAGGTGCCCACCTTTGAGGAGCGGCTTAAGGCCTACCTCCCCCGCTACCCCGAGGTGTACCCCGCCTTGGGGCAAGGGGAGGCCTTGGACCTCGAGGGGCTCCTGAAGGAGTTCGCCCTCTAAGGCCGGACCAGCCTTTGAGGGGTGGCGATCAGGTCCACCCGCCTTTCCGGCTCCACGGGGAGGCGGGGGTAGACCATCACCGGGTGGGCCAGGGTGGCGAAGGGGGCCTCTACCCGGAGCCAGCCCTGGGGGAAGCCGTAGCCCTTGCCCACCCACCCCCCCTCCTCGTCCACGGCCACGGCCCCGATGAGGACCAGGTCAATGGCCTGGCCCTCCAAGGGCACCCGGACCCCGAAGCGGTAGGCCTCCCGCACCCGCCTGAGCCGCCTCGGGTCCACGTCCTTGAGGAGGAGGAACTCCCCCGGGCGGTCGGGGTGGGGGAGGAGGAGGGCCTTCCCCTGCCGCAGGGCCTCCTCCCTGAGGGGCTTTAGCACCGCGTCCAGCCCCGCCAGGATGAGGCGGGCCCCCTGGAACTCCGGGGTCTTGAGGAGTTTTTCCGCCGCCCGCCTTGCCCCCAGGAAGTTGGGGTGGTGGCCGTGGGGGGGCGTGGGGTGGAGGGCGAGGTCGTAGCGGGCCAGGGTGTTCCAGACCTCTTCCCGAAGTTCGCCCAGGGTCATGCTTCCAGGAGGTGAAGGGAAACGCCGGGGAGGAGGCCTTGGGCCTGGCCCTCGAGGGCGCTTTGGTGCAGCCTTTTGTCGGCGGTCCAGAAGGCCCCCCGAAACCCCTCGGCCAGGGCCAGGTAGTGGGCGTCGTAGGCGGCCTTTAGGCCCAAGGCCCAGGCCAGTTCCAAGGCCCGGGTGTGGGTCCAGGGCTCGGCGAAAAACCGGATCCCGAGCCTCTGGAGGTGCCCCAGGAGGATCTCGGCCTCGGCCAGGGTCATCTCCCCGGCGAGGGCGTAGCGGTAAAGGGCGTTGGCCGCCTCATACAGGGCCAGGGTGGGGGCGGCGAGGGGGCGGTCTTCCTGCCTCCAGCCCCGGTAGAGGCGTACGGCTTCGGCCTTTGGGTCTGCTGCCAAGAGCAGGCGGAGGAGGAAGCTAGCGTCCAGCACCACCCAGCTCACGGTCCCGCTCCTCCCTCAGGGCGGAAAGCACCTCCTCAGGGGGTGTGAGGGGCCTGCCCAAGCGGGCGCGGATGGCCCGGTTAAGGGAGAGGACGGCTTCCAAGGGGTCCTCCTTCCCCCCGGTGAGGTGGGCGTAGGCCTTCAGGGAGAGGATGACCGCCCGTGGCCTGCCCCGCCCCTCCACCACGATCACCTCCCCTTCCTCCACCCGCCTCAGCACCTCGCCGAAGTGGACGCGGGCCTCGGTGGCGCTTAGGGTGCGCTTGCGATGCATCATTTCATGCATTAGTTTACCTGCCCTGGTCCCTTCCCGCAATAAACTGAAGGGCATGGGCCGCAAACTCCGCTTCGCCCACCTCCACCAGCACACCCAGTTCTCCCTCCTGGACGGGGCGGCGAAGCTTTCCGACCTCCTCAAGTGGGTCAAGGAGACGACCCCCGAGGACCCCGCCCTGGCCATGACCGACCACGGCAACCTCTTCGGGGCGGTGGAGTTCTACAAGAAGGCCACCGCCATGGGCATCAAGCCCATCCTGGGCTACGAGGCCTACGTGGCGGCGGAGAGCCGCTTTGACCGCAAGCGGGGGAAGGGCTTAGACGGGGGCTACTTCCACCTCACCCTCCTGGCCAAGGACTTCACGGGCTACCAGAACCTGGTGCGCCTGGCGAGCCGGGCTTATTTAGAGGGTTTCTACGAAAAACCCCGGATTGACCGGGAGATCCTGCGCGAGCACGCGGAGGGCCTCATCGCCCTCTCGGGGTGCCTGGGGGCGGAGATCCCCCAGTTCATCCTCCAAGACCGCCTGGACCTGGCGGAGGCCCGGCTCAACGAGTACCTCTCCATCTTCAAGGACCGCTTCTTCATAGAGATCCAAAACCACGGGCTTCCCGAGCAGAAAAAGGTCAACGAGGTCCTGAAGGAGTTCGCCCGCAAGTACGGCCTGGGGATGGTGGCCACCAACGACGGCCACTACGTGAGGAGGGAGGACGCCCGGGCCCACGAGGTCCTCCTCGCCATCCAGTCCAAGAGCATCCTGGACGACCCCGAGCGCTGGCGTTTCCCCTGCGACGAGTTCTACGTGAAGACCCCGGAGGAGATGCGCCAGGCCCTTCCCGAGGCGGAGTGGGGGGACGAGCCCTTTGACAACACGGTGGAGATCGCCCGCATGTGCAACGTGGAGCTTCCCATCGGGGAAAAGATGGTCTACCGCATCCCCCGCTTCCCCCTCCCCCCGGGGCGCACTGAGGCCCAGTACCTCATGGAGCTCACCCTGAAAGGCCTCCTCCGCCGCTACCCGGACTGCATCACCGAGGGCTTTTACCGGGAGGTCTTCCGCCTTTTGGGCAAGCTTCCCCCCCACGGGGACGGGGCGGCCCTGGCCGAGGCCCTGGCCCAGGTGGAGCGGGAGGCCTGGGAGGGGCTCATGAGGGCGCTTCCCCCCCTGGAGGGGGTGAAGGAGTGGACGGCGGAGGCCATCCTCCACCGGGCCCTTTACGAGCTTTCCGTGATCGAGCGCATGGGCTTCCCCGGCTACTTCCTCATCGTGCAGGACTACATTAACTGGGCTAAGCAAAACGGGATCTCCGTGGGGCCGGGGCGGGGAAGCGCCGCCGGGAGCCTGGTGGCCTATGCGGTGGGCATCACCAACATCGACCCCCTGCGCTTCGGCCTCCTCTTTGAGCGCTTCCTGAACCCCGAGCGGGTCTCCATGCCCGACATTGACACCGACTTCTCCGACCGGGAGCGGGACCGGGTGATCCAGTACGTGCGGGAGCGCTACGGGGAGGACAAGGTGGCCCAGATCGGCACCTTCGGGAGCCTGGCCTCCAAGGCGGCCCTCAAGGACGTGGCCCGGGTCTACGGCATCCCCCACAAGAAGGCGGAGGAGCTCGCCAAGCTCGTCCCGGTGCAGTTCGGCAAGCCCAAGCCCCTTGCCGAGGCCATCCAGGTGGTGCCGGAACTGAGGGCGGAGATGGAGAAGGACCCCAAGGTGCGGGAGGTCCTCGAGGTGGCCATGCGCCTTGAGGGCCTGAACCGCCACGCCTCCGTCCACGCCGCCGGGGTGGTGATCGCCGCCGAGCCCCTCACGGACCTCGTCCCCCTCATGCGGGACCAGGAGGGGCGGGCCGTGACCCAGTACGACATGGGGGCGGTGGAGGCCTTGGGGCTTTTGAAGATGGACTTCCTGGGCCTCCGCACCCTCTCCTTCCTGGACGAGGCCAAGAGGATCGTGAAGGACTCCAAGGGGGTGGAGCTGGACTACGACCGGCTTCCCCTGGACGACCCCAAGACCTTCGCCCTCCTCTCCCGGGGGGAGACCAAGGGGGTCTTCCAGCTGGAGTCCGGGGGGATGACCAACACGGTGCGGGGCCTCAAGCCGCGGCGCGTGGAGGACATCATCGCCCTGGTCTCCCTCTACCGCCCGGGGCCCATGGAGCACATCCCCACCTACATCCGCCGCCACCACGGCCTGGAACCCGTGAGCTACGGCGAGTTCCCCCACGCGGAGAAGTACCTGAGGCCCATCCTGGACGAGACCTACGGCATCCCCGTCTACCAGGAGCAGATCATGCAGATTGCCGCCCAAGTGGCGGGGTACTCCCTGGGGGAGGCGGACCTCCTCCGGAGGGCCATGGGAAAGAAGCGCCTGGAAGAGATGCAGAAGCACCGGGAGCGCTTCGTCCGGGGGGCCAAGGAAAGGGGCGTGCCCGAGGAGGAGGCGAACCGCCTCTTTGACATGCTGGAGGCCTTCGCCAACTATGGCTTCAATAAGTGCCTGCCCGAAAGGGCCCGGGTGGTGGACTGGCGCACCGGGAGGGTGGTGCGCGTGGGGGAGATCGTCCGGGGGGAGGTGGAGGGGGTCTGGGTGGTCTCCCTGGACGAGGCCCACCTCCGCCTGGTGCCGAGGCCCGTGGTGGCCGCCTTCCCGAGCGGAAAGGCCCAGGTCTACGCCCTCCGCACCGCCACGGGCAGGGTTTTGGAGGCCACGGCCAACCACCCCGTCTACACCCCGGAGGGGTGGCGGCCCCTGGGGGCCTTGGTGCCCGGGGACTACGTGGCCCTGCCCCGCCACCTGCCCTACCGGCCTTCCCTCCACCTCGAGGGCCACGAGCTAGACCTCCTGGGCTTCGCCCTCGCCGAGGGCAACCTGCGCCATCCCTCCGGCTTCTACCTGTACACCTCCTCTGAGGAGGAGCTCGCCGCCATGAAGGAGGCCCTGGAGGCCTTCCCCAACACCCGCCCCCGGGTAGCCTGGCGCCGGGGGGTGGCCCACGTCTACGTGGGCCGCACGGACCGGAGGGAAGAGGCGGGCGCGGTGGCCTTCTTAAGGCGGATGGGGCTTCTGGGGCTTGACGCAAGGGCGAAGCGCCTTCCGGAGGAGGCCTTTCGCCTGCCCCCGGAGGAGGTGGCCCGCCTGCTGGGGCGGCTTTGGACCGGGGACGGCGGGGTGGACCCCGAGGGGAGGCTCATCCACTACGCCACCGCCTCTTTGGAACTGGCCCGGGGGGTGCAGCACCTCCTCCTGCGCCTCGGCCTCCAGGCCCGCCTGGTGGAAAAGCGCTTCTCCGGGGGGTACAAGGGGTATGCGGTCTACCTCCTGGGGGGCCTGGAAGCGGCCCGCCGCTTCGCCGAAACGGTGGGCCCCTACCTCGCGGGCAAGCGGAAGCGGGATCTCGAGGCCCTCCTCGCCTCCTGGGAAAGGGCAGGCCGGAGCACCAAGGACGTCCTCCCCCTCGCCTTTCTGGGGGAGGTGAGGGAGGCGGTGGCCGAGGCGGCCCAAGGGCAAGCGGCGGCCCTTCTCCGGGAAGCGGGCTTGGCCGAAGGGCTCCTCCGTCCGGGCAGGGGGCGGCGAGGGCTTTCCCGGGCCACGCTAGGGCGGCTTGCCGCCCTCACGGGGAGCCTAGCCCTCCTGCGCCTGGCCCAGGCGGAGGTCTACTGGGACCGGGTGGAGGCGGTGGAGCCCTTGGGCGAGGAGGAGGTCTACGACCTCACCGTGGAGGGAACCCACACCTTCGTGGCCGAGGACGTCATCGTCCACAACTCCCACGCCGCCGCCTACAGCCTCCTCTCCTACCAGACCGCCTACGTGAAGGCCCACTACCCCGTGGAGTTCATGGCCGCCCTCCTCACCGTGGAGCGGCACGACTCCGACAAGGTGGCGGAGTACATCCGCGATGCCCGGGCCATGGGCATAGAGGTGCTTCCCCCCGACATCAACCGCTCGGGCTTTGACTTCAAGGTGGTGGGGGAGGAGATCCTCTTTGGGCTCTCGGCGGTGAAAAACGTGGGGGAGGCCGCGGCGGAGGCCATCCTGCAGGAGCGGGAGCGGGGCGGGCCCTTTAGGAGCCTGGGGGACTTCCTCAAGCGCCTGGACGAGAAGGTGGTGAACAAGCGCACCCTGGAGTCCCTCATCAAGGCGGGGGCCTTCGATGCCTTCGGGGACCGGGCCCGGCTTCTCGCCTCCTTGGAAGGGCTCCTCAAGTGGGCGGCGGAGAGCCGGGAGCGGGCCAGGTCCGGGATGATGGGCCTCTTTGCCGAAGTGGAGGAGCCGCCCCTTTTGGAGGCCGAGCCCCTGGACGAGATCACCCGCCTGCGCTACGAGAAGGAGGCCCTGGGGATCTACGTCTCCGGCCACCCTGTGCTCCGTTACCCCGGCCTGAGGGAGGCGGCGAGCTGCCCCCTGGAGGAGCTTCCCGAGTTCGTCCGGGGGCTTCCCCCGCGGTCCCGGGTGCTCCTCGCCGGCATGGTGGAGGAGGTGGTGCGGAAGCCCACCCGCTCGGGGGGGATGATGGCCCGCTTCACCCTCTCCGACGAGACCGGGGCCCTGGAGGCGGTGGTCTTCGGCCGGGCCTACGAGGGGGTTTCCCCCAAGCTCAAGGAGGACACGCCCCTTCTGGTCCTGGCGGAGGTGGAGCGGGAGGAGGGGGGCCTCCGGGTCCTCGCCCAAGGGGCCTGGACCCACGAGGAGGTGGCCGAGGCCTCCAAGGCCTTGGAGGTGGAGGTGGACCACGCCCTTTTGGACGAGAAGGGGGTGGCCCTCCTCAAAAGCCTCCTGGACGAGCACCCCGGCACCCTCCCCCTCTACTTGCGGGTGCAGGGGCCCTTTGGGGAGGCCCTCTTCGCCATGCGGGAGGTGCGGGTGGCGGAAAGGGCCTTGGGGGCCCTGGAGGCCGAGGGCTTCCGGGCCTACCTGGTGCCCGACCGGGAGGTCTTTCTGCAGGGGAATGGGGGGAACGGGAACAAGGAGGAGGTGGTGCCCTTTTAATCCCGCCCTGGCAGGAGGGCCCGGTGGGGATTTCCGGAGCCTAAAGTTGGCAGGCCCCTTTTTGGGGAAGAAACTGGGGGCAGGGCTAAAAGCCCTGCCCCCAAGGCTTCCCTGGACTAGAAGTCCATGTCCCCGCCGCCAGCGGGCGCGGGCGTGGACTCCTTCTTCTCGGGCTTCTCCGCCACCACCGCCTCGGTGGTGAGGATCAGGGAGCCGATGGAGGCAGCGTTCTGCAGGGCGGAGCGGGTCACCTTGGCGGGGTCCACGATGCCCGCCTCCACCATGTCGCGGTACTCGCCGGTGGCGGCGTCAAAGCCGTAGCGGAGGTTCTTGGTTTCCGCCAGGATCTTCTGCACGATGACGGAGCCCTCGTACCCCGCGTTCTCGGCGATCTGGCGGGCAGGCTCCTCCAGAGCCCGGCGCACGATCTTAGCCCCCGTGGCCTCGTCCCCCTCCAGCTTGGCGATGAGCTCCTCCACGGCGCCGATGGCCCGGAGGAGGGTCACGCCGCCGCCGGGGACGATGCCCTCCTCCACCGCGGCCCGGGTGGCGGAAAGGGCGTCCTCAAAGCGGTGCTTCTTCTCCTTGAGCTCGGTCTCGGTGGCGGCCCCCACCCGGATCACGGCCACGCCGCCCGCCAGCTTGGCCAGGCGCTCCTGGAGCTTCTCCTTGGCGTACTCGCTGTCGGTGGTCTCCAGCTCCTTCTTGATGCCGTTGATCCGGGCCTCGATGTCCTCCTTCTTGCCCTTGCCGCCCACGATGGTGGTCTCGTCCTTGGTGATGCGCACCCGCTCGGCCCGGCCCAGCATGGAAAGGGTGGCGTTCTCCAGCTTGAAGCCGAGCTCCTCGGAGATGACCGTGCCCCCGGTGACGGCGGCGATGTCCTTGAGCATCTCCTTGCGGCGGTCGCCGAAGCCGGGGGCCTTCACCGCGGCCACGTTCAGGGTGCCCCGGAGCTTGTTCACCACCAGGGTGGCGAGGGCCTCACCCTCCACGTCCTCGGCGATGAGGAGGAGGGGCTTGCCAGTCTGGGCCACCTGCTCCAGGATGGGGAGGAGTTCGCGGACGTTGGAGACCTTCTTCTCCACGATGAGGATGAAGGCGTCCTCGAGGACCGCCTCCATCGCCTCGGGGTTGGTGACGAAGTAGGGGGAGATGTACCCCTTGTCGAACTGGTACCCCTCCACGAACTTCAGCTCGGTCTCCAGGCTCTTGGACTCCTCGACGGTGATTATGCCCTCCTTCCCCACCTTCTCCATGGCGTCGGCGATGAGCTTGCCGACGTCAGGGTCGTTGGCGGAGATGGTGGCCACCTCCTCGATGGCCTTGCGGTCCTCCACGGGGATGGCCAGGGCCTTGATCTTCTCCACCGCGGCCTCCACCGCCTTCTCAATGCCCCGCTTGAGGGCGAGGGGGTTGGCCCCGGCGGCCACGTTCTTCAGGCCCTCCCGCACGATGGCCTGGGCGAGGACGGTGGCGGTGGTGGTCCCGTCACCGGCCACGTCGTTGGTCTTGGAGGCCACCTCCTTGAGGAGCTGGGCCCCGATGTTCTCCAGGTGGTTCTCCAGCTCAATCTCCTTGGCCACGGTCACCCCGTCCTTGGTGATGGTGGGGGAGCCGAACTTCTTCTCCAGGACCACGTTCCGGCCCCGGGGGCCAAGGGTGACCTTCACCGCGTCGGCCACGGCGTTCACGCCGCGCTCCAGCGCCCGGCGAGCCGCCTCGTCAAATACCAGGATCTTCGCCATCGCTTACCTCCTACTGCAGAACCGCGAGCAGGTCGCGCTCGGAGAGGATCACGTACTCCTCGCCATCAATCTCGATCTCGGTGCCGCCGTACTTGGCGAAGACCACGATGTCCCCCTCCTTGACCTCGAGGGGCACCTTCTGCCCGTTCTCCAAGATGCGGCCCGAGCCCACCGCGATCACCTTGCCCTTCTGGGGCTTCTCCTTGGCGGTGTCGGGCAGCACGATGCCGCCCTTGGTCTTGGGCTCTTCCTCAATCCGCTTCACCACCACCCGGTCGCCTAGGGGTTTGATCACGGTCTTCACCTCCGCTGCCATATCCCACTCCCTCCTTTGACGCTCAAAGGGTGAGAGTGTCAAACCGAGGGTTATTATTTCTGACCCCCTTTCCCTTGTCAAGGGGGGGCTCAGCTAACCTCCCATCGCCCTTCCCAGGGGCGGTCCTACCCCCCCCGTCCTTTGCCGCAGGGCCTCGTAGAGGAGGAGGGCGGCCGCCACGGAGACGTTGAGGCTGTCCGCCTGGCCCCGCATGGGGATCCGCACCCGGCGCTGGGCCTTCCTTAGCCAGGCCTCGGGCAGCCCCTCGTCCTCGGCCCCCAGGAGGAAGGCCACCCCCCGGCGGTAGTCCTCTTCCCAGTAGGTCTTCTCCCCCCTGGGGGTAGCGGCCACCAGGAGAAGCCCCTTTCCTTCCAAAAAGCGCAGGGCCTCTTCCTCGGCGGCGGGGTAAACGGGGAGGGAGAAGACCACGCCGGTGGAGTTCCGGATCACCTGGGGGCTGTAGAGGTCCACCCCTTCGGCCACCAGCACCAGATGGGCCCCCGCCGCGTCCGCGCTCCGCAGGATGGCCCCCAGGTTCCCGGGCTTCTCCAGGCCCAGGAGGACCAGGACCAGGGGGGCCTCCGGCAGGCGCACCCCCTCCAGGCGCCTTTCGGGGATGCGGAAGACCCCGATGAGGGGAGGGGGGTTTTCCCGCACGGAGACCCTTTCCAGGGCCTCCTGGGAAAGCTCCAGGACGGGGGCCCTTCCCGCCAGGAGGCGGTCTTCCGGGGCCGCCTTCGGCCCCAGGAGGAGGGTTTCCAGGGTGAGGCCCGCCTTCAGGGCCCGGGCCACCTCCCGCCTGCCCTCCACCAAAAAAAGCCCCGTCCGCTCCCGCTCCTTGCGCTCCTTGAGGGCGGCGAGGGCCTTCACCTTGGGGTTAGCGGGGCTTTGGATCCGCATGGAGGCGCACCTGAAAGCGGGCCACGCGGGGGCCCGCCAGCTCCAGGGTGACCCCTTCCACCTGGGGAAGCTCCTCCAGGAGCCGGGAGAGGCGGAGGGCCATATCCCGGTAAGGGGCGGGGTCTTCCTTCCCCTCCAGGGGCCTAAAGAGTTCCCGGGCGTCCTTCTCCGTGAGGGGGGAAAGCCTTTGCCCCAGGACCTGGTCCCCCAGGGGGGTGGGCAGGGAGAGGGTGAGGACGGGGCCGAAGAGGGGGTGCGGGCTGGCGGTGAGCCTGAGGGCCAGGCCCGGGCCCTCCCCCAAGGGCAGGCCGAAGGCCTTCAGGAGCGCCCCCGCCTCCTCGGGCGACAGGGCCTTTTTGCCCTCCAGAAGCCTCCGCGCCTCCTCCAGGGCCAGGTCGGGGAAGTCGGGGAAGAGGAGGGGTTCCTCCCGCCACACCTTGTAGGCCCAGGCCCGGCTTAGGGCGATGGCCGCCGACTCGGGAAAGCGGTAAAAGGCCCCCTGGCCCATCACCCGGGCCCGGGGGCCGGGCGCCCCCATGGCGCAGGCCAGGATGAGCTTATTTCCGCTCGCCCTTTCCACCAGGGCCAAGAAATCCTCCTCGGTGGCGAAGCCCATGGGGACGAAGAGGAGAAAGACGCTTCCCGCCTCCCCCTGCAGGGCTTCCTCCAGGGCCTGGGCGAAGTCCTCCACCTTGGCCGTGGAGCCCAGGTCCACGTGCTCCACCGCTAGCCCCCCCTCCTTCAGGGCCTCGAGGGCCAGGTTGGAGGGGCCGGAGGCGTTGGAGATGAGGCGCACACGCCCGTTTTCCGGCAGGCGGCCCAAGGCGAGGAGAAGGGCCACGTCAAAGGCCTCCTCCAGGTCGTTGGCCCGGATCACCCCCGCCTGGGCGAAGAGGGCCCGCACCAGGGGGTCGCGGGAGGGGTGGACGGCCAGGATGGGCTTCTTCTTGCCGATCCGGCGGGCCAGGCGGGAGAAGCGCCTGGGGTTGCCGAAGCTCTCCAGGTAGAGGAGGATCACCCCGGTGCGCTCGTCCTCCTCCCAGAACTGCAGGAGGTCGTTGGAGGAGATGTCGGCTTTGGCGCCTAAGGAAGCGAAGGCGGAGACCCCAAGCCCCATGCTCTCCGCGTAGGCCATCACCGCCCGCCCCAGGGTCCCCGACTGGCTGGAGATGGCGAGAGGGCCCCCCTTGGGCAGGGGGGCGAGGGCCGCCGCCAGGCGGACCCCGGGGTGGGTGTGCACCAGGCCCAAGGAGCCGGGGCCCAGGAGGCGCATGCCGAAGCGCCGGGCCTTGTCGGCGAGCTCCCGGGCCTCCTTCTCCGTGAAGCCCGTGGTGAGGACGATGGCCCCCCTCACCCCCCGCCGCCCACAGGCCTCCAGGGCCCCCATCACCCGCTCCTTGGGCACGGCGAGGACCGCCAGGTCCACGGGGCCTGGGATGCTCTCCAGGCTGGGGTAGGCCAGCAAGGGGCCCACCGTGCCCCCCTCCTGGCCGATGGCCTCGTTGACCGGGTACACGGGCCCCTGGAAGCGGCCGAAGATGAGGTTCTCCAGGACCCGGTAGCCCACGCTCTCCGGGTCGCGGCTCGCCCCCACCACCGCCACCCCCCGGGGGAAGAAGAAGGGGTGGAGGCTGGCGATGGTGGAGACCTTCTCCCGCCACTCAAAGCGCTCCGCCGTCTTCTCCTCCAGGAGGATCTCAAACTCCACCTCCACCTCCCCCCCGTCCCGGTGGGCCCGCACCTGGAAGCCGCTTTCCTGGAAGACGCTCAGCATCTGCTTGTTCTCCGCCAGGACGAAGGCCTGGAAGCGGCGCACCCCCCGCTTGGCGGCGAGGAGGGCGAGCCTTTCCAAAAGCAGGGTGCCGAGGCCCTTCCCCTGGAAGGCGTCGTCCACCAGGAAGGCCACCTCCGCGGTGTCCTCCCCCTTGAGGCGCACGTACTCCCCCGTGGCCACGATCCTCGGGGGTTCCCCCGCCAGGACCACCAGGGTCACCTTCTCCTCCTCGGGCTTGGCGGAAAGGAGGAGCTCCGCCGCCTTCTCCGGGGAGATGGGGGAGAAGAAGCGCATGCGCAAGGAGGTGGGGGAAAGCCGCCTCAGGAAGTCCACGAAGAGGGGGAGGTCCTTCCTCGTGGCCCGCCTCAGGAGGGCGGTGCGCCCGTCCTTGAGGAGGACGGGGCCCTCCTCGAGGCCGTGCTGGGGAGTGGGGGTGGGCACGTAGCCCATGCCCCTATTTTCCCCCAAAAGCCTCGTGCCCCCGCACCACCCGAAGCCGCACCCCGTGGGCGGCGAGGAGGGCCCTGGAGCGGAGGGCCCGCTCCAGCCCGGGGGGCCTGCCGTGCACGGGCCTCCCCTTCTCCCCGGGGAAGAGGAAGTAGCCCTCGGGCAGGAGGATGAGGTGCCCCTCCCGGGCCCGGTGCGCCCCCCTTAGGACCCCCTGGAGGAAGGCCTCCTCCGCCCCTTGGGTCACCAGGACGTAGGTGGTTCCCCAGGGGGCGGGGGGCGGGAGGGCGGGGTGGGGGGTGGGGCCTAGGCGGGCAAGGAGCCCTAGGGCCCTTTCCAGGTGCGCCTTCCCCCGGCCCAAGGGCAGGACCTCCCCGGCGGAAAGCCCGTACCGTTCCCCCCGCTTTTCCGCCTCCAGGAGGAGCCAGAGGGCGAGGCTTGCCGCGTGGTCCAGGTAGCTCGGGTGGAGGCTTTGGGTGTCAACGTGGAGGAAGAGGCCCCCGAGGAGGGTCTTCTCCACCTCCCGCACCATGGGCTGGCCCAGGCGGGAGGTGGCCTTCCGGGCGAGGAGCCTTGGGGTATCCCCGGGGGCGAAGGGCCGGAGGCCCTTGGCCTCCAGGGGGTCGGCGAGGCCCGTGGGGGTGGGGCTCCCCTCCAGGAAGTAGCTGGGGGCGGGCCTCGAGGGGGGAAGGGGTCTCAGGGCGGGGTAGACGAGGGCGCTTCCCGCCGTAAGGGAAAGGACCCTCTCCCCCAGGCCCAGGGGGCTCGTGAGGCGGAGGGAGAGGCGTAAGGAGTGCTCCCCCCTCCGGCGGTAGCGGTAGGGGAGGGGGAGGAGGAGGCGGGTCCTTCCCCAGGCCACCCCCGCGAGGGCCCTGGGTCCTAGGCCCAGGGGGGCCGAGGGGAGGGCCTCGAGGCGGAAGAGGACGGGCAGGGGGCTAAGGAGCCTCACTTCCGCCCTCCCTTCCCCTTCCTTTCCGGGAAACCCCGGGGGGAAGCCCTGGACCCGGGCCTCGGCCCGGGCCAGGCGGGGGGCCAGGTGGAGGAGGGCGAGGAGGAGGAGGGCCAAAAGCCCGAGGAGGCCCATGGGGCTAGCCCACCTCCAGGGGGACGGGCACCGACCTAAGGGCCTCCTCCACCAGGGCATCCGGGGTGGCTCCGGCAAGCTCCGCCTCGAGCCTAAGGAGGAGCCTATGGGGGATGGCGGCCCAGAAGGCCCGCTTGAGGTCCTCGGGCACCAGGAAGTCCCGCCCCTCCAGGTGGGCCAGGGCCTGGGCCAGGCGCTCCACCTGGAGGAGGGCCCGGGGGGAGGGGCCAAGCCGCACCTCCTCCCGGGCCCGAAGCCAGGCGGCGAGGGCGAGGAGGTAGTCTAAGAGTTCCTCGGCGACCCGCACCCGCCGCACCCTCCGCCTCAGGAGGAGGATCTCCTCCGCCCCTGTGACCGCCCCCAGGCTCTCCAGGGGGTCTTGCTCCCGCAGGGCCTCGAGGAGGGCCTTCTCGTCGGGGTAGCCCAGGGAGAGCCGGGCGGCGAAGCGGTCCCTTTGGGCCACGGGCAGGGGGTAGGTCCCCTCCTCCTCCACGGGGTTTTGCGTGGCCAGGACGAAGAAGGGCTCGGGGAGGGGGTGGGTCTTTCCCTCCAGGGTCACCTGGCCTTCCCCCATGGCCTCGAGGAGGGCCGACTGGGTGCGGGGCGTGGCCCGGTTGAGCTCGTCCACCAGGAGGACCTGGGCGAAGAGGGGGCCCTTCTCCCAGACCAGGCTCCCCTCCCGGTAGAGGTAGACCCCCGTGAGGTCCTGGGGCAGGAGGTCCGGGGTCATCTGGATGCGGCCATAGCTCAACCCCAGCACCCGGGCCAGGGCCTTGGCGAAGGTGGTCTTCCCCGTCCCCGGCACATCCTCCAGGAGGAGGTGCCCCCCGGAAAGGAGGGTGGCCAGGGCGAGCTTCAGGGTCTCCTCCTGGAGGAGGACCCGGCCCTCTAGGGCCTTTTGGACGCGCTGGTGGAGCATAGCTTAAAGATAGCCTCTAGGTGGGCTTCCGCCTCTTCCGCGGCCCCTTCCCCCGTTCTCCCCCCGTAGCGCACGGGGAGGTAGAGCCGGGTCAGGCCCTCCAGAAAAGGGGCGGCCTCGGGCCAAAGCCCCCAAAGCCGCCCCAGGTACTCCAGGGGGCCTTCCTGGGGAAGGTGGGGAAAGCCTTTCCCCTTCAGGGCCCTCAGGGCCAGGGCGTAGGCCCGGCGCACCCGGTCCTCGGGAAGGGGCTTTCGGAAGGCCCTTGGTTCCTTGCGGGGCCTGGGGTCCTGGACCCCTTCTCTCCCCTGGAGGCGGCCCCGCCAGAGGAAAAGCCCGAGGCCGAGGAGCAGGGCCAGGGTGGCGAGGGCGGAAAGCCCGGCGAGGGCGAGGCCAGTTTCCGCCAGCCGCCTGGGGCCGGGAACCACCTCCCTTGGCCCGGGTTCGGGGGCGGGGGGAACCGGGCTTGAGGGGGCACCTGGGGAAGCGCCCACCTCCCCGCCCCCCAGGGTCCCCAGGTAGAGGAAGAGGAGGCCGAAGGCCAGAAGGGCGAGGAGTACGGGAAGGAGGTGGCTTCCCCGGTAGGGTAACCGCCCGCCCCGGCCGAGGAGGGAGAGGAGGACGAGGAGGAGGAGGGCCAGGGTCAGGGGCCAGGCGTAGGCGAGGGCGCGGTCCACCCAGAGGGCCCAGGGGGAAAGGCCCCCTTCCGGCCTCCCGTAGACCACCCCTTCCCCCAAAGCCTCCGGGGCTTGCCCCCTGGCCTCCAGGCCGGGCCCCGTCCAGGCGGGAAGGGGAAAGAAGGGGGCGGGGTGGGGGAGGAAGGCAAGCCCGCCCAGGGCGAGGCCCAGGAGGGGGGGAAGGAGGAGGGCCCGGGGAGGGGCTTGGAAGGCCTCCCCCCGCTCCGCGCTCCGCCTCCTTTCCTCCTCCAGGAGGACCGCGCCGTGGACGATGCCCAGGAGAAAAAGCCCCAAGGGGCCCAAGTAGAGGGCTGGGGGCAGGAGGAAGAGGCTTCCCCAGCGCCCCCAGGAGAGGAAGAGGCCGTAGAGGAGGAGAAGCCCCGAGGCGAAGGCCCAGTCGGGAAGCCAAAGGGCCAGGGGCTTGGCCCAAAACCCCCAGGCCCCGGGCAGGAAGGCGCCCCAGAGGAAGGCCCCGGGGTATAGCCGCCTTCCCAAGAGGAGGAGCCCCACCCCCAGGGCCAGGGCGGGCCAGAGGGCCTTAGGGGCGCAAAGGAAGAGGGGTAAAGCCCCTAGGAAGGGAGAAATCCCCAAGAACCCGCCTCGCATCCCCGAACCCCGGCCCCCACGGGCCCGAATGGGCAAACCTTTGCGTCCAGACCGCCTCCGGTGGGCCGGGTTGGCGGGAGCGCCCCGCCACCGGAAGGGCGGGCTTCCCACGCCCCAAGGGCGAAAGGCTCCATCCTGGCCATGGCAGCAGGATAAGCCCTTCCCTTCCCTTTCGCGATGACGCCCGCCACAGCCCCCGCGCTGGCCCCGGGGTGGAAGGGAGGGCCCCCGGGGGAAGGGGTAAGATGAGCCCATGCTCCGCCTGGACACCCGCTTCCTCCAGGACTTCCCGGAGGCCCTAAGCCGCCACGCCCCCCTCCTCCTGGAAGCCCGGGAAAGCCTCCTAAAAAAGCGCCAGGACCCGGGGAATATGCTGGGCTGGATGGACCTCCCCGAGGACACGGAGACCCTGAGGGAGGTCCGCCGCTACCGGGAGGCCAACCCTTGGGTGGAGGACTTCGTCCTCTTGGGCATCGGGGGAAGCGCCCTGGGGCCCAAGGCCCTGGAGGCCGCCTTCAACGAAAGCGGCGTTCGCTTCCACTACGTGGACCACGTGGAGCCCGAGCCCGTCCTCAGGCTTCTCCGCACCCTGGACCCCGGCAAGACCTTGGTGAACGCCATCTCCAAATCGGGGGCCACCGCCGAGACCCTGGCCGCCCTCCTCGTCTTTTTGGACTGGCTGAAGGGCCACCTGGGGGAGGCCTGGCGGCGCCACCTGGTCCTCACCACCGATCCCCGGCGGGGGGCGCTCAGGGCCTTGGCGGAGCGGGAGGGCCTGGTGGCCTTCCCCATCCCCGAAAACGTGGGGGGGCGCTTCTCCGTCCTCTCCCCCGTGGGGCTCCTCCCCCTGGCCTTCGCGGGGGCCGACCTGGACGCCCTCCTCATGGGGGCCCGGAAGGCGAACGAAACCGCCTTGGCCCCCCTGGAGGCGAGCCTCCCCCTGAAGACCGCCCTGATCCAGCACCTCCACCGCCACCTGCCCGTGGTGGTCTTCATGGTTTACTCCGAGCGGCTTAAGCACCTCCCCGCCTGGTTCGTCCAGCTCCACGACGAGTCCTTGGGCAAGCTGGACCGGGAGGGAAGGCGGGTGGGCACCACCGCGGTCCCCGCCCGGGGCCCCGGGGACCAGCACGCCCAGGTGCAGCTCTTCCGGGAGGGCCCCCGGGACAAGCTCATCCAGCTCCTGGTCCCCGAGGGCCCCACGGAGGACCTCCTTCTGCCCCGGGTGGAGGGCCTCGAGGGGGAGGCGGGCTACCTCTTCGGCAAGGGCCTCTTCCAGCTCCTGAGGGCCGAGGCCGAGGCCACCTACCGGGCCCTGGCGGAGGCGGGCCAGGCGGTTTACACCCTTTACCTCTCCCAAGTGTCCCCCTATGCGGTGGGTTGGCTCCTGCAACACCTCATGTGGCAGACCGCCATCCTGGGGGAGCTTTGGGGAGTCAACGCCTTTGACCAGCCCGGGGTGGAGCTGGGCAAACGCCTCACCTTCGCCCTCTTGGGTCGGCCGGGTTTCGCCGATGGAAGCGTGGAAATAAGTTCGTGATATCCTCTACTTTAGGAGGCCCGTATGGACCGCCTGAGCTATATTGGCATCCAACCCAAGAAACAGGTTTTTTGGAACACGGTTTCCCCCGTCCTGGTGGAGCACACCCTGGCCCGAGGGGAGGGTTTTTTGGCCCACAAGGGGGCCCTGGTGGTGGACACCACCCCCTACACCGGGAGAAGCCCCAGGGACAAGTTCGTGGTGCGGGAGCCCGAGGTGGAGGGGGATATCTGGTGGGGGGAGGTGAACCAGCCCTTTGCCCCGGAGGCCTTCCAGGCCCTCCTCTCCCGGGTGGCCGAGTACCTTTCCCAGCAGGACCTCTACGTCCAGGACCTCTACGCGGGGGCCGACAAGCGCCACCGCCTGGCGGTGCGGGTGGTCACGGAAAGCCCCTGGCACGCCCTCTTCGCCCGCAACATGTTCCTCCTGCCCCGCCGCTTCCCCGATGACGACGAGGTGGAGCGCTTCACCCCCGGCTTCACCGTGGTCCACGCCCCTAACTTCCTGGCGGACCCCGACCGGGACGGCACCCGAAGCGAGGTCTTCGTGGGCATCAGCTTTCAAAGAAAGCTCGTGCTCATCTTGGGTACCAAGTACGCCGGGGAGATCAAGAAGAGCATCTTCACCGTGATGAACTACCTCATGCCCAAGCAGGGGGTCTTTCCCATGCACGCCTCCGCCAACGTGGGGAGGGAGGGGGACGTGGCCGTCTTCTTCGGCCTTTCCGGCACGGGCAAGACCACCCTCTCCACCGATCCCCACCGCCCCCTCATCGGGGACGACGAGCACGGTTGGGGCGAGGAGGGGGTCTTCAACTTCGAGGGGGGATGCTACGCCAAGGTCATCCGCCTTTCCCCGGAGCACGAACCCCTCATTTTCAAGGCCGCCAACCAGTTTGAGGCCATCCTGGAGAACGTGGTGGTGAACCCGGAAAGCCGCCGGGTGGAGTGGGACGACGACACCAAGACGGAAAACACCCGGGCCTCCTACCCCATCGCCCACCTGGAGAACGTGGTGGAAACGGGGATGGCAGGCCACCCCAAGGCCATCTTCTTCCTCTCCGCCGACGCCTATGGGGTCCTTCCCCCCATCGCCCGGCTTGCCCCGGAGGAGGCCATGTACTACTTCCTCTCCGGCTACACCGCCCGGGTGGCGGGCACCGAGCGGGGGATCACCGAGCCCAAGGCCACCTTCTCCGCCTGCTTCGGGGCGCCCTTTTTGCCCATGCACCCCGGGGTGTACGCCAGGATGCTGGGGGAGAAGATCCAAAAGCACGCGCCCCGGGTCTACCTGGTGAACACCGGCTGGACCGGGGGGCCTTACGGGGTGGGGCGGCGTTTTCCCTTGCCCGTGACCCGGGCCCTCCTCCAGGCGGCGCTTTCCGGGGCCCTCGAGGGGGTCCCCTACCGCAGGGACCCCGTCTTCGGCTTTGAGGTGCCCCTGGAGGTGCCGGGCGTTCCCCAGGAGCTTCTGGACCCCCAGGCCACCTGGGCGGACAAGGAGGCCTATGAGCGCCAGGCCCGGAGGCTGGCCCGGCTCTTCCAGGAAAACTTCCAGAGGTTTGCCGATGGGGTAGAAGAGGCGGTGCGCCGGGCCGGGCCGCGGGTGGGGTAGGGGCTCCGGCCCTTGCAAATAGGGCCTGGGGGTATTAGGCTCCTAGGTGGCGGAAATGGAAGGGACAAATGTACTTCACCCCGGGCCGACCCCTTCTGGCAGAATGGTAAGCGTTACCGTCTGGGGGACGGGGTCCGTATGATCCAAGCACGGTTCGGCCACTACGCCTGGGGGGTCCTCCTGTGGAACATCCTGGTGGCCCTTTGGGGCGCCTACGTGCGGGCCACGGGTTCGGGGGCTGGGTGCGGCTCCCACTGGCCCACCTGCAACGGGGAGATCATCCCGAGGAGCCCGCAGGCGGAGACCCTCATAGAGTTCACCCACCGGGCCACCTCGGGGCTTGCCTTCCTCTCCGTGCTCCTCCTCCTCTTCCTGGCCCTCCGCCTTCTCCCCAAGGGGCACCCCGCGCGGCTGGGGGCTGGGCTTTCCTTCCTCTTCATGGTGACGGAAAGCCTGGTGGGCGCTTCTTTGGTCCTTTTCGGCTGGACGGCCCACAACGTGAGCGCGGCCCGGGCCGTGGTCCAGATGATCCACCTGGCCAACACCTACTTCCTCCTGGCCTCCTTGGCCCTCACCGCCTGGTGGGCCTCCGGGGGGAGCCCTTTGCGCCTAAGGGGACAGGGGGCGGTGGGCGTGGCCCTTTTCCTGGGGCTTTTCGCCCTCCTCTTCCTGGGCATGAGCGGGGCGGTGACCGCCCTCGGGGATCTGCTTTTCCCGGTGCGGAACACCCTCGAGGCCCTGGAGCGCTCCCTGACCCCGGGGGAGCACTTCCTGGTGCGCCTAAGGGTCCTCCACCCCCTGATCGCGGTGAGCGTGGGGCTTTACGTGGTCTTCGCCGGCTTTTTGGTGGCCCACCTTCGCCCCTCTTTCCACACCGTACGCCTGGCCCAGGCCCTGGCCTACCTCTACGGCCTCCAGCTCCTGGTGGGCCTGGTGAACGTCTGGCTCAAGGCGCCGGTGGGGATGCAACTCCTGCACCTTCTCCTGGCCTATGCGGTCTGGCTCGTCTTCGTCCTCCTTTTGGCGGCGGCCCTAGCCCAGGGGGCCAGGCGGGTGGAGCTGGGGGAGGGGCCTGGGGCTAAGGAGGTGCACCGGGGCACGGGCGGGGCCACCTGGAAGGACTACCTGGCCCTCACCAAGCCCCGGGTCATCAGCCTCCTCCTCTTCACCACCCTCTTCGCCATGTTCATCGCCGCCAGGGGTTGGCCCGGAACCGGGCTCTTCCTGGCGGTGGCCCTGGGCGGGTACATGATGGCGGGAGCGGCCAACGCCATCAACATGGTGGTGGACCGGGATATAGACGCCCGCATGCGGCGCACCGCCAAGCGCCCCACCGTGACCCAGAGGATTTCCAGCCGGGATGCCCTCCTCTTCGCCTTGCTCCTGGCCCTCGCGGCCTTTTTCCTCCTCTGGTGGGGGGCGAACCTGCTCGCGGCCACCCTGGCCCTCATGGGCCTTATCTGGTACGTGCTGGTCTACACCCTCTACCTGAAGCGGCGCACCTGGCAGAACATCGTCATCGGGGGGGCGGCGGGGGCCTTCCCGCCCCTGGTGGGCTGGGCGGCGGTGACGGGCGATTTGAGCCTCTTCGCCTGGTACCTCTTCGCCCTCATCTTCTTCTGGACCCCGGTGCACTTCTGGGCCCTGGCCCTCATGATCCAGGACGACTACCGGGCCGTGGGCGTGCCCATGCTGCCCGTGGTCTTGGGGGAGCGGGTCACGGTGATGCAGATCGCCCTCTACGCGGTCCTCACCGCCCTGATCTCCCTCATGCCCCTGCTTCTGGGCGAGCTGGGCCTGGTCTACCTCCTCCTCAGCCTCGCCCTTAACGGTTTGCTTATCCTTAAGAGCCTTGCCCTCTACCGCCAGCCCGAGCGGAGGACGGCGGTTTCGCTGTATAAGTACTCCATGCTCTACCTGGCCCTCTTGTTCGTGGCCATGGCGGTGGATCGGGTGCTTTAGGGAGGGAAGTGGATGAAGAAAGGCATGGCGGCGCTCAGTCTTTTTGGTCTGGCCCTGGCCCAGGAGGCCCACCGGGTGGCCATCACCCACCCCTTCTCCCCCGTCAACCGGGAGACCAACTTCCTTCTGGTCTGGGTCTTGGTTTTCTCGGTGCTCATCTTCGGGGTGGTGGCGGGGGCCTTGGCCTACATCACCCTCCGCTTCCGGGCCAAGCCTGGCCAGGAGGGGGAACCCCCGCAGATCCACGGCAACGACCGGCTGGAGGTGGTCTGGACGGTGATCCCCATCCTTATCATCTTTATCCTCTTTGGCCTCACCGCCCGGAGCCTCATCCTGGTGCACCAGCCCATCCCCGGGGCCATGAAGGTGGAGGTCACTGGCTACCAGTTCTGGTGGGACTTCAACTATTCCGGGCTGGGCTTCCGTAACTCCAACGAGCTCATCCTGCCGGTGGGTGTGCCCGTGGAGCTGGAGGTCACCTCTAAAGACGTGATCCACTCCTTCTGGGTGCCGGGGCTTGTGGGCAAGCAGGACGCCATTCCGGGACAAAAGACTCGGATAAGGTTTGTAGCGGAGAAGCCGGGCAACTACTACGGCTTCTGCGCCGAGCTCTGCGGGCCCAGCCACGCCCGCATGCTCTTCCGGGTGATTGTCCTACCCGAGGAGGAGTTTGCCCGCTTCGCCGAGGCCGCCAAGGGCTACACCCCTCCCGTGGCCGATGCCCGGGGGCAGGAGGTCTTCCAGCAGAACTGCATGGCCTGCCACGGGGTGCAGGGCCAGATGCCCCCGGCGGTCATCGGCCCCGAGCTGGGCTTCTTCGGCAACCGCACCAGCCTGGCGGCGGGTATCGTGGACAACACCCCAGAGCACCTGAAGGCTTGGATCAAGGACCCCGCTTCCATGAAGCCGGGGACGAAAATGCCTGGCTTCCCCCAGCTTTCCGAGGAAGACCTGAACGCCTTGGTGCGCTATTTGGAGGGGCTTAGGGTGGAGGGCCTGGACTTCAAGGCCCTGCCCAGGTTCTAGGGAGGATAGAAGGATGGCGATCGCGACCAAACCCAGGGCTGGCGTGTGGGCGGTCCTTTGGGACTTGCTCACCACCGTAGACCACAAGAAGATCGGCCTGATGTACACCGCCACCGCCTTCTTCGCCTTCGCCTTGGCGGGGGTTTTCTCCCTCCTCATCCGGGCGCAGTTGGCGGTGCCCAACAACCACCTGCTCACCGGGGAGCAGTACAACCAGGTCCTCACCCTGCACGGGGCCACCATGCTCTTCTTCTTCATCATCCAGGCCGGGCTGACCGGCTTTGGCAACTTCGTGGTGCCCCTCATGCTGGGGGCCCGGGACGTGGCCCTGCCCCGGGTGAACGCGTTTAGCTACTGGGCCTTCCTGGGGGCCATTATCCTTGCCCTCATGAGCTTCCTCTTCCCCGGTGGGGCGCCCAGCGTGGGCTGGACCTTCTACTATCCCTTCTCCGTCCAGTCGGGGAGCGGGGTGAGCTTTTACATGGTAGCCATCCTCCTCCTGGGCTTTTCCAGCCTCCTGGGCAACGCCAACTTTATCGCCACCATCTACAACCTGCGGGCCCGGGGGATGAGCATGTGGAAGATGCCCATGTACGTGTGGAGCATCTTCGCCGCCAGCGTCCTTAACCTCTTCTCCCTGGCAGGGCTCACCTCCGCCACCCTCCTCGTCCTCCTGGACCGGAAGATCGGCCTCACCTGGTTCAACCCCGAAATCGGCGGGGATCCGGTTCTCTTCCAGCAGTTCTTCTGGTTCTACTCCCACCCCACGGTTTACGTGATGCTCCTCCCCTACCTGGGCATCCTGGCCGAGGTGGCCTCCACTTTCGCCAGGAAGCCCCTCTTCGGCTACAAGCAGATGGTCTGGGCCCAGATGGGCATCGTGGTGCTGGGCACCATGGTCTGGGCCCACCACATGTTCACCGTGGGCGAGTCCACCATCTTCCAGATCGCCTTCGCCTTCTTCACCGCCCTCATCGCCGTGCCCACGGGGGTGAAGCTCTTCAACCTCATCGGCACCCTGTGGGGGGGGCACCTCCAGATGAAGACCCCCCTCTACTGGGTGCTGGGCTTCATCTTCAACTTCCTCCTGGGGGGGATCACGGGGGTCATGCTCTCCATGACCCCCTTGGACTACCAGTTCCACGACTCCTACTTCGTGGTGGCCCACTTCCATAACGTGCTCATGGCGGGGTCGGGCTTTGGGGCCTTCGCCGGCCTGTACTACTGGTGGCCCAAGATGACGGGGCGCATGTACGACGAGCGCCTGGGGAGGCTTCACTTCTGGCTCTTCCTGGTGGGCTACCTGCTCGTCTTCCTGCCCCAGTACGCCCTGGGCTTCCTGGGGATGCCCCGGCGCTACTACACCTACAACGCCGACATCGCCGGCTGGCCCGAGCTGAACTTCATCTCCACCGTGGGCGCCTTTATCCTGGGCCTGGGCGGCTTGGTCTGGATCTACGCCATGTGGAAGAGCCTGCGCTCCGGTCCCAAGGCCCCGGAGAACCCCTGGGGCGGCTACACCCTGGAGTGGCTCACCAGCTCCCCGCCCAAGGCCCACAACTTTGATGTGAAGCTCCCAGCGGAGTTCCCCTCCGAAAGGCCCCTTTACGACTGGAAGAAGAAGGGGGTGGAGCTCAAGCCCGAGGACCCGGGCCACATCCACCTGCCCAACAGCTCCTTCTGGCCCTTCTACTCGGCGGCTACCCTCTTCGCCTTCTTCGTCTCCGTGGCCGCCCTGTCCGTGCCCAACGTCTGGATGTGGGTCTTCCTGGCCCTCTTCGCTTATGGCCTCGTGCGCTGGGCCCTGGAGGACGAGTACAGCCACCCCGTGGAGCACCACACCCTCTCGGGCAAGTCCAACGCCTGGATGGGGATGGCCTGGTTCATCGTCTCGGAGGTGGGCCTCTTCGCCATCCTCATCGCGGGCTACCTCTACCTGCGCCTCTCCGGGGCGGCCACGCCCCCTGAGGAGAGGCCCGCCCTTTGGCTGGCCCTCCTCAACACCTTCTTCCTGGTGAGCTCCTCCTTCACCGTCCACTTCGCCCACCACGACCTCAGGCGGGGCCGCTTCAGCCCCTTCCGCTTCGGCCTCCTCATCACCATCCTTCTGGGCGTCCTCTTCTTCCTGGTCCAGTCCTGGGAGTTCTACCAGTTCCACCACCACTCCTCCTGGCAGGAGAACCTCTGGACGGCGGCCTTCTTCACCATCGTGGGCCTCCACGGGCTGCACGTGGTGATCGGGGGCTTTGGCCTGATCCTGGCCTACCTCCAGGCCCTCCGGGGCAAGATCACCTTGCACAACCACGGGACCCTCGAGGCCGCCAGCATGTACTGGCACCTGGTGGACGCCGTGTGGCTTTTCATCGTGACCCTCTTCTACATCTGGTAACCCTGTTCCCCCATGAGGCCCCTGCCTTCGGGCAGGGGCTTTGCTATTTCTTGAGTAAGGGATGCGCCTTTTGGTGGTGGACTTTGATTACTTCTTCCCCGTCCCCCAGGACCCTGGGGATCCCCAGGCGTTTCTCTACGCCTGGGCCCAGTTTGAAACCCCCTATTACCTCGGGGAGGCCTGGGAGGAGCGGGCCTTTAGCTTCCTCCTCCGGGGGCTTCCCCTGCCTCAGGCCCGGGGGTGGGAGGGGTTTTGGGGGCGCTTCACCTTCGCTTTAGGAGCGGTTCTCTACTACGCCGACTCCAACGCCCTGGCCTTCCATCCCGAGGTGCGGGAAGGGGTAGAGGAGGTGGTCCTTTTTGACGCCCATCACGATGCGGGCTACCGTCCCCTGGGGGAGGAGCCCGCCTGCGACGACTGGATGGTCTTCTATCACCGCCAGGGGGCGCGGCTTCGGGTTTTCTACCCCTCCTGGCGGGACCCTTCTTTGGAGCCCGAGCCCCAGGTGCCCGTGGCCCGGGAGGTGGACCCCGGGGGAAGGGTGGAAGGCGTTTTCCATCGGGTCTTCCTATGCCGCAGCGGGGCCTGGGTGCCCCCTTGGGCGGACGCCGCCTTCTTCGCCCTTTTAGAGGAAGCCCCCCTGCCCAAGGTGGGCCTGGAACCCCTGGGGCCCAGGCCCTTGGACCTCGCCGCGCTCGAGCGGAGGGCCCGGGAGGAAGCCTTTGGCCTGGCCTTCCTGGAGTCCTTAAGGGGCTTACGGCGCTCCTGAGCCTTACCTGCGCCTCCGGCACCGGAGGTACCCGATGGCTCCTCCCACCAGGAGGAAGGGAACGGGGGCCATGATCAAGACCCCCCACCACGCGGGACCCAGGTCCGTGAGGTGGGTTTCGGTGTGGTGGGCCAGGGCCAGGCTAAGGGCCGCCAAAGAAGATGTGCCGCACCGTCGCCACATACTGCCCCTCGGGGAGGAGGATGGCCACCAGCGCCAAAAGGAGCAGGGGAGGCAGGAGAATGGCGTAGATCAAGCCCACCCGCTCAAAGCGCAGGTGCATGAAAAAGGCCACGATCAGACCCGCCTTGAGGAGGGCGAAGGCGGTGATGAGGAAGCGCCTTAAGCCCAAGGGTTCCACCTTGAAGTAGTCCAGGAGATAAGACAGGGTGCTGAGCACAAAGAGGAGCCCCCAGACCGCCAGATAGGTGCCGATGGGCTGGTGCTGCTCGCCCCGTTGAATTTCCCTGCCGTGGCCCATGCCAACCTCCTAGAACAAGTAGAAGAAGGCGAAAATGAAGACCCATACCAAGTCCACAAAGTGCCAGTAAAGCCCTGCGACCTCCACCCCTACGTAGCTCCCCGCCCGGTCGTAGACCCCCCGGAGAACCCGTAGGGCCACCGCGCTCAGGTAGATGACCCCAGCGGTGACATGCAGGCCGTGGAAGCCGGTGAGCATGAAGAAGGAGGAGCCGAACTGGGGAGCCCCCAGGGGGTTGCCCCAGGGACGGAAGCCCAGGTCCTTGATGAGGTGGGTCCACTCGTAGGCCTGCATGCTCACAAAGCTGAGGCCCAAGAGGGCAGTGAAGGAGAGGAAGAGGGCAGTAAGGGGTTTGTTGCGGCTATAGGCGTGGTAGACGGCGATCGCCATGGTGCCGCTGGAGCTAATCAGGACCACCGTCATGATGGCGATGAGGAGGAGGGGCACCTCACGCTCGCCGAGGTGCAAGGCGAACACCTTGCCGGGGTCTGGCCAAGGCATGGTGGCGGAGAGGCGGGCTGCGGCGTAACCGGTGAGGAAGCAACCAAAGATGAAGGTGTCGGAGAGGAGAAAGATCCACATCATGGCCTTGGCCCAGACCACCTTGAAGGCCGAGAGGTCGCTCCCCCAGTCTCCCACCAAGGCCTCGAGGAAACGCGGCAAGCGCAGGGTTTTATCCTCCATGCTGCCTCCTTAGGTCCAAAGGAAAAGGGCGAAGAGCAGGAGCCAAACGCTCAGAAGATAGTGCCAATACCAGGCGCAAAGCCGGAGGCCCCGGCCTTTTTGGGCCAGAGTCCAGGCCAGCGCTACCCCGCCGCCCAGGAGGTGTAGGCCGTGGAGGCCGGTGACCAGGTAGAAGAAGGCGCTGGCAGGGTTGCCTGCGGGTGCGTAGCCCAGGCGGAGCAGAAGCTCCCAGGCCAGGAGTTGGCCCGAGAGGAACCCCAGCCCCAGAAATCCACCGGCCCAGGCCCAGGGCCTAGCTTTGACCCAAGCCTCCTGCCGGGCGGCCCTTTCCAGGGCCAGACTGGCCAAGAGGAGCAGAAGGGTATTGAACCAGAGAAGGGAAGGCTTGGGTAGGGCCTGCCAGTCAGGAAGCCCTTGGCGCACCAGGTAGGCGCTCACCAAGGCAGCGAAGAGGCTGGTGATGGCGGCGAGAAGGACCAAAAGACCCACTTCCCCCGGGGCTAGAGGAAAGGTTCCCCCGTTCTCTTCCCCGCCGAGGCCCTTTCCCGGCCCGTCTATGGGGGGCTTAGGCCTTTCCACCACCCTAGGCACAGTCCTCCTCCCCTCCGCCCCCCGCCACCACAGGAGGGGTGTTTTGGGGGATAAAGTCCTCCTGGGCTCCGGGGGGGCTGTACTCGTAGGCCCAGCGGTAGACCACGGGGGGCGGTTCGTGCCCCCAGTTGCCATGGGGTGGGGGCGTGGGGGCCTGCCACTCCAGGGTGGCCGCCCGCCAGGGGTTATCCGGGGCCCTGGCCCCCCGGAAGTAAGAGTAAACGAGGTTGAAGCCGAAAAGGAGCTGGGCTGCGCCCACGAGAAGGGCTACCACCGTGATGAACTCGTTTAGGGCGTGGACCGAGGGGGGAACAAAGGTGAGGCCCTCAAAGGTGCTGTAGCGTCTGGGTACCCCTAGGAGACCGAGGAAGTGCATGGGAAAGAAGATGAGGTAGGTGCCCAGGAAAGTAACCCAAAAATGGATCCGACCCAGGGTCTCGTTGAGCATCCTCCCCGTGGCCTTGGGGTACCAGTGGTAGATGCCTCCAAAGATGGCCACGATGGCTGCCACCCCCATCACCATGTGAAAGTGGGCTACCACGAAGTAGGTGTCCTGGAGTGGAAAGTCCACGATGACATTGCCCAGGAACAGGCCGGTGAGCCCCCCCACCACGAAGGTGTTGAGGAAGGCGATGGCGAAGAGCATGGGGACGGTGAGCTGGATCTTTCCCCGCCAGAGGGTGAGCAACCAGTTATAGGTCTTGATGGCCGAGGGAATGGCCACGATTAAGGTGGTGGTGGCGAAGAAGAAGCCGAAGTAGGGGTTCATGCCGCTGGTGTACATGTGGTGGGCCCAGACGAGAAAGGAGATGGCGGCGATGGCCACCAGGGAGAACACCATCATCCCGTAGCCAAAAATGGGCTTGCGGGCGTGTACGGAGACCAGCTCGGAGATAACTCCCATGGCGGGCAGGATGACGATGTAAACCTCCGGGTGGCCGAAGTACCAGAAGAGGTGCTGCCAGAGGAGGGGGCTTCCCCCCTCGTAGGGCAGGCGCTGGCCGAACTGCATCACCGCGGGCATGAAGAAGCTGGTATGCAGGGTACGATCAAGAAGCATCATCACGCCACCCACGAAGAGGGCGGGGAAGGCTAGGAGGGCCATGATGGAGGCGATGAAGATGCCCCAGATGGCCAGGGGCATGCGCATCAGGGTCATGCCCTTGGTCCGGAGCTGCAGCACGGTGGTCACGTAGTTGAGCCCGCCCATGGTGGCGGCCACGATGAAGAGAAGAAGGGAGACCAGCATAAGGACGATTCCCCAGTCGTACCCCGGGGTACCCCGGGTGATGGCCTGGGGCGGATAGAGGGTCCAACCTGCCCCCGTGGGTCCCCCGGGGACGAAGAAGGAAGCCAAAAGGACCAGGACCGAGAGCAGGTAGACCCAGTAGGAGAGCATGTTGACGAAGGGATAGGCCATGTCCCTAGCCCCCAGCATCAGGGGGATTAGAAAGTTGCCGAAGCCCCCGAGGAGCAAGGCGGTGAGCAGGTAAATGACCATGATCATGCCGTGGAGGGTCATGGCCTGGTAGTAACGCCCCGTATCCAGGGTCCCCGGGAAAGCGAGTTCCAGACGCATGGCCCAGGAGAGGGCCATGCCGATAGCACCCACCAGGAGGGCGGTAGCTGTGTACTGAATGGCGATGACCTTGTGATCCTGGCTGAAAATATAGCGGCTCCAGAAGCTTCGCGGCTCGGGACCGATGCGGTGATCGTGGTAACCGGGGAACTCCATGGGCTCCTCCTTACTGGCCCAGGGTTTGGGCCACGCTGGGCTGGGTCTGCAGCCAGGCTTGGAATTCCTCGGGCCTCAGTACCAGAACCTGGCCCAGCATCCGAGGATGGCCGATGCCGCAGTACTCGGCGCAAATCACCTGGAACTGGCCGAGGGTGGTGGGGGTGAACCAGATGCGGGTTACCATGCCGGGGACCGTATCCATCTTCACCCGAAACTCGGGCACGTAGAAGCTATGGATTACATCGTTGGCACGGAGGAGAAGCAGGACGGGCTCTCCCAAAGGCAGGCGCAGGGGGCCCCCGATGACCACGATGTCATCCCGGGCGGCGGGGTCCTCGAGGTCTAAGCCGAAGGGGTTGGCGGGGGAGGCCTTCTGGACGGTGGCCCTCCCTAGCTTCCCGTCCAGCCCCGGGTAACGGTAGCTCCAAAGCCATTGTTGGGAGAGTACTTCCACTGTGACCCCCACCTTAGGGGGGTGGACCAGGTGAGCATAGAAGTAAAGCCCTGGGGCCAGGAGGATCACGATCCCTAGGGTGGTGAGCCATATAAGCCTTCGCTCTAAGGTGCGCTCTTCGGGAATGTACTGGGCTGGACCCTTTTGGTAGCGGTAAACGCAGAAAGCTAGGAAGAGATTGACCCCGGCATAGGCTAACCCGGTAAGCAGCAGGGAAAGAAGGATGATCTGGTCTATGGAACTCCAGTTAGAGGCCAAGGGGGTGAACCACCAGGGCCGGACCAGGGCTAACCCCACGGCACCGAGCACCATAAGCGCCAGGGCTACTGCCAAGAAAGCCCGCTGCATTGTCCCCCTTCTTTTAGGGTAGCACCGGATGCTACCGCAAGTGGAAGGGACATTTGTCCCTAAAGACCCCGCCCCCTTACCTGGACAGGGCTTCCCCCTTCCCCTATAATCACTAAGGCTGTGGGGCCGTTAGCTCAGCTGGCAGAGCAACCGACTTTTAATCGGTAGGTCGCAGGTTCGAATCCTGCACGGCCCACCAAAGTTAGGCCCCATCGTCTAGCGGTTAGGACGCGGCCCTCTCAAGGCCGAAACGGGGGTTCGATTCCCCCTGGGGTCACCATGGGCGGCTAGCTCAGTTGGTCAGAGCGCTCGCCTTACAAGCGAGAGGCCAGAGGTTCAAATCCTCTGCCGCCCACCACGTCAGGGACACAAAGCCTCCCCCCACGGTAGCGTGGGGGGAAAGCCTTTGGGGGGCTTATTGGGGGGCTTATGGGGGTTAAGCCTGGGGTCTTGTCTTGGGGCTTCCTAGAAGTTCGCTAAGGTTCAGCACGTACCCCCGGCGCTCCTCCTCCAGGAGGTGGCGGTAGGTGCTCAGGGTGATGGTGGGGGAGGCGTGGCCTAAGCGCTCACTCACCACCTCCAGGGGGATGCCCCGGGAGAGGGCCAGGGTGGCCCAGGTATGCCGGAGGTCGTGGACCCTCACCCGGCCAAGCCCCGCCTTCTGGGCCAGGCGGCGCAGGTAGTGGTTGAAGGCGTCAGGGTCCACCGGCTTATTCCCGCCCACCAGGAAGAGCCCGGCCACCTCCTCCGGGGTGAGCTTTTCCAGTAGCTCCTCCTTTCGGGCCCGGAGGAGGGCCATGAGGTCTGTGGGCAGGGGGATGACCCGGCGGGCCCTCGGGGTCTTGGGGGCGGTAAACTCCCCCCGGTCGCCCACCTTGGCCCAGGCTCGCCACACCCGCGCCTCCCCGCGCTCCAGGTCTATGTCCTGCCATTGCAGGGCCAGGGCTTCCCCCCTCCTCAGCCCCGTGGAGAGGATGAGCCGGAGGAGGAGGGCCATGTCCTGGGACCTGGAGGCTTCGGCGGCCTCGAGGAGGCGGGCCACCTCGGAGGGCTCCAGGGCCCTTGCGGCCCTCTCCTCGTTAGGGAAGCGCACCCGCACCGCCTCCACGGGGTTCCTGGCTACAAGCTCCAGGTGCAGGGCTTCCCGGAAGAGCCCCCGAAGGTGCCCCACCACCTTCTTCACCGTCCTGGGGGCGTAGCGTTCTGCCAGGGCGTCCACCACCGCCCGGATATGGGCGGGGGCCACCTTCTGCAGGGGCATGCGGCCCAGGGGGTCATGGGCCTGGGGGTCTTTGAGGGAAGGGAGGGCATAGGCCAGCTCGTGGCGAAGGAGCCGAAGCGTGTTGGGCCGCACCCCTTCCCGCTCCTTGCGGGCCAAGTGCTCCAGGGCGAAGTCCCGCACCGTGAGGCGGGAAGGAGAGGAGAGGAGCCCCCGGGCCTTTTGGGCGGTTAGCTCCCCCAGGATGGCTTCCGCTTCCCGGCGGCTAGCCGCGTACCTGCGAAGCTTGACCAGCTTCCCGGTAAGCTCGTCAACCCACCTCAGTTCGGCAACCCACTTCTCCTTGGCGGGGTCGTAGTAGGTCGTGCCCCCGCCCTTACCCCTCCTTCCCTTCGCCATCCTTCACCTCCTTCGCCCATCCCAAAACCTTGAGCCCGGCCATGAGGGCTTCCCCCCTCTGCTTCGGGCTAAGATGCTCAAGAAGCTGGAAAAGCTCCTCCGGGCCGCGCACGCGCACCTTCTCTGAACGCTCCCCCGGGCCCAGGGGCTCCACGCCCAGGGTCCTAAGGCGCACCTCTAAAGGAGGGGGTTTGCGCATGTCCCTATCCTACACCTACCACGCGGGCCGCGTGTTCATTCGCGAAAGATAAGTTTCGCGAAGGAGGAGCCCAGGGGGTGGTGCGCTCGGGGGAGGGGTGAGTCATCGGCGCTCAAATCGCCTTCTACGGATGCGGAAGAACCAGCGGAAACTGTTTCCGCTGGTTCTTCATCACCGGACTCAACTTTGATGAGAGAACCTACCCGTTGCGCTATGTTGCGAAACCTTTTGGGGGGACAGATAACGACACGGTGTTGCGCCATTTGCCCCTATCCCAGGTAGTCCTAAAAACGGGGCAACGGCCCCCTGGAGGGCCGCGCGTCCTGCACCGGGCTATCGGGAACCCAGGCCCAACCCGGTGGGTTAGACCCTAGTCTACACCCCCCTTGCGGTAGAGCGCAAGTGCGGCTGGCCCATTTAGAAACTTCCCGTATAAACCTCCCACACCTCGCCCCCGTACTTCTTGGCCAACTCCCTAGCCAGCTCAAGAGCCTCCGGAGCAAAACCCACCGCCCTTACCACGTTTCCATCCTCATCCTTGAAGTAGACGACATAAACTGGGGTTTCCCGCTCCTCGTAAGCGTCTTCACCCTTTGCTCCGGTGAGCCTTTCCTCTTTCATGGGGTCCTCCTTTCTTTCTTCCCTTGGCCAAAGTCTACCAAGTAGCGCTCAACCCACCTCAATCGCCTTCATCCCCAAGCGGGAGAAGATGGCCTCCAGTCCCTCCCGCATGTCCTTAGCCAGGTCCTGGGCCAGGGCCTCAGGGAGCCCCTTCAGGGCATAGCGCCCCCAGAGGGGTAGCCCTAGCTCCAAGGGCTGGCCCTTCTTCCTGGCCTGGGAGAGGTACCCGAGCCTCCCACACTTCCGGCAGAGGAGCCCCCGGCGGGTCAGGTACAACACCCGGCGCACGCCTCCGCACCCGGGACAGAGGAAGGCCCACTCCACGCCAAAGGGGCGCTTGACCCCCACCAGCCGCACCTCTTGCTCCCCGTAGGTAAGGGAGAGGGGCGGCCTCTCGGGAAGGGGGCGGCCCGTCTTCATGCGCCAGTATTCGGCAAGCCACACGGCCCAAACCTGAGGGGTCCTTTCCGCAATCCCCTCCCAGGGTCTTCCCGGGCCGCGTCCTTCTCCCGGGAGGGGGCCGCGTCCTCCTAGCCCAAGCGCTGCCCTAAGGTTTATCCTTCCCATCCTCTAACCTCCTTGCCTAACCTGCTTGGTTCTCCCGTCCTCAATCGCCCCGCCTCGGTTCCCACATCCACAGGGTCTTGGGCGGGTCAGTCCACACCACCCCGAGGGGGCCAAGGTCAACCCCCTCCCGGAGGGTCCTCCCCTCGAGGTGGGGCCACATCCGGGCCGTGATGCCCCCAAACCTGGCCCAGGGCCACATGGCCGCTACCCACCGGGCCACGGCATGAAGAGGGGAGGGGTCTTCAGGGCCGGGCTCGGGGTACGGGACCTCCGGCGGTCCCGCACCCTCTTCAAGTGGCGGTTTTGCCGTCCCGGTCATGGTTCCTCCCTCACACCCCCCGGGGGGTAGCCACCTCCAAGTGGTCCGTTATGGGCCGTTTCGCCAGGGGGCGGCCCTTTTCGTCCATCTGCCCCAGGGCGAGGAGGGCGGCGGCTAGGGCCACCACTTCCCCCGGGGTGAAGAGCCGGGCATAGTCCCCGTCTCGCACCACCAGGTGGCCCGGGGGGTCCCAGGGCGTGGTGGACACGTCCAGCCCCTCCTCCCACAGGTAGCGGGCCAGGGCGTCAACGGGGCGCATGGGCCACCTCCTCCCGCCCCAGCCGGGGGGTCCTTTTCGCGTGCGCTATCTCCCCGAAAGCGCGTGCGCGTTCCCCCTCAAAACGCGGGAAAACGCCCTCCAGGACGGGTAAAACCATCGCGCACGCTATGCGCATGGACGCGCACGCCACTCCCCGGAATGCCGTCCTGAACGGGACAAAGGGCGTGCGCGTTGATTTTCTCGTGCGGGACGGCGCTCCCGGCAAAACGCGCACGCGCCTCACGCCCCCACCTCCTCAACCCGCCTCTTCACCCGGGCCCGGGCGATGGGCTCAAGACGGGGCGGGTCCCCGGCCCAGAGGCCAAGGAGCTCCACCTCCCTGACCCCGGGCCACCCCCCCTCCAGGAAGGTCAAGCGCTCCACGAGCCACGCCTCCAGGCTCGGGGCGTTCTGGCCGGGCCACATCCCATGCGCCTCCAGGTCCTCAATGTGTTCTCCTGACGGAGAAGCAACCTCCCCGGGCACGGCCAGGGCCCAGTAGAGCACCCGGCCATCGGCCACCACCCGGAGCTTGGGCGGGCGCGTCGTGCGCACCTTGGCCGCGAGCTCCGGGGCCAGGGCGATGAGCTTCCGCCACGGGCTCACAGCTCCACCTCCACCTCGTCCTCCTCGGGCCGGGGGCGGGAGCCGGTGATGTGAAAGACGCGCCCCCCCAACCCTTGGACCACCTCCGCCAGGTCAGGGCGTGCGCGTTCCTCCGAGTCTTGCGATGGGGAAGGGACTTCTGAACGCGCACGGGGTTTTCCCCCTACAGGACGGGGTTCCTCGGGTGGGCGTGCGCGGTCGTGCGCGTGGCGTGCGCGTTGGTTTTCCTCGTCCAGGACGGGGTTCTCCCCGGTTTTTGGGGAGAACGTGCACGCGGTTTCGGGAAGATAGAGCGCGCACGTTTCCCCGGTGATGGGGTGCACGTAGCGCCCCCCCTCCCTGAGCTCCCGGGCCAGGCGCTCGGGCTCGGGGAGGAGGCGGAAGGCCGCTTCCTCCAGGGGGGCCCCCTCCACGGGCCGGAGGGCCAGCCGGTTCCCGTCCCTCTGCACGTCCACCAGCCCGGCGGCCTCGGCCAGGTCTACCCACTTGTGCACGGTGCGCTTGGCCCAGCGGAGATGGCGGGCCAGGTCCTTCACGTAGACGGCCACGGCCCCCTCGGGGAGGTTCTTCTCCCTGGCCTCCTCCACCTTGTCCTCGTAGACTTGCCGCACGGCCACGGCCAGGGCCAGGGCCTGGGGGCTCACGGTGTGCACGCTCCGGGCCAGGGGGCGGGCGGCCAGGTGATAGGCCAGGGCGTAGTCCTCCAGGGTGGCCACCAGCTTCCCGCCCCTCTCCTCCCTCCGGGCGTGGTGGAGGAGGGCCACCACCTTGACCAGGGTCAGGAAGCGGCCAAAGTCCCGGCGGAGGCGGGTCAGGTCCTCGGGGAGGTCCTGGGCCTCCAGGAGCCGGGCGATGGCGGGGGCGTAGGGCACCACCACCTCCTTCCGGGGCAGGGCCTCGTAGAGGGCGTGCCAGGGGGCGGGGTCCACCTCGGGGCGTGCCCCCAGGGCCTCCCGCTCCGCCAGGGCCTGGACCACCCGGAGGGTGTGGTCCTTGGAGTCGTCCATGTAGAGGCTGAAGGTGCGGGTTTCGTTGTCCTCCTTGGTCAGCCCCTTGGTGAGCGTGGTGATGAGGGCGGTGGGGCCGGGGCGGAGGATTTCCCGGGCGGCCATGCGCCCCTGGGGGGTCTTCTCCACGGTCAGGTAGCGGATTTGCCCCTCGGAGAGGAGGGTGCGCACCAGGTACAGGACCTCCTCCGAGGCCAGGCCGTCCTCCTCGTAGAGGATGAGGTGGCGGTGGCGGAAGTCCAAATCCGCGTACACCAGGGCCTTGGCGCTCATGCTGGAGAGCTCGTAGTAGCCCCGGGGCGGGATGAGCCGCAGGACCGTCCCCACCAGGAAGGACTTGCCGGAGGAGGAGCGCCCCTTGACCAGGACGCTGATGGGGGCTTCCGTTCGGGCGGAGAGGAGGGCCAGGTAGAGAAGTCCCCGGTTCTCCTCCTCCCCCACCACCCCGAGCTCCCCGAGGGTGCGGATGGCCCGGTGGAGGAGGGCGGGGTCCTCCGAGAGCTCCCGGGCGGCCTCCAGGGCCTCCGGGGTCAGGGGCGGGGCGGCCTCCTCCCGGGCCTGGGCGTCCCGCGTGGCCCGGTAGCGGGCCCAGTCCTTGCGGAGGGCCCCCACGCTCACCCCGGTCTTCTTCTTGAGGGCCAGGAAGAGGCTTTCCACCTCGGTATCCAGGAAGCCCCCCTCGTAGACGGCCTTGAAGAGCTCGGGGAGGAGGGCGGGGAGGGTTTCCGCCTTGGCCCCCTCCACCATCTTGAGGAGGTCCTGGAAGGTCATGCCCACCTCCTCAGCCGGGCGTAGACGCGGCCCCGGTAGGTGCGGGGCTCGGGGGTCTTGGGGGGCTCAAGGGGCAAGGGTTTGGCCTCTCCCACTTGCCGCGCCCAGCGCAGGACCTCCATGGCCTCCCGCTCGGGCAATCCCGAGGCCAGGGCGGCCTGCATCAGGGAGGCCTCCGCCTCCTCGGGGGAGAGCCCGTGGCCCACCAGGCCGAAGGCGGCCACCGCGTAGGCCAGGAGGGTGTTGTGTCTACTACCCTCGGGAGCCCGGGCCACACGCTCCGCGTAGCTGGCCAGGAGGGCCTGGAGCCGTCTTGGGCTGGCTCCCTCCACCGGGGTCCACACCTCCCTGGGGGGCGGTGGCGGGGGGAGGAGCCGGGCCAGGAGGGGCGTGGGCACCGGGGGGAGGCCTTCAGGCTCCACCAAAGGCACCTCCCACTCGTAGCGGCCATGGGGAAGAGAGGTAGGCGCGGCCACCACGTAGGCCCGCCCCATGCCCCGGAGGTCCACCCCCTCGAGGGCCCGGGTGGAGGCGGAAAGCCTCACCCCCTCGGGAAGCCGGAGGAAGACGTGGACCCCACCCCTTGGTGTTTTCTGGCGGGAAGCCTGGTCAAGTTCAGGAAAATCCCGGCGTAAAGCCTCCCAAACCTCGGGGCCATCCACGTCCAAGACCAAGACCCCCTCCGGGGGCAGGAGCCCCACCCCGCACCTCGGGCAGGCCCGCCACCACGCCGCGATGACCACGGGGTCCCGGGTAGCGTCCCGCAGACCGCGCGGGGCCAGTCGGGGGTGAGGGCGCTTCTGGCCTTCGGCCAATGGCAGGATGGCGTAGCCCAGCCGCGCGTAGCGGATGGCGGCGGGGTAGAATGGGCTCGTAGCCGCCACGGCAACCTCCTACCGCCCCCGGGCCTCCTCCCCGGGGGTAAGCTCCTCCAGGCGGCCCTCCAAGAGGGCGTCCACCACCCGGGAGGGGACCAGGAGCCGCTTCCCGAGCCGCACCCCGTACTTCCGGGCAACCTGATACGCCAGGTCCCGCCCCACCCGGTCAGGTCCCAAAACTTCCCTAAGCTCCGCCACCGTGAGGAGTTTTGCCCTTCCAAACTCGTTCATGCCCCCAGGGTGGCGGTCAGCCCGTTCACCTAGGAAGGGGGCCTCCTAGGTGAACATAAGTGCTGGGGTTCACATGCTGGGAGTGTGGGCTATACCAAGACTTTCCTCAAGCCGGGCTATGGCCTTGGCAATCGCGCTCGGGCTGGCCTCCTCAAGCAGGACGCGCCCTTCCTTGTCCACCAGCCCTTCCAGTCGCGCCCTCTTGGCCAGGGTGCGAAGGCTCCACCCCTTCACCTTGTGGGCTACCCACCAATGGGCATGCTTCCACAACTCCCGATGAGGGAGGGCCCACTCCTCGTACAGGGCCCGGTACTCCTCTAGCCACTCCTCAAAAACTTGGCGGAGGCGGGCCTCCACCTCGGGCCAGCTTCCCCCCTTTGTCCCGTACACCGGTGGGGAAAACTCCGGCGGGCGGAAGGGAGGCGGTGGAGGGACGTCCACCATCGGGCTGGTGTAGACCAGAGGTTTGCCTCCGAGGTCCGGCGCTTGAGCCCACACCCGAAGATTTTCCAGGGCCCAGCTCAGGGGCTCGGGGTGGACCAGGTTCCACCTTCCTGCCCAGGCGAGAAGCGCTTCCCGGAGGTCCCTCAGCCTCACCAAGGCTTCTTCAAGGCTAGGTATGCCCTCCAGAGTTTCTATGGCCTCCTCCAGGCTTTCCCAGTCGTAGATGTACCACCCGGGGCGGTCCATTTGAGGGGCGGCCTCCCGGTACACCGGTGCCAGCCGGGCCAGGTCCTCCAGGACCTCCGGCGCTATTCGCTCCACAGCGTGAAGGACATAGCGCCAGGCGTTCCACCTACGCCAGCGCCCAGCGTACTCCATACCCACAGCATACGCCCTCTTGCGGTATCCTACGGGTATGCGCACCCTCAAGGTGCTGGCCGTATGGGACGGGGAGGCGGGGGTGTGGGTAGCGGAGAGTGAAGACGTGCCCGGCCTCGCCACGGAGGCCCCCACCCTGGAGGAGCTTCTGGCCAAGCTCGCGGTGATGGTGCCGGAGCTTATGGAGGAGAACGGGGTGGCCGTGGAGCCCCCGGTGGAGCTTCACCTCGAGGCCACCCGGCCCCTGGCCCTTTCCTGATGGCGGATTACGCCCCCGAGGTCAAGCGCCTCCTCCGGGAAGCGGGGTGCTACCCCGTGCGCCAGGGCAGGGGGGACCATGAAATCTGGTACAGCCCCATCACGGGGCGCAAGTTTGTGGTGGACGGCAAGATAAAGTCCCGCCACACCGCTAACGGCGTACTCAAGCAGGCGGGATTGCCGAAAAGGTTTTGATGGAGTCCTGAAAAGTTCCAAAGACCGGGGGGCTTATCGGGGGGCTTATGGGGCCGGAAGTACCCGTATTTAGCGGTGTATTCCAAGAAACGCCATCGGAGAAAACCCCTTACGGACGGGCATTTTCGGAAGATTGAGGGCATTCTAGCCCCGCCTTACAAGCGAGAGGTCAGAGGTTCAAATCCTCTGCCGCCCACCACGTCAGGGACGTGAGAAGTCCCCGGGGTTTTTCCCCGGGGCTCGTCTTCTTACCCCTTGACTACCCCTTGTCCTTGCCGAGGGGGTCGAGGTGGCGGAGGGTCTGTTTGAGGTCTTCCTCGGAGACGCAGGTGTAGTGCTGGAGGGCCACGGCGAGGCTCTTGTGGCCGGCGAGGGCGGCGGCGAGCTTGGGGTTCTTGGTCTCCCGGACCACGCGGGTGAGGCCCATCCTGAACCAGATGGGAGCGGCGGAGTGGGCGGGAGCCAGAAGGTCCTTCCCCTGCTCCGGAGGGAGCTGGCTTGCGTGCAGGGGCCTCAGGTGGCGGCGGCGGTCCTGGCCCTTTTGCCCCGGCACCTCTGGGGGCGGGCCAAGGCGGCGGCCTCGTACGCGGGGCTGATCCCGGAGCGGGAGGAGTCGGGGAAGAGCCTGGCGAGGAGCCGGCTTTCCAGGAAAGGCCCCCCGCTTTTGCGCAGGAAGCTCTACATGGGGGCCTTGGTGGCGGTGCGGCATGACCCGGGGATGCGGGCCGTCTACAAACGCCTGCTTTCTCGGGGAAAGAGAAAGAAGCAGGCCCTTCTCGCCGTGGCGCACAAGCTGCTCAGGGATGATGGGAAGGCTCAGGGACTACTACGCCACTCGGCTAAGCCAACAGGTTGCTTGACAAGAAAAGCAGCATCAAAACTGCGGGTTTGAGGGCCCGGGGTAAAAGGCGGTTGCCCCTCCCTCGGGAGCAAGATACATGAGTTTCGCAAACGCTGGACCAAGGGCCTACTTAGAAAGAATCTGGAGAAGCTTGTAGGCCGTCATCACCACGATCAGCACGCCAAAGCCCTGCTTCAAGCGCTTGCCAGGCACATACAAACTGGTGATGCGCGCACCCAAGAACGAGCCCATCGCGGCCACAACGATCAGAGCCGCGGCCAGCGGCGGATCGACTTTGGCCGTGGCGATATGCGGGATAAGCGCCGAGAAAGAAGGTGGTGTGACCGCAAGCGCATTGGTGGCGGCTGCACGTTTTGGTTCAAATCCAACTAGGATGAGCGTGGGCATCAGCAGAAAACCAGGGCCAACGCCGAGCATACCCGCTGTGACCGAGATCGGTACAGCAAGCAGCAGCGCCAGTTTCAAATTGGGCTCATCCGCGTAGGCAGTGCCAGGCTTCTCCGGCAGGAACATGCGCCACGCAAGAAAGGCAACGGCAGCGAAATAGAATGTCCACAAAAAACGTGCATCCACGTGTAAAGCAAGCCACGAACCGAACGGTGCGCCCAGCGTGGTGACGATGGCGAGCAGGATCGCCGGCCGCCACGCTACCAGTCCGCTGCGCGCAAATCCGAACAGCGAGAACAGCGCCGTGATGCCGTTCAGGAACAGGGAAAGCGGCTGTACCTCATGCACAAGGTCGTGCAGGAAGAAACCGAGAAACGGTACCGCTGCGAACGCCACGCCCAAGCCAAGCATGCCCGAGGCGATGGATAGCACGGCCAGGCCGATGATCATGATGAAAGTTGCGTTACCCACGATTGCCCTCCAAAGAAAGCACAAATCCACCTTTCCTCAGCACCACCCGGTGGACCTTCCTCCAGGCCCCCTTGGGCAGGTCCCCGATCCCCCCGGGGCAGTCCAAGGTGCGCACCAGGTGGGAGCGCTTGGGGTTCAGGCCCAGGTACTCCCCGGGGAAGGCCCCCTCCTCCCCTTCGGCCACGCAGGACCTCCCCGGCTCCGGGGGCTCCCCCCGGCGGAAGAGGTAGAGCCAACTTCCGTGCCTCAGGGCCGTCAGGCCCGGGAGCCCCAGGACCAGGTGGACCTCCTCCTCCCCGTAGACGGGCACCTTGTAGAGGGGGACGCCCGGCGCGGCCTCCCCGTCTACCCCCGCCCTCTCCGAGAGCCCCGGGAGGGGCACCCCGGTGGCCAGGGTGAACTCCTCCGGGGTCCACCGGAGCACCTTGAGGAGCCCCCCGATCTTCGGCAGGGGCACGTTCTGGAGGTTGATGAGCCCCTGCTCCAGCTTCCACACGTACCCGTCCGAGGTGCCCACGGCCCGCGCCACCTCTCCCAGGGTCAGCCCCAGCTTCTTTCGCTGCTCCTCAGGGCCTCTCCCACCTCCGCCCGGTCCAGCGTCGTCATGAGGCAACTATATACTAACCCAAGTTGCTACCTATCCCCTGGATCTGAAAAAATAGTGGCCGCTATGCTTTCCCGTCTCATAGCGGCCTTTTGCATTATAGACGACGCCCTGCAAGCCATGGGCTACAAGGATGACCCCCAAGCCAAAACGCCCGCCTCCGCCATCCTCACCCTCGCCCTCCTTGCCGCCCTAGAGTTCGGCGGCAAGCACAACAAGGCCCTGGCCCTCGCCAAAGACCTCGGCCTCTT
>NZ_BAAHSC010000219.1:0-236 GCF_054655095.1 Thermus sp. FJN-A
ACCCCCCTTCCTTAGGGTCTCCGGGTGGACGGCCAGGACCAGGGTGGCCACCTCGGCGAAGGCCACCAGCCAGGGGACCACACTGGGGGTGAGGCCCGTGGCGTCGTCCACGACGAGGGTGACGGGGTTCACCCCTTCGGGGCGCTTGAGGGCCTTGAGGAGGCTCCTCGCCTTCTCCTCGTTCCCCGGGTAGCGCCTCTGCCAGGCCTTGAGGTCGGCCTCGAGGTCCCTACCCC
>NZ_BAAHSC010000220.1:0-236 GCF_054655095.1 Thermus sp. FJN-A
GGGGGAGGGACCTCGAGGCCGACCTCAAGGCCTGGCAGAGGCGCTACCCGGGGAACGAGGAGAAGGCGAGGAGCCTCCTCAAGGCCCTCAAGCGCCCCGAAGGGGTGAACCCCGTCACCCTCGTCGTGGACGACGCCACGGGCCTCACCCCCAGTGTGGTCCCCTGGCTGGTGGCCTTCGCCGAGGTGGCCACCCTGGTCCTGGCCGTCCACCCGGAGACCCTAAGGAAGGGGGGT
>NZ_BAAHSC010000221.1:0-236 GCF_054655095.1 Thermus sp. FJN-A
GGGGGGGGGGAGGGACCTCGAGGCCGACCTCAAGGCCTGGCAGAGGCGCTACCCGGGGAACGAGGAGAAGGCGAGGAGCCTCCTCAAGGCCCTCAAGCGCCCCGAAGGGGTGAACCCCGTCACCCTCGTCGTGGACGACGCCACGGGCCTCACCCCCAGTGTGGTCCCCTGGCTGGTGGCCTTCGCCGAGGTGGCCACCCTGGTCCTGGCCGTCCACCCGGAGACCCTAAGGAAGG
>NZ_BAAHSC010000222.1:0-236 GCF_054655095.1 Thermus sp. FJN-A
GGGGCGGGGGAGGGACCTCGAGGCCGACCTCAAGGCCTGGCAGAGGCGCTACCCGGGGAACGAGGAGAAGGCGAGGAGCCTCCTCAAGGCCCTCAAGCGCCCCGAAGGGGTGAACCCCGTCACCCTCGTCGTGGACGACGCCACGGGCCTCACCCCCAGTGTGGTCCCCTGGCTGGTGGCCTTCGCCGAGGTGGCCACCCTGGTCCTGGCCGTCCACCCGGAGACCCTAAGGAAGG
>NZ_BAAHSC010000223.1:0-236 GCF_054655095.1 Thermus sp. FJN-A
GGGGGGGGGCGGGGGAGGGACCTCGAGGCCGACCTCAAGGCCTGGCAGAGGCGCTACCCGGGGAACGAGGAGAAGGCGAGGAGCCTCCTCAAGGCCCTCAAGCGCCCCGAAGGGGTGAACCCCGTCACCCTCGTCGTGGACGACGCCACGGGCCTCACCCCCAGTGTGGTCCCCTGGCTGGTGGCCTTCGCCGAGGTGGCCACCCTGGTCCTGGCCGTCCACCCGGAGACCCTAAG
>NZ_BAAHSC010000224.1:0-236 GCF_054655095.1 Thermus sp. FJN-A
CGGGGGCCCTCGAGGGCACTCCGGGCCCGCCCCCCGAAGGAGGTCCCATGAGCCAGCCTGACCCCCACGCCGAGCTCTTCGCCCGCTTCCGCCGGTACCTGGAGATGGAGGAGGGCCGCTCCCCCCGCACCGCCAAGGAGTACCTCATGGACGCGGGCCTCTTCGCCCGCTGGTTCCGGGAGCGCCACGGCAGGCCCCCCCGCTTTGAGGAGGTGGGGAGCCAGCACATCCGCGCC
>NZ_BAAHSC010000225.1:0-236 GCF_054655095.1 Thermus sp. FJN-A
TCCTCGCCTCCCGGGAGGTGAGCCCCCACAGGGCGGGGCGCGTCCTGGCCTCCTTAAGGAAGCTCTTCCGCTACCTGGCCGAGGTGGAGGGCCTCCCCCTCCTCAAGGACCCCACGGAGGGGGTCAAGCGGCCCAAGCTCCCCCGGAGGCTCCCCGTCTACCTCACCCCGCCCGAGGTGGCCCGCCTCCTCCAGGCGGCCTACCAGAACCGCTCCCCCCGGGTGGCCCTCCGGGAC
>NZ_BAAHSC010000226.1:0-236 GCF_054655095.1 Thermus sp. FJN-A
GCGGCCCAAGCTCCCCCGGAGGCTCCCCGTCTACCTCACCCCGCCCGAGGTGGCCCGCCTCCTCCAGGCGGCCTACCAGAACCGCTCCCCCCGGGTGGCCCTCCGGGACTGGGCCCTCCTCGCCTTCCTCTACGGCACAGGCCTCCGCCTCTCCGAGGCCCTGGCCCTGACCTACGCCGACCTCACCTATCAGGACGGCGTCCCCCACGCCATCCGGGTCCAGGGGAAGGGGGGGA
>NZ_BAAHSC010000227.1:0-236 GCF_054655095.1 Thermus sp. FJN-A
GGAGCGGATGGTGGTCCTCTCGCCCACGGCCCAGCGGGCCCTGCACCAGTGGCTGCGGCACCGGAACCTCGAGGGCCACCCCACGAGCCCCTACATCTGGAGCCACACCACGGGGCCCAACCGGGGAAAGCCCTTCTCCGCCCGGGCGGTGGAGGCCATGGTGAAGCGGGTGGCCAGGCGGGCGGGGCTCAAGGACTGGCAACGCATCACCCCCCATAAGCTCCGCCACTCCTACG
>NZ_BAAHSC010000228.1:0-236 GCF_054655095.1 Thermus sp. FJN-A
TCCTCTACGGCACAGGCCTCCGCCTCTCCGAGGCCCTGGCCCTGACCTACGCCGACCTCACCTATCAGGACGGCGTCCCCCACGCCATCCGGGTCCAGGGGAAGGGGGGGAAGGAGCGGATGGTGGTCCTCTCGCCCACGGCCCAGCGGGCCCTGCACCAGTGGCTGCGGCACCGGAACCTCGAGGGCCACCCCACGAGCCCCTACATCTGGAGCCACACCACGGGGCCCAACCGG
>NZ_BAAHSC010000229.1:0-236 GCF_054655095.1 Thermus sp. FJN-A
GGCGGCCTACCAGAACCGCTCCCCCCGGGTGGCCCTCCGGGACTGGGCCCTCCTCGCCTTCCTCTACGGCACAGGCCTCCGCCTCTCCGAGGCCCTGGCCCTGACCTACGCCGACCTCACCTATCAGGACGGCGTCCCCCACGCCATCCGGGTCCAGGGGAAGGGGGGGAAGGAGCGGATGGTGGTCCTCTCGCCCACGGCCCAGCGGGCCCTGCACCAGTGGCTGCGGCACCGGA
>NZ_BAAHSC010000230.1:0-236 GCF_054655095.1 Thermus sp. FJN-A
CCTCGAGGGCCACCCCACGAGCCCCTACATCTGGAGCCACACCACGGGGCCCAACCGGGGAAAGCCCTTCTCCGCCCGGGCGGTGGAGGCCATGGTGAAGCGGGTGGCCAGGCGGGCGGGGCTCAAGGACTGGCAACGCATCACCCCCCATAAGCTCCGCCACTCCTACGCCAGCGCCCTGGTGGAGGCGGGGCGGGGGATTGACGAGGTGAAGGAGCTTCTGGGGCACAGCTCCA
>NZ_BAAHSC010000231.1:0-236 GCF_054655095.1 Thermus sp. FJN-A
CCTTCCTTAGGGTCTCCGGGTGGACGGCCAGGACCAGGGTGGCCACCTCGGCGAAGGCCACCAGCCAGGGGACCACACTGGGGGTGAGGCCCGTGGCGTCGTCCACGACGAGGGTGACGGGGTTCACCCCTTCGGGGCGCTTGAGGGCCTTGAGGAGGCTCCTCGCCTTCTCCTCGTTCCCCGGGTAGCGCCTCTGCCAGGCCTTGAGGTCGGCCTCGAGGTCCCAACCCCCCCCC
>NZ_BAAHSC010000232.1:0-236 GCF_054655095.1 Thermus sp. FJN-A
TTAGGGTCTCCGGGTGGACGGCCAGGACCAGGGTGGCCACCTCGGCGAAGGCCACCAGCCAGGGGACCACACTGGGGGTGAGGCCCGTGGCGTCGTCCACGACGAGGGTGACGGGGTTCACCCCTTCGGGGCGCTTGAGGGCCTTGAGGAGGCTCCTCGCCTTCTCCTCGTTCCCCGGGTAGCGCCTCTGCCAGGCCTTGAGGTCGGCCTCGAGGTCCCACCCCCCCCCCCCCCCA
>NZ_BAAHSC010000233.1:0-236 GCF_054655095.1 Thermus sp. FJN-A
CTTAGGGTCTCCGGGTGGACGGCCAGGACCAGGGTGGCCACCTCGGCGAAGGCCACCAGCCAGGGGACCACACTGGGGGTGAGGCCCGTGGCGTCGTCCACGACGAGGGTGACGGGGTTCACCCCTTCGGGGCGCTTGAGGGCCTTGAGGAGGCTCCTCGCCTTCTCCTCGTTCCCCGGGTAGCGCCTCTGCCAGGCCTTGAGGTCGGCCTCGAGGTCCCACCCCCCCCCCCCCCC
>NZ_BAAHSC010000234.1:0-236 GCF_054655095.1 Thermus sp. FJN-A
TTTGTACCCCCCTTCCTTAGGGTCTCCGGGTGGACGGCCAGGACCAGGGTGGCCACCTCGGCGAAGGCCACCAGCCAGGGGACCACACTGGGGGTGAGGCCCGTGGCGTCGTCCACGACGAGGGTGACGGGGTTCACCCCTTCGGGGCGCTTGAGGGCCTTGAGGAGGCTCCTCGCCTTCTCCTCGTTCCCCGGGTAGCGCCTCTGCCAGGCCTTGAGGTCGGCCTCGAGGTCCCA
>NZ_BAAHSC010000235.1:0-236 GCF_054655095.1 Thermus sp. FJN-A
CGGGGGCGGCTACGAGGTCTCCCGGGACGGGGAGAGGTGGGAGAGGGTCCCCTCGGTCACGGAGGTCACGGGGCGCCTGAACAAGAACCTTCAGGACTGGGCCGTGCGCCAGGTGGTGGAGTACCTCCAGGAAAACCTGGTCCCGGGGCTGGTCCTCACGGAGAAAGAGGTGGACCGCATCCTGAAGGAGGCCGCCGAGGCCCACCACAGGGCCGCCCGGAGCGCCGCGGGGCGGG
>NZ_BAAHSC010000236.1:0-236 GCF_054655095.1 Thermus sp. FJN-A
GAAGCCCGGGGCCCGCCACCCGGCCCACCAGGCCACCCTCTTCCTGGAGGGGAGCCTGGGGGAGGAGGGCTTCTCTAGCCCCCGCCTTCCCGAGGGGTGCCGGGTGGAGGTGGCCGGGTACGCCCTGAGCCAGCCGGAGGAGCACCAGGGGGAGGGGGTCTTCACCCTCTGGCCCCGCACGGACGAGGAGGGGAGGCTCACGGAGGCCCATGTGGCCCTCAAGCTCAAGCGCCCCA
>NZ_BAAHSC010000237.1:0-236 GCF_054655095.1 Thermus sp. FJN-A
CATGGAGGGGCCGGAGCTGGTGGTGCACGGGATCCTCCTCCACGCCGACGGAAGGAGGTTCGTGGTCCTCGTCCAGCCCAAGAGCGGGGAGGCCTTCAGGCTCGTCCTGGGCCGGGCCCGGGGCTTCACCGCCTTCCTGGAGCCCAGGAAGGCCTACCGCCTCGAGGGGGCCCTGCGGGGGGGGAGGCTCCTCGCCGAGCGGGCCTTCCCCTTGGGGAAGTGGGTCCTGGCCCGGA
>NZ_BAAHSC010000238.1:0-236 GCF_054655095.1 Thermus sp. FJN-A
GGAGGGGCCGGAGCTGGTGGTGCACGGGATCCTCCTCCACGCCGACGGAAGGAGGTTCGTGGTCCTCGTCCAGCCCAAGAGCGGGGAGGCCTTCAGGCTCGTCCTGGGCCGGGCCCGGGGCTTCACCGCCTTCCTGGAGCCCAGGAAGGCCTACCGCCTCGAGGGGGCCCTGCGGGGGGGGAGGCTCCTCGCCGAGCGGGCCTTCCCCTTGGGGAAGTGGGTCCTGGCCCGGAAGG
>NZ_BAAHSC010000239.1:0-236 GCF_054655095.1 Thermus sp. FJN-A
GCGGGCCACCAGGTCCACCCGCCCGGCGTAGCGGTGCTCCGGGTGGAAGACCGCCTCCTCGGAGCGCAGGAGCCTGCCCCCGTTCCCGTCCCACCAGTCCGCCAGGCGCCGGGCCATCCCCCGGAGGGGCTCCTCCTCGGGGAGGGGAGGCCTTTCCCCCTTGAAGTGGGCCTCCGCCCAGGCGTGGAGGTCGGTGCCCCGCCCCGCGGCGCTCCGGGCGGCCCTGTGGTGGGCCT
>NZ_BAAHSC010000240.1:0-236 GCF_054655095.1 Thermus sp. FJN-A
AGCGGGCCACCAGGTCCACCCGCCCGGCGTAGCGGTGCTCCGGGTGGAAGACCGCCTCCTCGGAGCGCAGGAGCCTGCCCCCGTTCCCGTCCCACCAGTCCGCCAGGCGCCGGGCCATCCCCCGGAGGGGCTCCTCCTCGGGGAGGGGAGGCCTTTCCCCCTTGAAGTGGGCCTCCGCCCAGGCGTGGAGGTCGGTGCCCCGCCCCGCGGCGCTCCGGGCGGCCCTGTGGTGGGCC
>NZ_BAAHSC010000241.1:0-236 GCF_054655095.1 Thermus sp. FJN-A
CCAGCCCCAAGCCCCTCAGGAAACGGTGAACAGCCAGGAGCCCCAGGAAGGCCTCCCCCGCCTCCTCCAGGGGGACCTCGGCCACCTTCATCCCCTCCCGCAGGGCCACCACGAAGCCCCCCTCCACCGCCAGCCCCTCCTCCCGCAGGGCCAGGGCGTAAGCCCCCACCTGCAGGAGGTGCTCCGGGTAGACCCGGGAGGAGGTCTTCAGGTCCACCACCACGAGCCTGTCCCCA
>NZ_BAAHSC010000242.1:0-236 GCF_054655095.1 Thermus sp. FJN-A
AGGGCCCGGTCCAGGTCGGGCACCCGGCCCGGGCGCACCTCGTTCAGATCCAGCCACACTGCCGAGAGGAGGGCGTGGAGCTCCAGGGCCCGCTCCCGGGAGAGGCCGGAAGGGGAGAGGCTCCGGCTTTGGGCGAGGGCCTCGAGGTAGGCGAGGCGGGCGAGGAGCTTCTCCCGCTCGGCCTCCAGCTCCGCCACCCTCCTGCGCAAATGCTCCAGCTCGTCCACCCTCATCGG
>NZ_BAAHSC010000243.1:0-236 GCF_054655095.1 Thermus sp. FJN-A
GAGGGCCCGGTCCAGGTCGGGCACCCGGCCCGGGCGCACCTCGTTCAGATCCAGCCACACTGCCGAGAGGAGGGCGTGGAGCTCCAGGGCCCGCTCCCGGGAGAGGCCGGAAGGGGAGAGGCTCCGGCTTTGGGCGAGGGCCTCGAGGTAGGCGAGGCGGGCGAGGAGCTTCTCCCGCTCGGCCTCCAGCTCCGCCACCCTCCTGCGCAAATGCTCCAGCTCGTCCACCCTCATCG
>NZ_BAAHSC010000244.1:0-236 GCF_054655095.1 Thermus sp. FJN-A
TAGGGCCCGGTCCAGGTCGGGCACCCGGCCCGGGCGCACCTCGTTCAGATCCAGCCACACTGCCGAGAGGAGGGCGTGGAGCTCCAGGGCCCGCTCCCGGGAGAGGCCGGAAGGGGAGAGGCTCCGGCTTTGGGCGAGGGCCTCGAGGTAGGCGAGGCGGGCGAGGAGCTTCTCCCGCTCGGCCTCCAGCTCCGCCACCCTCCTGCGCAAATGCTCCAGCTCGTCCACCCTCATCG
>NZ_BAAHSC010000245.1:0-236 GCF_054655095.1 Thermus sp. FJN-A
AGGGCCCGGTCCAGGTCGGGCACCCGGCCCGGGCGCACCTCGTTCAGATCCAGCCACACTGCCGAGAGGAGGGCGTGGAGCTCCAGGGCCCGCTCCCGGGAGAGGCCGGAAGGGGAGAGGCTCCGGCTTTGGGCGAGGGCCTCGAGGTAGGCGAGGCGGGCGAGGAGCTTCTCCCGCTCGGCCTCCAGCTCCGCCACCCTCCTGCGCAAATGCTCCAGCTCGTCCACCCTCATCGT
>NZ_BAAHSC010000246.1:0-236 GCF_054655095.1 Thermus sp. FJN-A
TCGTTCCCCCTCGCACACCCGGCCCGAGGCGTTGTAGAGCCTCATCTCCCGCTCGTCCTCCCGCCGGGGGTCGGGGGAGAAGCTCACCATCCACCAGGCGCACACCGGGTTCTCCGCCCGCCCCTCCGCCCGAAACCAGGCCACCTGTCCCCCCTCTACCCGGCCCTCCCCCATGGCCTCAACCACCACCCGCTCCCCCTCCTCCAGGAGCAGGCCCCAATCCCCCTCGGAAGGAA
>NZ_BAAHSC010000247.1:0-236 GCF_054655095.1 Thermus sp. FJN-A
TCCCCCTCGCACACCCGGCCCGAGGCGTTGTAGAGCCTCATCTCCCGCTCGTCCTCCCGCCGGGGGTCGGGGGAGAAGCTCACCATCCACCAGGCGCACACCGGGTTCTCCGCCCGCCCCTCCGCCCGAAACCAGGCCACCTGTCCCCCCTCTACCCGGCCCTCCCCCATGGCCTCAACCACCACCCGCTCCCCCTCCTCCAGGAGCAGGCCCCAATCCCCCTCGGAAGGAAGCCC
>NZ_BAAHSC010000248.1:0-236 GCF_054655095.1 Thermus sp. FJN-A
TCCGAGGGAGGCCCGGGCGGCCTCCAGGTCGGCGAGGGCCTGGAGGTAGGCGGGGTCCGCCTTCAGGGCTTCCTCCGCGAGGCGGTCCAGGAGGCGGGCCTCCTCCCGGGTGAGGCCCTGGGCCAGGGCCGGGGCGAGGACGAGAAGAAGCGCGAGCCGCCTCACTTGGCCACCACCACCTTCCTGAGCCAGGGGGAGAGGACCACGAAGGCGGCGATGCCCAACCCCCCCGCCAC
>NZ_BAAHSC010000249.1:0-236 GCF_054655095.1 Thermus sp. FJN-A
CCGAGGGAGGCCCGGGCGGCCTCCAGGTCGGCGAGGGCCTGGAGGTAGGCGGGGTCCGCCTTCAGGGCTTCCTCCGCGAGGCGGTCCAGGAGGCGGGCCTCCTCCCGGGTGAGGCCCTGGGCCAGGGCCGGGGCGAGGACGAGAAGAAGCGCGAGCCGCCTCACTTGGCCACCACCACCTTCCTGAGCCAGGGGGAGAGGACCACGAAGGCGGCGATGCCCAACCCCCCCGCCCCA
>NZ_BAAHSC010000250.1:0-236 GCF_054655095.1 Thermus sp. FJN-A
ATTCCGAGGGAGGCCCGGGCGGCCTCCAGGTCGGCGAGGGCCTGGAGGTAGGCGGGGTCCGCCTTCAGGGCTTCCTCCGCGAGGCGGTCCAGGAGGCGGGCCTCCTCCCGGGTGAGGCCCTGGGCCAGGGCCGGGGCGAGGACGAGAAGAAGCGCGAGCCGCCTCACTTGGCCACCACCACCTTCCTGAGCCAGGGGGAGAGGACCACGAAGGCGGCGATGCCCAACCCCCCCGCC
>NZ_BAAHSC010000251.1:0-236 GCF_054655095.1 Thermus sp. FJN-A
GGCGGCGGTCCGGGCCGCCTCCCGGGCGGCGAGCCAACGGAAGAAGGCCTCCGCCACCCGCACCCTCGCCTCCCGCCGGGCGGCCTCGGCGCGGGCCTCGAGGGCCCGGAGGGCGGGGCCCCGGTCCCGGAAGAGGTCCGCCAGGTTGAGGCTTAGGGCCAGGCGGTAGGAGGGGGCCACCTGCCCGTACTCCCCCGCCAGGGCGGCCCCCGCCTCGGCGGAGAGCGCCCCGAGTA
>NZ_BAAHSC010000252.1:0-236 GCF_054655095.1 Thermus sp. FJN-A
CGGAGCCTCTCCCCTTCCGGCCTCTCCCGGGAGCGGGCCCTGGAGCTCCACGCCCTCCTCTCGGCAGTGTGGCTGGATCTGAACGAGGTGCGCCCGGGCCGGGTGCCCGACCTGGACCGGGCCCTAAGGCTCCTGGAGGAAGCCCTTGGCGGTCTTAGATGACCCCTTCCCGCTTCTCCTCCTCGTAGAGCCTTTCCAGCACGAACTCCTTGAGGAGGGTCTGGTAGCCCTTGCCC
>NZ_BAAHSC010000253.1:0-236 GCF_054655095.1 Thermus sp. FJN-A
TCCTCGCCCCCTTGGGAGCGCGTGCGGAGCACCAGCCGCTTGGGGTCGGTGAGGGCTTCCTCCACCTCCTGGGGACGCACCCCGTGCCGGGCGATGTGGGCGGTGTTGGCCTCATCCCAGGCGAAGCCCAAGGGGAAACCTCCCCTTTCAGTATATACCATGGTATTTGCAAGGGGGGGCCATGACCGCCGCGACCCACCTGGCCGGGGCCGCCCTCACCGCTTCCCTCCTGCGGG
>NZ_BAAHSC010000254.1:0-236 GCF_054655095.1 Thermus sp. FJN-A
TCTCTTCATGCTTTACTTTCCCCTCCTCCGGTAGCGGCGTTTCTCCTCCAAGGTGGCGTCCCGGGCGGTGATGGGCCGCACCCTGCCTTCCCTGCGGGTGAAGACCACGAAGAGGACCCTTCCGGCTTCCGTGGCCCCCAGGGCCGCCCAGCGTTCCTCGCCCCCTTGGGAGCGCGTGCGGAGCACCAGCCGCTTGGGGTCGGTGAGGGCTTCCTCCACCTCCTGGGGACGCACCC
>NZ_BAAHSC010000255.1:0-236 GCF_054655095.1 Thermus sp. FJN-A
TCTCCGGGTGGACGGCCAGGACCAGGGTGGCCACCTCGGCGAAGGCCACCAGCCAGGGGACCACACTGGGGGTGAGGCCCGTGGCGTCGTCCACGACGAGGGTGACGGGGTTCACCCCTTCGGGGCGCTTGAGGGCCTTGAGGAGGCTCCTCGCCTTCTCCTCGTTCCCCGGGTAGCGCCTCTGCCAGGCCTTGAGGTCGGCCTCGAGGTCCCTCCCCCGCCCCACCCCATCCACC
>NZ_BAAHSC010000256.1:0-236 GCF_054655095.1 Thermus sp. FJN-A
CTTAGGGTCTCCGGGTGGACGGCCAGGACCAGGGTGGCCACCTCGGCGAAGGCCACCAGCCAGGGGACCACACTGGGGGTGAGGCCCGTGGCGTCGTCCACGACGAGGGTGACGGGGTTCACCCCTTCGGGGCGCTTGAGGGCCTTGAGGAGGCTCCTCGCCTTCTCCTCGTTCCCCGGGTAGCGCCTCTGCCAGGCCTTGAGGTCGGCCTCGAGGTCCCTCCCCCGCCCCACCCC
>NZ_BAAHSC010000257.1:0-236 GCF_054655095.1 Thermus sp. FJN-A
AGGGTCTCCGGGTGGACGGCCAGGACCAGGGTGGCCACCTCGGCGAAGGCCACCAGCCAGGGGACCACACTGGGGGTGAGGCCCGTGGCGTCGTCCACGACGAGGGTGACGGGGTTCACCCCTTCGGGGCGCTTGAGGGCCTTGAGGAGGCTCCTCGCCTTCTCCTCGTTCCCCGGGTAGCGCCTCTGCCAGGCCTTGAGGTCGGCCTCGAGGTCCCTCCCCCGCCCCACCCCTTC
>NZ_BAAHSC010000258.1:0-236 GCF_054655095.1 Thermus sp. FJN-A
TCCACCGGGATTCCGGCGTCCCAAAGCCCCCGGAAGAGGTCCTTCAGGAAGGTCCCGAAGGGGGCCACCCGCTCCGTCCACACCACGGGGGCCCAGGCCTCGAGGGCGGGGAGGAGCTCCCTGAGGAGCGCCGTCTTCCCGTACCCCGGCGGGGCGGAGAGCACCACCCCCCTCCCGGCCCGCACCGAGAGGAGGACCGCCCGCCCCTCCTCCTTCCGGCCCACGAACATACTTAC
>NZ_BAAHSC010000259.1:0-236 GCF_054655095.1 Thermus sp. FJN-A
AACATACTTACAGACTAACAGAGTCTGTAAGTTCGGAGGTCTGTAAGTCTGTAAGTTGCAGAGTCTGTTAGTCTGGAAGTTCGGAAGTCTGTAAGTTCCAGAGTTACAGAGTTCGGAAGTTCGTAAGTTCGGAAGTCCCCCCCAGGGATCCCGGCGTCCAGGGGGCGGGGCTCGAGGACCCCCCCTTGCCTTCCACGGGCCATTTGGGTAGCATGCCTCCCGTGGGCAAACCCCTC
>NZ_BAAHSC010000260.1:0-236 GCF_054655095.1 Thermus sp. FJN-A
TCCTCACCCCCGAGGAGCTGGCCCGCGCCCTAAGGGTGGACCCGGAAACGGTGCGCCGCTGGCTCCGGGAGGGCCAGGTGCGGGGGCAGAAGGCGGGGCGGCTCTGGCGGGTGCCCTGGGAGGAGGGGGTGCGGCTTTTGGGCAGCGAGGAGCGCCTGGAGGAGGCCCTGAGGGAGGTGCTGGGGTGAGGGTGGTGGCCGTGGTGAACGGCAAGGGCGGGGTGGGCAAGACCACCA
>NZ_BAAHSC010000261.1:0-236 GCF_054655095.1 Thermus sp. FJN-A
CACCGGGTCCTCCTCACCCGGGTGGACCCCCGGAGCCTAGGGGAGGCCCTCGAGGCCCAGACCGCCCTCATGGAGGCCGGGGTGCCCGCCTTCCACGCCTTCGTGCGGGCCTACAAGGCCCACGAGCGGGCCGCCCTGGACGGCAAGGCCATCACCCGCTGGCGCGGCCCCAACGCCCGGGAGGCGGAGGCGGACTACCGCCGGGTGGCGGAGGAGCTCCTCAGGGAGCTCGCCCA
>NZ_BAAHSC010000262.1:0-236 GCF_054655095.1 Thermus sp. FJN-A
ACCCCCGAGAGGAGGGAGGCGTGAAGCGGAAGCGCCTGGCGGAGCTGGTGAGGGAGGAGGCGGGGGACCTTCAGGAGGCTCCCGCCCCCCGGGAGGAGAAGCCCGGGGAGGCCCCTCCCGGGGGGGGCCTCGAGGCCTCCCCGAAGGGGGAAGGCCCCAGGGAGCGCCCCCTCCCCCCCTACCTCACCTACGTCCGCAAGGAGTGCCGCCTCCGCCCCGACCAGCTGGACGCCCTC
>NZ_BAAHSC010000263.1:0-236 GCF_054655095.1 Thermus sp. FJN-A
CAAGGATAGAAGGCATTTCACCCCACCACATCCGGCAACGCCCGGGCGGCCTCCTCCAGGCGCTTGCGGGAGACGTGCACGTAGACCTGGGTGGTGCTGATGGAGCTGTGCCCCAGAAGCTCCTTCACCTCGTCAATCCCCCGCCCCGCCTCCACCAGGGCGCTGGCGTAGGAGTGGCGGAGCTTATGGGGGGTGATGCGTTGCCAGTCCTTGAGCCCCGCCCGCCTGGCCACCCG
>NZ_BAAHSC010000264.1:0-236 GCF_054655095.1 Thermus sp. FJN-A
GTAATATCGCCCAGCCCCCAGAAGGTGCATTACGATCTCGTGATAGGGAGCCAGGTTGAGGACCCGCTATCGCCTCCCCAGCTCCACCAGCCGCACCCACATGAGTTGAAACACCCAGGGCAAGGTGGGCTTAGCCGTGGGTCTCCCCTTGTGGTTGAGGTCGTACACCTGTGGGTTAGGTGTGGCTTCCATCCAAAAATTCTACCCGTGAGGGGAAGGGGTGCGGAATGTGAGGA
>NZ_BAAHSC010000265.1:0-236 GCF_054655095.1 Thermus sp. FJN-A
GTAATATCGCCCAGCCCCCAGAAGGTGCATTACGATCTCGTGATAGGGAGCCAGGTTGAGGACCCGCTATCGCCTCCCCAGCTCCACCAGCCGCACCCACATGAGTTGAAACACCCAGGGCAAGGTGGGCTTAGCCGTGGGTCTCCCCTTGTGGTTGAGGTCGTACACCTGTGGGTTAGGTGTGGCTTCCATCCAAAAATTCTACCCGTGAGGGGAAGGGGTGCGGACTGTGAGGA
>NZ_BAAHSC010000266.1:0-236 GCF_054655095.1 Thermus sp. FJN-A
CTCTAGCAGGTAATATCGCCCAGCCCCCAGAAGGTGCATTACGATCTCGTGATAGGGAGCCAGGTTGAGGACCCGCTATCGCCTCCCCAGCTCCACCAGCCGCACCCACATGAGTTGAAACACCCAGGGCAAGGTGGGCTTAGCCGTGGGTCTCCCCTTGTGGTTGAGGTCGTACACCTGTGGGTTAGGTGTGGCTTCCATCCAAAAATTCTACCCGTGAGGGGAAGGGGTGCGGA
>NZ_BAAHSC010000267.1:0-236 GCF_054655095.1 Thermus sp. FJN-A
GAAGCTTCCTCTCTCCCCCGCCCCCCTTCGGGGTGAGGCCGACGGGAAGGGGGGCGGGGGCAGGGGGTGGGGGGAAGGGGTGGGGGAGGATGCGGCGAACCTGAGGCTTCGAAAAGACCTCGAGGCCGGACTCGGTAAACCCCAGGAGGGCCTGCGCTACCCTTACAGCATGAGGTTTCTTCGGGGTCTGGCGTGGACGGTGCTCATGGGCCTGGCCTTGGCCCTTTCTTCCCAAG
>NZ_BAAHSC010000268.1:0-236 GCF_054655095.1 Thermus sp. FJN-A
AGGAAGCGAGGTCCTGGAGGAGGCCCTTGAGCTAGCGGGGGAGGGGGCCCGGAGGGGAGCGGCCCTGGCGGAGATGGCCCTCTGCCACCTGGCCCTGGGACGGAAGAGGCTGGCGAGGCGGGCCGCCGGGGAGGCCCTGGAGCTTCTGGACACCCACGCCCCGGCCCGCGCCCGGGTGCTGGTGGCCCTGGCGGAGCTCTCCCGCCGGGAGGGGAAGGAGGAAGGCGCCCTGGCCC
>NZ_BAAHSC010000269.1:0-236 GCF_054655095.1 Thermus sp. FJN-A
GGGAAGCCCGCTCAAGGAAGCGAGGTCCTGGAGGAGGCCCTTGAGCTAGCGGGGGAGGGGGCCCGGAGGGGAGCGGCCCTGGCGGAGATGGCCCTCTGCCACCTGGCCCTGGGACGGAAGAGGCTGGCGAGGCGGGCCGCCGGGGAGGCCCTGGAGCTTCTGGACACCCACGCCCCGGCCCGCGCCCGGGTGCTGGTGGCCCTGGCGGAGCTCTCCCGCCGGGAGGGGACGGAGGA
>NZ_BAAHSC010000270.1:0-236 GCF_054655095.1 Thermus sp. FJN-A
GCTTCTGGGGAAGCCCGCTCAAGGAAGCGAGGTCCTGGAGGAGGCCCTTGAGCTAGCGGGGGAGGGGGCCCGGAGGGGAGCGGCCCTGGCGGAGATGGCCCTCTGCCACCTGGCCCTGGGACGGAAGAGGCTGGCGAGGCGGGCCGCCGGGGAGGCCCTGGAGCTTCTGGACACCCACGCCCCGGCCCGCGCCCGGGTGCTGGTGGCCCTGGCGGAGCTCTCCCGCCGGGAGGGGA
>NZ_BAAHSC010000271.1:0-236 GCF_054655095.1 Thermus sp. FJN-A
CCAGGGCCCCCTCCATCAGGCCGTAGAGCTCGGCCCGGAGGGCACCCCACAGCACCCAGGCGTAGAAGCGCACGCTCCCAGGATCCCGGAACTCCCGGGCCAGGGAGAGGGCGAGGGCCTCCACCAGGGTCCGGCGCTCGGCGGGGCGGGCCCGGAGGAGGGCGGTGAGAGAGTCTATAGCTAACGGGTTTTCGGCTTCGCCAGGGAGTAACGAAAACCCAAGCAAAAGTCCGAGA
>NZ_BAAHSC010000272.1:0-236 GCF_054655095.1 Thermus sp. FJN-A
CCTCGGAGTCTCCCTTAGGGGGACTTTTATATGACTCTCTCAGCCTCAGGCTCCAGGCGGTGCGCCCCCGGCGGGCGTCCTCCTCCAGGTCCCGCCACGGGTGGCGGAAGTCCTCCGGGTCCAGACGGGGGCGGGCCTCCCGGTGGGGCAGGCGCACGGCGTAAAGGGTCCCGGCGGCGTAGACCCCCGTCCGGCCCCGGAGGGTGGCCGGGGCGCGCCAGGCCCTCCGGCGGATG
>NZ_BAAHSC010000273.1:0-236 GCF_054655095.1 Thermus sp. FJN-A
CTCGGGGGGAGGCGCGGCCCCCTCCAAAAGCCTCAGGTAGAGGGGCGGAAGCTCCTCGCCCCTCGCCCGCTTCCTCCGGGCCAGGGCCTCGAGGAAGGCCCGGCCCCGCTCGCTGATTCCTTCCGGCTGTTCTTTATAGCTCTTCCCTTCAACTCCCTCTTGGGGCATAAACCCCTCCCGTTTCGCGCGTGGGGGACGGCACTCCCCCGCGCGCCGCCTTGGCGCCTCTTGCCTTT
>NZ_BAAHSC010000274.1:0-236 GCF_054655095.1 Thermus sp. FJN-A
TTTGGTCCTCACGCGGCCCTGCCGCCTTGGGCCCCCTGGGGGCCCGGTCTTCCCATTGCCCGGCATTATACCGGAACCCTGGAAAGAGGGGAGGGAGGGACCTGAAAAGCATTCCCCTACCCATAGCAGAGGCGAATGGGGCGAGTCAATATGGCACGCCTCCGCGGGCTCCCAGAGGGCGCAAACTCCTCACCAACGGGACACCAACAGGCGTGATATAGTTCACTTGGTTTTCG
>NZ_BAAHSC010000275.1:0-236 GCF_054655095.1 Thermus sp. FJN-A
CGGACGGGCGGGTGGACCTCGAGGCCGTCCGCCTCTTCCTCCAGCTCGGGCGCTACCGGGAGGGCGAGGCGGCCCTGGACCAGGACCCCCAGCCGGAGAACCCCGAGTGGCTCAGGCTGAAGGGCTGGGCCCGCTGGCACCTGGGGGACGAGGAGGGCCTGCGGCTGGTGCGGAAGGCGGCCTCCCTGGCCCGGGAGCGGGCGGGGTGGGTGTGGCAGGACCTGGGGGCCCTCCTC
>NZ_BAAHSC010000276.1:0-236 GCF_054655095.1 Thermus sp. FJN-A
TCCGGGCCGGGCGCTGGGAGGAGGCGGAGGAGGCCTTGAGGCGGGCCCTGGACCACTTCAGCGCCCGGGAGGACCACCTGGGCCGGGCCTGGGCACTCCACGGCCTGGGGGTGGCCCACCTGCACCGGGGCAGGACGGGCTGGGCCCTGCGCCGGGCGGAGGAGGCTTTGGCCGTGGTCCGGGCCAAGTCCCTGGGAGGCTTCCGGAGCCGGGTCCTTGTCCTCCTCTCCTCCGTC
>NZ_BAAHSC010000277.1:0-236 GCF_054655095.1 Thermus sp. FJN-A
GGGCCCTGCGCCGGGCGGAGGAGGCTTTGGCCGTGGTCCGGGCCAAGTCCCTGGGAGGCTTCCGGAGCCGGGTCCTTGTCCTCCTCTCCTCCGTCCACCGGGCCAGGGGGGAGCTGAGGGAGGCCCTCTTCCGGGCCGAGCAGGCGGTGGCGGGGAGGCTGGACCCGGACGACCGGGTGGTGGCCCTGAGGGCCCTCGGCACCACCCTGCGGCTTCTGGGGAAGCCCGCTCAAGGA
>NZ_BAAHSC010000278.1:0-236 GCF_054655095.1 Thermus sp. FJN-A
GTGGTCCTGCGGGAAAGCCCCCCCGGCCTCCTCGTGGGCAGGCGGGAGGTGCCGCTGGAGGGCTCGGGGAAGGCCTTCGCGCTTCTGGCCCTGCTCCTCAAGGAGGGCCCCCTCCCCTGGCGGGAGGCGGCCCTGGCCCTCTGGGGAGAGGACGGCCCCGGGGTGAGGGAGCGGCTTCACACCACGGCCTCGAGGGCCAGGGACCTCCTGGCCAACTGGGAAGCGGTGCGGTGGGA
>NZ_BAAHSC010000279.1:0-236 GCF_054655095.1 Thermus sp. FJN-A
TCCCCGGCGGCGGGCTGGGCGGCCTCCCTCTGCCGGAGGATGCGGGCGGCCTCGAGGCGGGCCTCCTCCAGGAAAGCCTCGGCGGATTCGCTGAAGTTTTCCACAGAAGCGAAGGCGGTGGACCAGACAATGGCCTCCGTCAGGGCCTCGTGGATTTCCCTAGCCAGGAGGAGGGGGGTGATGTAGTTCTCGCTCCCGGCCCCGGCGATGGCCCAGCTGTAAAGCTCGGCGAGCCT
>NZ_BAAHSC010000280.1:0-236 GCF_054655095.1 Thermus sp. FJN-A
CCGGGGCTCCCCGGCCACCCAGGCGGGGAGGCGGGCCTCGAGGGCCAGGCGGAGGGCCAGGGAGGAGCCGGGCCCCAGGGCGGGGGCCCCGCCCTCCGGCGGGAAGACCAAGAGGCAGGAGGCCGGAGGCAGGCCCAGGCCCCGGTGGCCAAGGACCACGGCCCGGGTGCGCTGGGCGAGCCGGGCCTTGGGCGGCCCCGGGAACTGAGAGGCCCGCACCACCTGGGCGCCGGGGA
>NZ_BAAHSC010000281.1:0-236 GCF_054655095.1 Thermus sp. FJN-A
CGGGAGCCCGCGAAGGCCACCACACCGGAAAGGGGAAGGGACACCATAACTACCTCCCACCCGCGCGCTTTTCCCGCGCCGGGCGCGAGGGCCCCCAAAGGGGGCGCGGAGGCCCGGAGGCAAGGCTGGGGCAGGGGCCCCACCCGTAGGGCTCGGCCTTGCCGGGTCACGGGCGAAGCCCGTACCTTGCGGGCCGGAGCGCCCTACAATGGGGCCCAGCCCGGCGCGGGAAGGGA
>NZ_BAAHSC010000282.1:0-236 GCF_054655095.1 Thermus sp. FJN-A
CGCCGGGCGCGAGGGCCCCCAAAGGGGGCGCGGAGGCCCGGAGGCAAGGCTGGGGCAGGGGCCCCACCCGTAGGGCTCGGCCTTGCCGGGTCACGGGCGAAGCCCGTACCTTGCGGGCCGGAGCGCCCTACAATGGGGCCCAGCCCGGCGCGGGAAGGGAAGAAGCTTCCTCTCTCCCCCGCCCCCCTTCGGGGTGAGGCCGACGGGAAGGGGGGCGGGGGCAGGGGGTGGGGGGA
>NZ_BAAHSC010000283.1:0-236 GCF_054655095.1 Thermus sp. FJN-A
GGGGTGGGGGAGGATGCGGCGAACCTGAGGCTTCGAAAAGACCTCGAGGCCGGACTCGGTAAACCCCAGGAGGGCCTGCGCTACCCTTACAGCATGAGGTTTCTTCGGGGTCTGGCGTGGACGGTGCTCATGGGCCTGGCCTTGGCCCTTTCTTCCCAAGGCAGGCTCCAGGGCCCCGTTCAGGTGCTCAAGGTGGTGGACGGGGACACGGTGGAGCTTCAGGGCCTCGGGCCGGT
>NZ_BAAHSC010000284.1:0-236 GCF_054655095.1 Thermus sp. FJN-A
TCCTCGCCCGCCTGCTCCAGGGGCTCCAGGGGAGGAAGGTGTGGGTGGAGCTGGACGCCCAGGAGCGGGACCGCTACCGGAGGGTGCTGGCCTACCTGTACCTGGAGGATCCCAGGGGAGACTGGATCCACGGGGGGAGCCGGTTGCTCCAGGTGAACCTGGAGCTGGTGAGGGCCGGGTGGGCCGAGCCCTACACCGTGCCCCCCAATGTCCGCTACGCCGCCCTCTACCTCCAG
>NZ_BAAHSC010000285.1:0-236 GCF_054655095.1 Thermus sp. FJN-A
GCATGAGGTTTCTTCGGGGTCTGGCGTGGACGGTGCTCATGGGCCTGGCCTTGGCCCTTTCTTCCCAAGGCAGGCTCCAGGGCCCCGTTCAGGTGCTCAAGGTGGTGGACGGGGACACGGTGGAGCTTCAGGGCCTCGGGCCGGTGCGCCTCATCGGGGTGGACGCCCCGGAGTCCACCTACAACCACCGCACCTCGGGCCCCGAGGAGGTGAGGCTCGGCCTCGAGGCCAAGGCC
>NZ_BAAHSC010000286.1:0-236 GCF_054655095.1 Thermus sp. FJN-A
CATGGGCCTGGCCTTGGCCCTTTCTTCCCAAGGCAGGCTCCAGGGCCCCGTTCAGGTGCTCAAGGTGGTGGACGGGGACACGGTGGAGCTTCAGGGCCTCGGGCCGGTGCGCCTCATCGGGGTGGACGCCCCGGAGTCCACCTACAACCACCGCACCTCGGGCCCCGAGGAGGTGAGGCTCGGCCTCGAGGCCAAGGCCTTCCTCGCCCGCCTGCTCCAGGGGCTCCAGGGGAGGA
>NZ_BAAHSC010000287.1:0-236 GCF_054655095.1 Thermus sp. FJN-A
GGTGTGGGTGGAGCTGGACGCCCAGGAGCGGGACCGCTACCGGAGGGTGCTGGCCTACCTGTACCTGGAGGATCCCAGGGGAGACTGGATCCACGGGGGGAGCCGGTTGCTCCAGGTGAACCTGGAGCTGGTGAGGGCCGGGTGGGCCGAGCCCTACACCGTGCCCCCCAATGTCCGCTACGCCGCCCTCTACCTCCAGGCCGCCCGGGAGGCTCGGGCCAAGGGGGTGGGGATGT
>NZ_BAAHSC010000288.1:0-236 GCF_054655095.1 Thermus sp. FJN-A
TGAGGGCCGGGTGGGCCGAGCCCTACACCGTGCCCCCCAATGTCCGCTACGCCGCCCTCTACCTCCAGGCCGCCCGGGAGGCTCGGGCCAAGGGGGTGGGGATGTGGGGAGGGGGGCAGGCATCGAGGCCCCAAGGCCCCGCCCCGGACCGGAAAGGGTGCGACCCCGCCTATCCCACGGTGTGCATCCCCCCGCCGCCCCCGGACCTGGACTGCAAGGACATCCCCCACAAGCGC
>NZ_BAAHSC010000289.1:0-236 GCF_054655095.1 Thermus sp. FJN-A
TCCAGGTCTTGCCCCCGGACCCGCACCGCTTTGACCGGGATAGGGATGGGGTGGGGTGCGAGAGCGAGAATTTAAGGCAAGTCAGCCTGTGAGGCGTTAAGTGTTACAAGAAGCAAAAACGAACCGAGAAAAACAATAACAAAAACATGAAACGCATATGCAATGTGATGTGGAAAATTTGAAAAAATGGAGGGGACTAGGGGAGTTACCCCAAGGAGGAAGCCGAGAGTATAAGA
>NZ_BAAHSC010000290.1:0-236 GCF_054655095.1 Thermus sp. FJN-A
CTAGTAAACTGAAGCGTCTATCTACAACAAAGCGCTTAGCTCGTCTAGCTACTATAGCTATCAACAAAAGAATGACGGAGTAAACTGTTGCGAAGACAAAAAATACAGCAAAGTTGCTTGTAGAAAGAAGTCCAGTCAAAAAGTTTAGAATGGCGTTAGATTTTAACAAAAGGGCCACCAGAGTAAAAAGCAAAGCCAAAAAAACACGAGGAAGCACTTCTCTCAGAAACAAGTGA
>NZ_BAAHSC010000291.1:0-236 GCF_054655095.1 Thermus sp. FJN-A
AGCTCCCCCCGGAGGGCCTCCCGCTCCGCCCGGCACCGCTCTTCCGCCCGGGAAAGCTCGGCCTCGAGGCGGGCCGCCTCCTCCGCCTTGGCCTGGGCCTGGTCCTCGAGGTCCCGCAGGGGCCCCTCGTCCACCCGCCGGGCGATGGGCTCCCCCTCCTCCACCCGGTCCCCCGGCTTCACCAGAAGCCCCGAGAGGGAGGGGAGGGAGAAGACCAGGGGGTGGAGGGTGGGCAG
>NZ_BAAHSC010000292.1:0-236 GCF_054655095.1 Thermus sp. FJN-A
GGGCAGGGAGTGGGTGAGGGTGCGGTGGCCGAAGCGCCTTTCCAGGAAGGTGGAGAGGGGCCTCAGGAACTTGCCGGGGCCGGAGGTGGTGGTGTCCACATCCGGCATCACCGCCCCCCAGGCCAGGGCCAGGCCCTCCAGGAGGCCCACCTCCACCCCGAAGCCCCGCAGGAGGGAAGCGGTGAGGGCGGCCCCGGCCAGGTGGGTCGCGGCGGTCATGGCCCCCCCTTGCAAAT
>NZ_BAAHSC010000293.1:0-236 GCF_054655095.1 Thermus sp. FJN-A
GCCGGAGAGGGCGAGGAAGAGGGCCAGGGTGGCCTCCTGGGGGGAGGCGTAGCGGATTCTCCACTCCCGGGAGGGGAAGAAGAAGAACTGCACCCGCCAGGGCCAGAGGAGGGGCACCCCGTTCACATTCATGGTGTCCAGGAGGAGGTGGGAGAGGTAGCCCGTCAGGAAGGCTCCATAGGCCCCCGGGGCCGCCTGGCGGAGGGGAAGGAGGAGGAGGGCGAGGGCCAGGAGGA
>NZ_BAAHSC010000294.1:0-236 GCF_054655095.1 Thermus sp. FJN-A
GGAGGAGGAGGGCGAGGGCCAGGAGGAAGGGCAGGGAGTGGGTGAGGGTGCGGTGGCCGAAGCGCCTTTCCAGGAAGGTGGAGAGGGGCCTCAGGAACTTGCCGGGGCCGGAGGTGGTGGTGTCCACATCCGGCATCACCGCCCCCCAGGCCAGGGCCAGGCCCTCCAGGAGGCCCACCTCCACCCCGAAGCCCCGCAGGAGGGAAGCGGTGAGGGCGGCCCCGGCCAGGTGGGTC
>NZ_BAAHSC010000295.1:0-236 GCF_054655095.1 Thermus sp. FJN-A
CCTGGCCCGAGAGGGGCCAGAGGGCGAAGCCGGAGAGGGCGAGGAAGAGGGCCAGGGTGGCCTCCTGGGGGGAGGCGTAGCGGATTCTCCACTCCCGGGAGGGGAAGAAGAAGAACTGCACCCGCCAGGGCCAGAGGAGGGGCACCCCGTTCACATTCATGGTGTCCAGGAGGAGGTGGGAGAGGTAGCCCGTCAGGAAGGCTCCATAGGCCCCCGGGGCCGCCTGGCGGAGGGGA
>NZ_BAAHSC010000296.1:0-236 GCF_054655095.1 Thermus sp. FJN-A
TCCCGCCCCAGGGCCTCCACCACCAGGAAGCGCCCCTCCACGGGCTCCTGGGTCTCGCGGTTGAAGCCCCTCACCTCGGCCCAGACCTCCCAGCGGCCCCGCCAGTCCAGGTAGTCCAGCACGGCCACCTCCGGCGTCCCCACCAGGTGGCGGAAGGCGGAGGCGAAGCCCTGGCCCGAGAGGGGCCAGAGGGCGAAGCCGGAGAGGGCGAGGAAGAGGGCCAGGGTGGCCTCCTG
>NZ_BAAHSC010000297.1:0-236 GCF_054655095.1 Thermus sp. FJN-A
GGGGGGGGGGGGGGGGGGGGGGGGGGCGGGCCTCCCCGGTGACCCAGACCCTCCGGGCGGACCGGGGGAGGGCCTGCAGGAGGTCGGCGAGAAGCCTCCCCGAGAGGTCCAGCCGCCACTCCCTGAGGACCTGGGGCCTCCCCCGGACCATGCGCACCCGGTAGGCCACCACCTGGCCGTCCCGGCTCACCGCCAGGGTGCGGCCCAACTCGTCCTCAACCAGAACCCCTTCCCGC
>NZ_BAAHSC010000298.1:0-236 GCF_054655095.1 Thermus sp. FJN-A
GGGGCGGGCCTCCCCGGTGACCCAGACCCTCCGGGCGGACCGGGGGAGGGCCTGCAGGAGGTCGGCGAGAAGCCTCCCCGAGAGGTCCAGCCGCCACTCCCTGAGGACCTGGGGCCTCCCCCGGACCATGCGCACCCGGTAGGCCACCACCTGGCCGTCCCGGCTCACCGCCAGGGTGCGGCCCAACTCGTCCTCAACCAGAACCCCTTCCCGCCCCAGGGCCTCCACCACCAGGA
>NZ_BAAHSC010000299.1:0-236 GCF_054655095.1 Thermus sp. FJN-A
GGGGGGACGAGGGGCGGGGGGGCGGTGGCGGGGCGGGCCTCCCCGGTGACCCAGACCCTCCGGGCGGACCGGGGGAGGGCCTGCAGGAGGTCGGCGAGAAGCCTCCCCGAGAGGTCCAGCCGCCACTCCCTGAGGACCTGGGGCCTCCCCCGGACCATGCGCACCCGGTAGGCCACCACCTGGCCGTCCCGGCTCACCGCCAGGGTGCGGCCCAACTCGTCCTCAACCAGAACCCC
>NZ_BAAHSC010000300.1:0-236 GCF_054655095.1 Thermus sp. FJN-A
AGCTCGGCCTCGAGGCGGGCCGCCTCCTCCGCCTTGGCCTGGGCCTGGTCCTCGAGGTCCCGCAGGGGCCCCTCGTCCACCCGCCGGGCGATGGGCTCCCCCTCCTCCACCCGGTCCCCCGGCTTCACCAGAAGCCCCGAGAGGGAGGGGAGGGAGAAGACCAGGGGGTGGAGGGTGGGCAGGGCGGGGAGGGCGGGGAGCTCCAAGGAGGCCTCCTCCCCGGGGGCGAAGGCCGC
>NZ_BAAHSC010000301.1:0-236 GCF_054655095.1 Thermus sp. FJN-A
AGGCGGGCCTCCCGGATAGACTCCTCCAGGCGGGCCTTCTCCCCGGCGCAGTCCAGGGCCAGGCGGGTCAGGCGGGCCTCGGCCTCCTCAAGCCGGGCCTCCCCCTCGGCGAGGCGGAGGGGGGCCTCGGCCCCCTGGGCCACCAGGTAGCGCAGGCGGCCCACCTCGTCCCTCAGGCGGGAAAGCTCCCCCCGGAGGGCCTCCCGCTCCGCCCGGCACCGCTCTTCCGCCCGGGA
>NZ_BAAHSC010000302.1:0-236 GCF_054655095.1 Thermus sp. FJN-A
GAGATGGTGGGGGAGGTGTTGGACGTGATGCGGGACCTGGCGCGTGGGGGCATGACCATGCTGGTGGTGACCCACGAGATGGGGTTTGCCCGGGAGGTGGCGGACCGGGTGATCTTCATGGACGGGGGGCAGATCGTGGAGGAGGGGAGGCCGGGGGAGATCTTCACCGCCCCCAAGGAGGAGCGCACCCGGAGCTTCCTGCAACGGGTGCTCCACCACTAGCACCATGCCCGCAC
>NZ_BAAHSC010000303.1:0-236 GCF_054655095.1 Thermus sp. FJN-A
TGGAGCCCATCATCCGCATCCGGAACCTGCACAAGTGGTTTGGTTCCCTGCACGTGCTCAAGGGGATCCACCTGGAGGTGGCCCCCGGGGAGAAGCTGGTCATTATCGGCCCCTCGGGCTCGGGGAAGAGCACCCTCATCCGCTGCATAAACCGCCTGGAGGACTTCCAGGAGGGGGAGGTGGTGGTGGACGGCCTGAACGTCAAGGACGACCGGGCCCTGGGGGCGGTGCGGCGG
>NZ_BAAHSC010000304.1:0-236 GCF_054655095.1 Thermus sp. FJN-A
AAACGAGCGTGACAAGTCCCGCGGGGACAGCCTCTCCCGTGAGCTCAAGAGGGCTCAGGGGTCCCTGTCCCTGCTCTCAAGCCTTCAGGGCTCGCCGGGCGGCCGGGACGGGTTTACCGGGGGAAGGAAACGTCCCGGTACCAACGCCTGGAGGGTCCTGAGGGTAGGCCTCTTCCTTCCCCTCCTTGGGAAGACGGTGCCCCGTGACCTCTCCCCGTTGAAGGTCTTCCTTCACC
>NZ_BAAHSC010000305.1:0-236 GCF_054655095.1 Thermus sp. FJN-A
GGGTTCAGGGAGAAGCTTCCCGAGGGGTACGAGAAGCTCCTGAAGGACGAGGCGTTCCTGGCCCACGCCCAGGGGTTCTACCGGGCTAAAGCCGAGGAACTCCGCACTCAGAAGAGAAACGAGCGTGACAAGTCCCGCGGGGACAGCCTCTCCCGTGAGCTCAAGAGGGCTCAGGGGTCCCTGTCCCTGCTCTCAAGCCTTCAGGGCTCGCCGGGCGGCCGGGACGGGTTTACCGG
>NZ_BAAHSC010000306.1:0-236 GCF_054655095.1 Thermus sp. FJN-A
CCGACCCCTACCACCTGGCCTTAGCCGTGGTGGGCCCGGATGGAAACCTGAAGCATCACCTCACCCTCTCCCTGGAAGAAGTGGACCGGGCTCACAACAGGGGAGCGAAAGAGCTCGCCCTCTGGAAGATCGCCCACGAGGTCATAGCCCTGGCCCTGAAGGAAGGCGTGGCCATCGCCACCGAACGCTTGAAGTATCTCCCCAAGGGAAAGAGGGGAGACGGCTCAGGCAGGGCC
>NZ_BAAHSC010000307.1:0-236 GCF_054655095.1 Thermus sp. FJN-A
GGCAACCTCAACCTCCGCCTGGAGGCAAAGGACGGAGCCCTTTGGCTCCGCGTCAACCTGGGAAACGGGAGGCACGCCCACGCCCTGGTGAAGACCTCCCACCCCAACCTGAGCGCCCTGGTGGAGCGTGTCCACGCCTCCCTCCCCTACAACGTGGAGCTCTCCCTCAAGGAGGGGAAGGTCTACGCCGCCTTCACCTGGGAGGAGGAGCCTGTGCCCCTCGTGGCCACGAAGGA
>NZ_BAAHSC010000308.1:0-236 GCF_054655095.1 Thermus sp. FJN-A
TGAAGAGGCCGAGGTCTTTGGCGAGGGCCAGGGCCTTGTTGTGCTTGCCGCCGAACTCTAGGGCGGCAAGGAGGGCGAGGGTGAGGATGGCGGAGGCGGGCGTTTTGGCTTGGGGGTCATCCTTGTAGCCCATGGCTTGCAGGGCGTCGTCTATAATGCAAAAGGCCGCTATGAGACGGGAAAGCATAGCGGCCACTATTTTTTCAGATCCAGGGGATAGGTAGCAACTTGGGTTA
>NZ_BAAHSC010000309.1:0-236 GCF_054655095.1 Thermus sp. FJN-A
GAAGAGGCCGAGGTCTTTGGCGAGGGCCAGGGCCTTGTTGTGCTTGCCGCCGAACTCTAGGGCGGCAAGGAGGGCGAGGGTGAGGATGGCGGAGGCGGGCGTTTTGGCTTGGGGGTCATCCTTGTAGCCCATGGCTTGCAGGGCGTCGTCTATAATGCAAAAGGCCGCTATGAGACGGGAAAGCATAGCGGCCACTATTTTTTCAGATCCAGGGGATAGGTAGCAACTTGGGTTAT
>NZ_BAAHSC010000310.1:0-236 GCF_054655095.1 Thermus sp. FJN-A
GGAAACTTGTGGTCCCGCACCTTCGTCCCCCGCCGTAGCTCCCGGATAAACCGCTCCATCAGGTTGGTGCTCCGCAAGTACGGCCAAAGCACCTTGGGGTACCCGTAGAAGCGCAGGAAGGCTCCAGACTCCTCCACCCAAAGCCCCACCACCCCCGGGTACCGCGAACCCCAGGCGGCCTTCACCTCCTCCAAGGCCCCAAGAGCTTCTTCCCGGCTCTCCGCCCCGTACACCCG
>NZ_BAAHSC010000311.1:0-236 GCF_054655095.1 Thermus sp. FJN-A
AGCCCGTCCAGGTAGACGAAGGCCATCTCCTCGGGCAAAGGCCGGGTGCGGAAGGCTCCTGCCGCCTCCAGGACCTCGTCCGTCAGGGCGCTCAGGGTCTCGTGGGAGTAGCGGTGGCCTAAGAGCAGGCTCAGTATCTCGGCCGCCTTGCGCTGACTGACCCCGGCGGCGTAAAGGGCTACCGCCACTTCCCCCACGTCCACCAGGCGGCGGACGTAGGGCTTAAGGAAAGCCGG
>NZ_BAAHSC010000312.1:0-236 GCF_054655095.1 Thermus sp. FJN-A
TAATACCGAGATTCCCGATCCCTAGGGACCTTCAGGTCCACCTGGCCGAAGGTGGTCTCCAGCTTGCGGGGGTAGTAGCCGTTCCTGCGGCCTCCGTGCACCTGCAAGAAGGCCGTCCGGTCCAGCTCCAGAACCGTCTGCAGAACCTCGGCTACTGTCTCCCGCACCGCTTCCCTCAGCAAGATCCGCAAGGTATCCTGGTCCACGGGGCACCTCCTCGTGCTAAGGTGTGCCCC
>NZ_BAAHSC010000313.1:0-236 GCF_054655095.1 Thermus sp. FJN-A
CGGCCCCGCAAGGGGTTGTGGCGTGCCTATTGAAGCATGAGCCGGCGACTCACGGTCGTGGGCGAGCTTAAGCCGTTGAGGCGGAGGCGTAGGGAAACCGAGTCCGAACAGGGCGTCTAGTCCGCGGCCGTGGACCCGAAACCGGGCGAGCTAGCCCTGGCCAGGGTGAAGCTGGGGTGAGACCCAGTGGAGGCCCGAACCGGTGGGGGATGCAAACCCCTCGGATGAGCTGGGGC
>NZ_BAAHSC010000314.1:0-236 GCF_054655095.1 Thermus sp. FJN-A
ACGGGTGTAGAGATGCACCGGAAGACGTTGCAGGAGGGGATAGCTGGGGACAATGTGGGATTGCTTTTGCGGGGTGTAAGCCGGGAGGAGGTGGAGCGGGGGCAGGTGTTGGCGAGGCCTGGGAGCATTACGCCGCACACGAAGTTTGAGGCCTCGGTGTACGTGTTGAGGAAGGAGGAGGGGGGCCGGCACACGGGGTTTTTTTCTGGGTACCGGCCGCAGTTTTACTTTCGGAC
>NZ_BAAHSC010000315.1:0-236 GCF_054655095.1 Thermus sp. FJN-A
ACCCCAAGACGAAGCGTGGGGAGAACGAGTGGGTGGACAGGATTTGGGAGTTGTTGGACGCGGTGGACGAGTACATACCCACGCCGGTGCGGGACGTGGACAAGCCGTTCTTGATGCCGGTGGAGGACGTGTTTACCATCACGGGGCGTGGGACGGTGGCCACGGGGCGGATTGAGCGGGGCAAGGTGAAGGTTGGGGACGAGGTGGAGATTGTGGGCCTTGCTCCGGAGACGCGG
>NZ_BAAHSC010000316.1:0-236 GCF_054655095.1 Thermus sp. FJN-A
GGGCGCTCGTAGGTGAGGGGGGCATGGAGTTCGTCGGAGACCACGATGAGGTCGTGCTTGCGGGCGATGGCGGCCACCGCCTCCAGCTCTTCCTCGCTAAAGACCCTCCCCGTGGGGTTTTGCGGGTGGCAGAAGAGGAGAAGCCTTGTGGCGTAGGCCAGGCGCTCCAGGCCGGCCAGGTCCAGGCGGAAGCCCCCCTCGGTTTCCTGGAGCGGATTGGCCAAGACGGTGCGTCG
>NZ_BAAHSC010000317.1:0-236 GCF_054655095.1 Thermus sp. FJN-A
TGCTCACGGATGGCGGCCAGAAAGGGGGGGTAGACGGGTACCTGGGTCAGGACGCCCTGGCCGGGGGCGGTGAAGGCGGCCACTGCCGCATAAAGCCCCACCACCACCCCGGGCATGAAGGCTACCTCCCCGGAAAGGCCCGCCTTGTCCAGCAGGAGGGCCTTGAGCTCGGCATCCCCCTCCCGGGGCGGGTAGCCCAAAAAGCCCTCCGCCCGCTCGCGGATTGCCCGGCGCAC
>NZ_BAAHSC010000318.1:0-236 GCF_054655095.1 Thermus sp. FJN-A
ATGGCCAAGGGCGAGTTTATCCGGACGAAGCCTCACGTGAACGTGGGGACGATTGGGCACGTGGACCACGGGAAGACGACGTTGACGGCGGCGTTGACGTTTGTGGCGGCGGCGGAGAACCCGAATGTGGAGGTGAAGGACTACGGGGAGATTGACAAGGCGCCGGAGGAGCGTGCGCGGGGGATTACCATCAACACGGCGCATGTGGAGTACGAGACGGCGAAGCGGCACTATTC
>NZ_BAAHSC010000319.1:0-236 GCF_054655095.1 Thermus sp. FJN-A
CCCCGTGCCCATAGCGGCGTGGAACCACCCGTTCCCATTCCGAACACGGAAGTGAAACGCGCCAGCGCCGATGGTACTGGGACCGCAGGGTCCTGGGAGAGTAGGTCGGTGCGGGGGATTTTTCCATGCGGGAGTAGCTCAGTCGGTAGAGCACGACCTTGCCAAGGTCGGGGTCGCGGGTTCAAGTCCCGTCTCCCGCTCCAACCCTCGCCCCCCCAGGCCAACCCCTGGGGGGG
>NZ_BAAHSC010000320.1:0-236 GCF_054655095.1 Thermus sp. FJN-A
GGTCGCCTCCTAAAGGGTAACGGAGGCGCCCAAAGGTTCCCTCAGGCGGGACGGAAATCCGCCGGAGAGCGCAAGGGTAGAAGGGAGCCTGACTGTGAGGCCTGCAAGCCGAGCAGGGGCGAAAGCCGGGCCTAGTGAACCGGTGGTCCCGTGTGGAAGGGCCATCGATCAACGGATAAAAGTTACCCCGGGGATAACAGGCTGATCTCCCCCGAGCGTCCACAGCGGCGGGGAGG
>NZ_BAAHSC010000321.1:0-236 GCF_054655095.1 Thermus sp. FJN-A
CGGTGAAATTGAACTGGCCGTGAAGATGCGGCCTACCCGTGGCAGGACGAAAAGACCCCGTGGAGCTTTACTGCAGCCTGGTGTTGGCTCTTGGTCGCGTCTGCGTAGGATAGGTGGGAGCCTGCGAAGCCGCCCTTTCGGGGGTGGTGGAGGCGCCGGTGAAATACCACCCTGATGCGGCTGGGGGCCTAACCCTCGGGTGGGGGGACAGCGCTTGGCGGGCAGTTTGACTGGGG
>NZ_BAAHSC010000322.1:0-236 GCF_054655095.1 Thermus sp. FJN-A
AAGAGGAGGTATAGGGAGCGACGCTTGCCCGGTGCCGGAAGGTCAAGGGGAGGGGTGCAAGCCCTGAACCGAAGCCCCGGTGAACGGCGGCCGTAACTATAACGGTCCTAAGGTAGCGAAATTCCTTGTCGGGTAAGTTCCGACCTGCACGAAAAGCGTAACGACCGGAGCGCTGTCTCGGCGAGGGACCCGGTGAAATTGAACTGGCCGTGAAGATGCGGCCTACCCGTGGCAGG
>NZ_BAAHSC010000323.1:0-236 GCF_054655095.1 Thermus sp. FJN-A
GCAAATCCGCTCCCCAAAAGCTCTGCGTGGTGGGGAAGCCCGTGAGGGTGACAACCCCCCGAAGCCAGGGAGCCGAGAAAAGCCTCTAAGCACAACCCGTGGGAACCCGTACCGCAAACCGACACAGGTGGGCGGGTGCGAGAGCACTCAGGCGCGCGGGATAACCCTCGCCAAGGAACTTTGCAAGTTAGCCCCGTAACTTCGGGAGAAGGGGTGCTCTCTGGGGTGATGAGCCC
>NZ_BAAHSC010000324.1:0-236 GCF_054655095.1 Thermus sp. FJN-A
AGACAGCCAGGAGGTTGGCTTAGAAGCAGCCATCCTTTAAAGAGTGCGTAATAGCTCACTGGTCGAGTGACGCTGCGCCGAAAATGATCGGGGCTTAAGCCCAGCGCCGAAGCTGCGGGTCTGGGGGGCGACCCCCAGGCGGTAGGGGAGCGTTCCCGATGCCGAGGAAGGCCGACCCGCGAGGGCGGCTGGAGGCAAGGGAAGTGCGAATGCCGGCATGAGTAACGATAAACAGG
>NZ_BAAHSC010000325.1:0-236 GCF_054655095.1 Thermus sp. FJN-A
CGGCCCCGCAAGGGGTTGTGGCGTGCCTATTGAAGCATGAGCCGGCGACTCACGGTCGTGGGCGAGCTTAAGCCGTTGAGGCGGAGGCGTAGGGAAACCGAGTCCGAACAGGGCGTCTAGTCCGCGGCCGTGGACCCGAAACCGGGCGAGCTAGCCCTGGCCAGGGTGAAGCTGGGGTGAGACCCAGTGGAGGCCCGAACCGGTGGGGGATGCAAACCCCTCGGATGAGCTGGGGT
>NZ_BAAHSC010000326.1:0-236 GCF_054655095.1 Thermus sp. FJN-A
GCGGCCCCGCAAGGGGTTGTGGCGTGCCTATTGAAGCATGAGCCGGCGACTCACGGTCGTGGGCGAGCTTAAGCCGTTGAGGCGGAGGCGTAGGGAAACCGAGTCCGAACAGGGCGTCTAGTCCGCGGCCGTGGACCCGAAACCGGGCGAGCTAGCCCTGGCCAGGGTGAAGCTGGGGTGAGACCCAGTGGAGGCCCGAACCGGTGGGGGATGCAAACCCCTCGGATGAGCTGGGG
>NZ_BAAHSC010000327.1:0-236 GCF_054655095.1 Thermus sp. FJN-A
ACGGCCCCGCAAGGGGTTGTGGCGTGCCTATTGAAGCATGAGCCGGCGACTCACGGTCGTGGGCGAGCTTAAGCCGTTGAGGCGGAGGCGTAGGGAAACCGAGTCCGAACAGGGCGTCTAGTCCGCGGCCGTGGACCCGAAACCGGGCGAGCTAGCCCTGGCCAGGGTGAAGCTGGGGTGAGACCCAGTGGAGGCCCGAACCGGTGGGGGATGCAAACCCCTCGGATGAGCTGGGG
>NZ_BAAHSC010000328.1:0-236 GCF_054655095.1 Thermus sp. FJN-A
CAGGGGGAGCCGGTAGCGGGCGTTGATCCCTGGATGTCCGAATGGGGGAACCCGGCCCGTGGGAACACGGGTCACCGCCCTTTAGGGCGGGGGGAACCTGGGGAACTGAAACATCTCAGTACCCAGAGGAGAGGAAAGCGAAAGCGACTCCCTGAGTAGCGGCGAGCGAAAGGGGAAGAGCCTAAACCGTCTGGCTTGTCCGGGCGGGGTTGTGGGGCCCTCGGATACCGAATCCC
>NZ_BAAHSC010000329.1:0-236 GCF_054655095.1 Thermus sp. FJN-A
CCCCCTTGACACAGGTGCTTTGGTCTGGTAGTTTTTTCTTTGCGCTGCCTGGATGGTGGCGGGGGATCTTGAAAGCTGGGGTGGATGGATAGGAGCCCAGGGCCACGTGTGGAGCGTGGTCTTTGAGGGTCAAGATGCTAAGGGCCCACGGTGGATGCCTTGGCACCCGAGCCGATGAAGGACGTGGCTACCTGCGATAAGCCAGGGGGAGCCGGTAGCGGGCGTTGATCCCTGGA
>NZ_BAAHSC010000330.1:0-236 GCF_054655095.1 Thermus sp. FJN-A
CCGATCCCTAGGGACCTTCAGGTCCACCTGGCCGAAGGTGGTCTCCAGCTTGCGGGGGTAGTAGCCGTTCCTGCGGCCTCCGTGCACCTGCAAGAAGGCCGTCCGGTCCAGCTCCAGAACCGTCTGCAGAACCTCGGCTACTGTCTCCCGCACCGCTTCCCTCAGCAAGATCCGCAAGGTATCCTGGTCCACGGGGCACCTCCTCGTGCTAAGGTGTGCCCCCCTATTAAACACGG
>NZ_BAAHSC010000331.1:0-236 GCF_054655095.1 Thermus sp. FJN-A
ATAACCCAAGTTGCTACCCAGCCATCTTCTGGGTCAGGAGACTGATGTTATGGGCCAGGACGAAGGTGAGAACTTTGATGACGAAACCCTCCTGGGTCACGGCGTGGATGCGCCTGGGGAAGAGGTGATGGAGCATGCTCCCCACCGTCTCCACCACCCTCCGCCCCACGATGGCCAGGTACTGCATCCAAGGGAGATACCGCCGGCTGTTCCTCCTGCGGATGACCATGGGACCA
>NZ_BAAHSC010000332.1:0-236 GCF_054655095.1 Thermus sp. FJN-A
ATCATAACCCAAGTTGCTACCCAGCCATCTTCTGGGTCAGGAGACTGATGTTATGGGCCAGGACGAAGGTGAGAACTTTGATGACGAAACCCTCCTGGGTCACGGCGTGGATGCGCCTGGGGAAGAGGTGATGGAGCATGCTCCCCACCGTCTCCACCACCCTCCGCCCCACGATGGCCAGGTACTGCATCCAAGGGAGATACCGCCGGCTGTTCCTCCTGCGGATGACCATGGGA
>NZ_BAAHSC010000333.1:0-236 GCF_054655095.1 Thermus sp. FJN-A
AGTATAACCCAAGTTGCTACCCAGCCATCTTCTGGGTCAGGAGACTGATGTTATGGGCCAGGACGAAGGTGAGAACTTTGATGACGAAACCCTCCTGGGTCACGGCGTGGATGCGCCTGGGGAAGAGGTGATGGAGCATGCTCCCCACCGTCTCCACCACCCTCCGCCCCACGATGGCCAGGTACTGCATCCAAGGGAGATACCGCCGGCTGTTCCTCCTGCGGATGACCATGGGA
>NZ_BAAHSC010000334.1:0-236 GCF_054655095.1 Thermus sp. FJN-A
ATAACCCAAGTTGCTACCCAGCCATCTTCTGGGTCAGGAGACTGATGTTATGGGCCAGGACGAAGGTGAGAACTTTGATGACGAAACCCTCCTGGGTCACGGCGTGGATGCGCCTGGGGAAGAGGTGATGGAGCATGCTCCCCACCGTCTCCACCACCCTCCGCCCCACGATGGCCAGGTACTGCATCCAAGGGAGATACCGCCGGCTGTTCCTCCTGCGGATGACCATGGGAACA
>NZ_BAAHSC010000335.1:0-236 GCF_054655095.1 Thermus sp. FJN-A
GGGGGGCCGGCACACGGGGTTTTTTTCTGGGTACCGGCCGCAGTTTTACTTTCGGACGACGGATGTGACGGGGGTGGTGGAGTTGCCCCAGGGGGTGGAGATGGTGATGCCTGGGGACAATGTGACGTTTACGGTGGAGCTGATCAAGCCGGTGGCGTTGGAGGAGGGCTTGCGGTTTGCCATTCGTGAGGGTGGGCGGACCGTGGGTGCCGGCGTGGTCACCAAGATCCTGGAGT
>NZ_BAAHSC010000336.1:0-236 GCF_054655095.1 Thermus sp. FJN-A
CCAAACGCCTTTTAGGCGTTTTTGTTGGAGAGTTTGATCCTGGCTCAGGGTGAACGCTGGCGGCGTGCCTAAGACATGCAAGTCGTGCGGGCCATGGGGTTTTACTCCGTGGTCAGCGGCGGACGGGTGAGTAACGCGTGGGTGACCTACCCGGAAGAGGGGGACAACCTGGGGAAACCCAGGCTAATCCCCCATGTGGACGTGTCTTGTGGGGCACGTTTAAAGGGTTTTACCCG
>NZ_BAAHSC010000337.1:0-236 GCF_054655095.1 Thermus sp. FJN-A
TCTGCAACCCGACCCCATGAAGCCGGAATCGCTAGTAATCGCGGATCAGCCATGCCGCGGTGAATACGTTCCCGGGCCTTGTACACACCGCCCGTCACGCCATGGGAGCGGGTTCTACCCGAAGTCGCCGGGAGCCTTTGGGCAGGCGCCGAGGGTAGGGCTCGTGACTGGGGCGAAGTCGTAACAAGGTAGCTGTACCGGAAGGTGCGGCTGGATCACCTCCTTTCTAAGGAGCT
>NZ_BAAHSC010000338.1:0-236 GCF_054655095.1 Thermus sp. FJN-A
CAGACTTGACCGCTATACTGCATAGAGCCCCAGGAAGCGGAGGGCGGAGAGGGGGTTGAAGGAGAAAGCCTCCAAGGCCGCCTTCTTCCCCTTAACCCCCTCCCGGTTTAGCCGCGAGACCAAAAACCCCCGCAGCACCGCCAGGACCCACGCCCCTCTCCCCCGCACTTGGCAAGCGTCCTCGCGAAAGAGAACGTCCCGCACCCAAAAGGACCGGTTCTCCACTTCCCAACGGG
>NZ_BAAHSC010000339.1:0-236 GCF_054655095.1 Thermus sp. FJN-A
TGTGGCCTGGGGGCTTGCGCAGGCCCAGGTGGGGGAGGAGGTGGGGGTGAGCGCGGGCGAAGCGTTCCACGCCGCGCAGGGAGTCCACGCGGCTGAGGAAGGCCACCAGGATGAGGGCCAAGAGGCCCCACAGGGGGTATCGCCGGTTGCGGGCCCTAGGGTCGGGGACTTGGGACAAGGCTTCGCGCAAGGTCATGCCCTTTGTATACCCGGGGGATACATATCGGTCAAGTCTG
>NZ_BAAHSC010000340.1:0-236 GCF_054655095.1 Thermus sp. FJN-A
GTGGCCTGGGGGCTTGCGCAGGCCCAGGTGGGGGAGGAGGTGGGGGTGAGCGCGGGCGAAGCGTTCCACGCCGCGCAGGGAGTCCACGCGGCTGAGGAAGGCCACCAGGATGAGGGCCAAGAGGCCCCACAGGGGGTATCGCCGGTTGCGGGCCCTAGGGTCGGGGACTTGGGACAAGGCTTCGCGCAAGGTCATGCCCTTTGTATACCCGGGGGATACATATCGGTCAAGTCTGC
>NZ_BAAHSC010000341.1:0-236 GCF_054655095.1 Thermus sp. FJN-A
CTAACCCAAGTTGCTACCTATCCCCTGGATCTGAAAAAATAGTGGCCGCTATGCTTTCCCGTCTCATAGCGGCCTTTTGCATTATAGACGACGCCCTGCAAGCCATGGGCTACAAGGATGACCCCCAAGCCAAAACGCCCGCCTCCGCCATCCTCACCCTCGCCCTCCTTGCCGCCCTAGAGTTCGGCGGCAAGCACAACAAGGCCCTGGCCCTCGCCAAAGACCTCGGCCTCTTC